>NZ_JACJSC010000001.1:333101-666203 GCF_014697575.1 Planktothrix sp. FACHB-1365 | reverse complement strand
CATTATTTAGGAATCTGGATCAAGTTCACCTGCTTCGATCAGTTTTTTCCGTTCTTCCCGATCAATTTCGGGTAATTTAAAGAGTACACCCGCAAAATACCAATAATAAACCGTGACTGGATCAACATCCAGGGGGTAATAATAGGTATTGTAGCTAATGATTAACACAAAAACCCAAAAAGAAGCTCCAAAACTCCGTAAATTTTTATCTTTCACAGAACGATAGGATTTAAACCCAACAATGGTCATGGTTGTTACTAAATAGAGAAAACCCGCGACTCCAATTGGCCCTATTTCAAAAATCAGTTTAGGATAGTAGGTTTCAATCAACTGAGTTTTTCCAAAAATACGAGCTGCATTGGTTGCTCGTCCAAGTCCTTTTCCTAAAATCCCTTTTTGTCCGCCGCTACTGTTTCCAAACTGTTCTGAGATGAAATCGGTGGGGGGTGAAGCATTCCAACGACTGACAAAACTATCAATTCGTTCTTGCAAAAATGCGGGGCTGGCTGCTGCTGCAATTCCTAATACTAAACCCAGTCCGGCGAGAATGGGAAGAAATCGTTTTAAGTTAGCAACTTGTCCGGTTAAAACTAATAGAATAATGGTGACAACGGGAACTAATGCTAAGGCAATTCGTTGACCGGAAATCACAGCATTTACAAATACCAGTGCCATTCCGACTAAACCCGTTGTTCGCCAGAGGGGAGATGGATCACTAAAGGCACTGGCAAAGGTAAAAAAAGCATTAGCAATTAAGAACCAAGCCCATTGCCAAGGTGCCACAAAGGTTCCGGGTAAACGAATCATATTTTGGGAGGGACTAAACACTAAAGATCCGCCTACGAAACATTTAGCATCAAGAGTGGCTTTGAATAAATCATCCCCGGTGAGGTCATCGGTTCCTTTGCAACGGCCACTAGCCAGCATTTGATATTGGATGACTCCTAAAACACAACAAATAATGGCTAAAACTAAGGTTAAACGAGTTAGGAATAAGAGTTCTTTTTTACCTTTAACTTGATAGTAAGAACAGGTAATTAAGGGCAGGTATCCAATAAAGGATTTTAACCCCATTAATCCTAATAAAATGGGTTTATCTCCCCCTTCTGGTTTCAGTTGTTGTAACCCATTCACTAATAACAATGTTAACCCACAGATAGCAAGAAGTACCATCAAAGGTTGCTTTAAGGCTTTAGGAACAATCATGGGCATTCCTTTGCGTTTCCATTCCTTATATTTGGCAAATAAGGCTGGAAAATAAAACCCATCTTTAGCGAGTTGAAAAATAGGGCTGCCACCGCCGATCCAGTAGGTGATTGTGCCGCTAAAGGGGAGGTAAATTAAAAATCCCCATAAGGCCATATCTGGGTAAAGATAGGATAAGCCTACAACTAAAATTCCGCCGCCGCCTGCGATCGCTAATTTGGGGCCAGCAACCCCAAATAAAATCGCTCCCACAACAACAGCAGCAGCAATAATTCCTGATGATGAAGATATAACTTTTTGAATCGCTTTTGCTCGTTGCTTTTGGCGAAGTTTAATTTCTTGTTTACTTAATGTAGGTTTTTTGGCTTTAGCTTTTTTTTTAACCTTCTTTCGCTTTTTTTTGGCTTTTGTAACCATTGGAGTTAGGAGTCAGAAGTTATTTATTAGGGATTAAAAAAATAAATGCTGTAAATTTAGCCTTCATTATAGATCAAGTTTCAAGGGGCTGTGGAAAAACAACAAACGAAATCGCTGGCGGATGGTGCGATAATCGAACTCTTCCTGACCAGCGATGAAGTCTGTATTTGAAAAATGTTAAACGGCTAAATATTGCTGAACGACTGAGACTAATTGTTCTGCCCAATAATTGGCTAAATCACCGTTGGAAGCTTCAACCATGACTCGAATTAACGGTTCTGTTCCCGACGCGCGAACTAAAATTCTGCCTTGATTTCCCATCGCAGCTTCTGCGGTTTCAATGGCTTTGATTACAGGTTCACACTCTTGCCAATGACGGCGTTGATACACATCTTCAACTCGGATATTTTTTAACAGTTGGGGATAGGTTTGGAAACTTTGATTGACTAATTCTGCTAAAGATTGACCGGAACGTTTGACTAATGTAGCTAAATGTAACGCCGTCAGTAACCCATCCCCACTAATTCCATAATGGTGACAGAGAATATGTCCTGACTGTTCACCCCCTAACATCGCCCCAGTGCGTTTCATTTCGGCGTGAACGTGCTGGTCGCCGACGGGAGTGCGAATCAATTGGCCCCCGAACTGTTGCCAAGCTCGTTCAAAACCGAGGTTCGCCATCACCGTTGAAATAATTAAATTGTCGGGAAGTTGTCCGGCTTGGCTGAGGGTTTGGCCCCAAAAATACAGAATATAATCTCCATCCACGGCCCGTCCTTGACCGTCAACGGCTAAAACTCGGTCTGCATCGCCATCAAAGGCAAATCCAAGATCAGCATGATGGTCTAAAACCGCTTGTTGTAGCTGTTGTAAATGGGTAGACCCACAATTAACGTTAATTTGATGGCCATTGGGTTGATCATGAAGGCAAATCACCTCCGCCCCCATTTCTCTAAATACTTGGGCTGCTAAGGGAACTGCGGCCCCCCAAGCTAAATCTAAAACCACCCGCATCCGGTGTAAATTCGTCACCGGGAGTAACGGCCCATGTAGAGATTGGGCATAATTTTGAATCAGTTCGGGGCGATAATAGTGTTGGCCACAGTCGCTATAAACAATCGGAAAATCGGCAGTTCCTCTAATTCCCGCCTCTATTTGCTGTTGTAGGGCGGTGGATAGTTTTGTACCATCTTTTCCAAAAAATTTAATTCCGTTGTCTTCTGGGGGGTTGTGGCTGGCGGAAATCATCACTCCACCCAGGGCTTCAGACTGGGAAGTTAAATAAGCGACTCCGGGTGTGGGACAAACCCCAATGTGCCAGACTTCCAACCCCGCCGCAATTAATCCGGCAGAAAGGGCCATTGCTAACATATTGCCAGAGGTGCGGGTATCTTGGCCTAAAATGACCGGGCCGGGATGGTGGGCCTGCTGTCGTAAAACTTGACCCGCCCAGAAGCCCACTTGTAACGCCAGAGGCGCACTTAGGAGTCCTCCAACCCGTCCCCGGATACCATCGGTTCCAAATAAGGGGGTGGTGGGGAGTTCCCCAACTTGATTAGTAAAGCCAAAATGGGAGATAGTTCGAGGTTGGGCGATGTTGGCTTCTTTTTGCAGCGAACTAAAGTTTTGAGTCCGAGCGGGTGTTGCGACCATAAAATTCACTCCTCTTAATTTATATTTACACACTCTTTGTGGAGCATAGCACGTCAGGAACGGAGGTCAACTCTCTGAGGCTAGGATATGTGCAATTACGAGGCTTAAAATTGACTGATTTTATATTACCTGTTGAGGTGCTATTTTTTTCAAAAAGTTTAAGTAAATTTTGGGAAATTGATGACTTGACAGGATAGCCCCAAAACCAGATACTAAAAAAACTTACTTTAAATCGGGTTATACAAAATCCCTAAATGTAGGCTACAAATTCCCCCCCCAGTAGAGACGTTCCATGGAACGTCTCTACTGGGGTTAGGGTGGATCATTTGTAGCATCTATAAGGGGATTTCATATTATCTAAATTTTAATACGGTAATGAAGACAAAATCTTTTCCAAAAATCTCTCCTAATTCTATTGTTTTAATTGTAATTATTGCCGGGACAGGATTCACTGCTTATTCTAACATTTTTAATAGTTTTTTTCTATCGGATGATTTTGTTTTAATTGCCTTATTGTCTAAATTAGGGCCGTTAGGATTATGGATGAATCAACAACATGGTCAATCGTTATTTTTTAGACCTTTATTGGGAGTGATTAGTTTTTTAGATTATCAAATTTGGGGATTAAATGCGTTTGGCTACCATCTAACTAATTTTGGCTTTCATTTAGGAAATTCTTTTTTAGTGGGAAGAATTACTTATTTATTAAGTTTGAATTTAAGATTAGAATTAAAATTAAAACGGTTTATTCCTTATTTTGCCGGATTTATCTTTCTATTATTACCTTCCCATTCTGAAGCCGTTTCTTGGATTTCAGCCCGAACTGATGTGATCGCCACATTTTTTGCTTTATTGTCCTTTTCAACTTATTTAACCTTTAAACAATTTTATCAACCTATACAATTATGGATCTCTTTAGCTGCCTTTTTAGCCGCGTTATTGTGTAAAGAATCAATTGTCAGTTTTCCAGGGTTAATTTTAGCCTATGAACTCTACCAATATTTACAAGAAAAACCTCGAACTTTGAATAAACTCTTGACAATCGTTTCCTTTTATGGAATAGTTTTAGGGTTTTATTTTGTTTGTCGATATCTAAAGTTAGGAACCTTCATCGGGGGATATGGAAAAGGTATTCATCTTCAGTTTAATCCGATTCAAATTTTATACAATTTAATCATTTATCCAACTCGCAGCTTTTTATCGCCTCAATTCAATTCTAATTTAACAATCTGGATTACACAATTATTGGGAGTAATTCTGATCTCATTATTGGCTTTTATTTTAAGTTATCATAAACATCAACTAACCTCTCAAATTCCTCAAACCCTACTCTTATTAATAGCGGGATTTTGGATTTGTGTTTTACCTGCAATTAATGTTTCTGTATCCCCTTTTGATACCCAAGGAGAACGTTATTTATATTGGGCTTCTAGTTTCACTTCTATTTATATCGCCTTAGTCATCACAATTTTAGTCAGTAATTTTCAACTGACTTTAATTCTCTCCTCGATTATATTAGTCAGTTTAGGATTATCCCTGCATTCTATTAACCAAAACTGGAAATTCGCCGGAGAACTCTCTCAAAGTCTATTATCTAGTTTACAAAAAATCCCCATAGAATCCCCTATAATTACCAGTCTTCCCGATAATTATAGAGGAGCTTATGTATACAGAACCGGATTAATTCAAGGTCTTTATCTTTTTGATCCTGAAAATCGCTTTAACGTTCAATTTGAGCAAAAACCAACCGATAAACCCTTTGAAAAAGTTAGATTCTATACCGATAACATTTTATTGGTTATGATGAATACTCTACTAAAACCCACTGACAAAATTCTTGTTAATTCTCCCCAACCCAATCAATATCAATTTCAATTATCCAACCCCCAAACCACATTTTTTCTCACGCCCAAAAATACAGTCGTCACTCAAGATTATCACATTAACAATGTACAACCCCAATCCTACACCCTAAATTTAAACAATCCTAGCCGTTTTCAGGATTTATTATTGTATTCATCGGGTCAGTTTGTTAAACTATCGAATTAATCTTGTATGATAGAGACAATTTATCCAACGATAAGATTAGGTGTGATGGAACCCATTTATATTTTAGGTGCTGGCCCAGCCGGACTAGCAGCGGCTTATACTTTAACGAAACAAGGTCAATCTGTTGTTGTCGTTGAACGCGATAGTCAAGTGGGAGGGTTAGCTAAAAGTATAGAATATCAAGGCTTTATCTTAGATTACGGCCCCCATCGATTTTATACAAAAATTGCTCCGGTTTTGCAACTTTGGGATGAAGTTTTAGGAACTGAACAAGTTACCGTTAATCGTTTAACTCGGATTTATTATGGGGGAAAATATTTTAGTTATCCCTTAAAAGCCAAACAAGTTTTATCTGCGTTAGGATTAGTTGAAACTTTCAGAATTATTATCTCCTATTTAGCCGTGCGGTTATTTCCTAAATCCCAAACTAATAACTTTGCAGAATGGGTTGAAAATAAATTTGGAAAACGATTAGCAGAGATATTTTTTGAAGGTTACACCGAGAAATTATGGGGAATTCCTTGTACAGAAATTAGTGCAGATTGGGCTGCACAACGCATTAAAGGATTATCGTTATCAAAAGCAATAAAAAATGCTATTTTAGGCAATGATGGCAAAGTTAAAAATCTCATAGACCAGTTTCAATTTCCCCGTTTGGGTTCGGGTCAACTTTATGAAAAAATAGCTGACTATTTACAACAACATCAACAACCCATTTTCTTAAATACAGAAGTTATTCAAGTTCATCATCAAAATTCTCAAGTTACCCATATTACTCTCAGAAACCGCATCACAAAAGCGGAAAACACCGTTGCTTGTGGGGGTGTGATTTCTTCTATTCCTCTAACACATTTCGTTCAACAATTGCAATCTTCTCCCCCTCAACCCGTTATCGATGCAGCCAAATCTCTAAAATTTAGAAATACAATTTTAGTCTATTTAATGGTAGAAGGTGGAAATCTTTTCCCTGATAATTGGTTATATATTAATGACCCTAGAGTTCAAGTTGGACGAGTGACCAATTTTGCTAACTGGTCGCCAGAAATGTTAGCAAATACTCAACAAACCCCCCTTTGTTGTGAATATTGGTGTAATTTTGGGGATGATTTATGGCAATGTCCCGAAGATGAACTGCGAATATTAGCTGAAAAAGAATTACGGAAAATTGGATTATTAAAAAATCAAGCAATTTCTGATGGGTTTATTGTGCGTTTACCTCGAACTTATCCTATCTATGCGGGGAATTATCAAACCGCTTTATCAGAAATTCAAGGCTATTTACAAACCTTCCAAAACTTACAATTAGTGGGACGCTATGGCGCATTTAAGTATAATAATCAAGATCATAGTTTATTAATGGGAATTTTTGCGGCGGACAACGTTTTAACTCCGGGTAAACATAACCTCTGGAATGTCAATAGTGATAGCGAATATGTGGAAGAAGCTCACGCAGAAGCCTCCACAACCGCCGCTACGAATACTCGCCTATCCCGCCGTCGCCAAACCTTAAAAACCTTACGAGAATTTGGCGGCTATTTATTCACAGGCGGCGCGGCTACCGTTGTTGATGTTCTCGTTTTTTCGATTCTCATTCAGTCGGGATTATGGTATGTTTTTGCATTAGGAATTAGTTATTTTCTGGGATTAAGTACCAACTTTTGGTTAAGTCGTCGCTTTGTATTTGGAGTGTATTGGAAAAACTGGTTTGTTCAATATGGCGTGTTTGCGACCGTTGCTTTAAATAGTTTATTAGCTAATTTAGGGCTATTACAACTATTAATCAATGAATTAGGTTGGCATCCAACCCTGTCTCGTTTAGCGAGTGCTGCTTGTGTGGCTATGATTAGTTTTACCGGACATAAATTGTATTCCTTCTCATCCCAAAATCAATCACCTAATCCAGTTTCCAAACTGCAATCTTAACGATAGCAATCCGTGTTTAATTTGTAAAAAAATGTAGGGTTCGTGTCCCTCCTAACCCAAATCCCTAGAGGGTTGGGAGGGACGCCACCCCTACGATATTCCCTCCTTAAAAATGTCTGAACAAAAACAACAATCTAAAGTGAAATTAATCGCTATTATTACGATAACTTTAGCGACTTGGTTAATTCTAGTTCCTTGGGTCAATTCCATTAAAATCCCTTTTGGGAATAATCAAACTGGGGTAATTTCTTTAGCCAGTATTGACAATATTAGTCCTTATACAGACTATCTCAAATATATTATTTTACTCCTGACTCCTGCCTTAATTGTGACTCTGGTTTTAAATCTGAATCAAAAACCCCTAAGAGCAATTTTAAAGGTTCTTAACCATCATTATACTTGGATAGGAATCAGTTCGATTTTACTCCTGACTTGGTTAATTAATACCCCATTAAACCAGTTTAGAATTAATTCAACCTTAATAGATTCGTTTCATGAAGGAGAATTTTTAGGCTTTTTACCCAACTTTATACAACTCAAACAACCCTTTATCAATACTATTTTAATTCATGGGTATGGTGTTGATGTTCTTCCCAGTTGGTTAGCTACAAATCTCGCTACTCAAGATAATGGAATCGCCTTAACTCGGTTATTTGTCAACTTAGAAAACGTGATCACCTGTTTAGGCTATTTTTGGATATTGTGGGAATTAATTAATTTAGCTAACATTCATAAAAACAGATTAAAAATATTTTTAGTCTCCTGTATTCTATTTTGTGTTTTCGATGGAATTTTTTATAAATTTGATGGACGCAGAGGAACCAGCTTTATTATTCAATTAGCATTAACATTACGGTTTTTTAGAATAGCTGAAACACGAACAAACCAAGCACAATGGTTATCGGTTTTAATTGGAGCATCAATTCCCAGTAGTTTTTTCTATATTTATGACCGAGCAATATATTTTATAGCGGTTTATTTATGTGCTTCTATTTTATCATTATTTTTACCTAAAAAAACAACTATTTTATGGCTCAGAGGTTCACTCATTGGAATTATTATTGTTTCTATCCTTAGTTTAATTCTCTTAGGTTTTGATCAAATTAATGCCATTATCTCTCAAGTCTTATATTGGGGAAAATACGGACGCTATATTTCCTTTATTCCTCTTCCTCCCTTAGAACTCACTTGGACTTCACAGAATTTTTGGTTATCGATGTTTGTTCAAAGTGGGATTTTAGTTTATCTCCTCTTAGACTTCAAAAATTATGAGTTTAAACTTCGTTCTTTTATCCAAAACAATTATCTGATTATTTTACTCCTAACTGCTGCATCCGTTTACATGAGAATTACCCTCGATAGAAGCGATATAGGACACGCCTATCATGGTGCCTTAATGACGGCTTTTTTAGGATTTTATCTAATTTGTCTAGGGTATAAACATAAAATAGAACCGCAGTTATCCCAATATAATATAACTCCCATTCAACAGATATTAATGCTTCTGATTTTGACTATAATTATCTTAACAGAACCCAGTTTTAATATTGTTAAGGGTATGGAAAAATTAACTCAACTTCCTGACGCTTTATCAACTTCGGATCAAAAACTGTTAAAACCAGATTATTTAGAAGCGTGGAAAACTCTCAAACCGGAAATTGATCAACAATCTTGCTTTTATACCTTAACATCTGAAGGATTATGGTATTATTTATTTAATAAACCATCCTGTTCTAAATATGGTTATGTTCTCTATGCTAAACCGACTGTTGCACAACAGCAAGTGATTCAAGAACTCAATGAAACAAAACCCAATATTTTATTATTAACCAATGAATTATGGTATCAAAATCCTTGGGATTTAGTTTTAAAATCCGAATCAGCTTCGTTAATTTATCAGGACGTTTTAACTACTTATCGACCCTATAAAACAGTTCAATCTCATTGGTTTTGGAAACGCAGTAATCAACCGTTAAAATTCACTCAAACTCAAGCATTAAATGGTAATATAGAATCTATTCCGACCCAACCCATTCATCAACGAGATGATTTATCTCTGAGTGGATGGTCAATTCTTCCTAAACAATCAAAACCTGCGGATGCAGTTTATTTAAGTTTAGGGGAAAATAATCAATTAATTGCTGTCGGTCAAGTCAATATTGCTAGACCCGATGTAGTTCAAGTTTTATCTAATCCCAAATATGAAAAATCAGGCTGGATGATTCGAGTTCCTACAGCAATTTTACCCCCAGGAAACCATCAGATGAAAGTCTGGAGTTATGACGCTAAAAATAACCAACTCACTCAAATTGGAAAACGCTTTAATTTAGAGATTATCCTCTAACCTCCGTTTTTGTGCTTGCTTCCCACTCTTTCAAATAATATGAAACCTTATATAATTGCTAAAGATGAACCCCTCTAACCCCCTGTAGAGACGTTGCATGCAACGTCTCTACAGGGGGGAATTTGTAGCAAACCTTTAGGGATTTCAAATAATTTTTATTAAAATTTGGGATTACTTTAATGGAGAAAGCCCTGAAGGGCTTACTACGGTTTTTGATATTTATGTTAATATATTTGTTAGGTGATTTAATCCAAAACTCAAAATTGAGAATCTAACCTTGCTAGTTGTTATCAATTAATTTTAAAGACAAGGAGATAAAAATGCAGATTGCAATCAAGCCAGATCAAGAAAAATTTATTCTTGAAAAATTACAACAAGGTAAATATAAAAGTGTGGATGATTTATTAACTGTAGCCTTTCAACTTTTAGATCAACATGATCAAAGAGAAAAGCAACTGATTGAACTCAGGCAAAAAATTGCTGAGGGAACACAGCAAATTCGTGAAGGAAAAGTCGTTGATGGTGAATTAGTTTTTCAACAATTACAAGAAAAGTTAAATTCTATGGAAGAACGTTAAAGATGGGTAGTTACTTTTTCTCATAACTGGCAGTTAAAGACATCAATATTTTTCAACGTAGTAAGCCCTGAAGGGCTTAATCCCCAGTAATTGATAACCTCCTCATTAACCGCTTATTATTCATCAATATTATTTTTAGATTCATCACCCTTTAGATTCGAGGGAAAATGAAGTTGAAGGTTAATATCAATTGAAATAGTATTTTCTTGTAAAAAATCAACATTAACTATTTTAACCAAAGCTTCTTGAGGTAATGAATTATTGAATAAGTTTTCTCCTGAAGATAACTTTTTATAACCTGCATCATTTAACCAGTTACAAATATTACGCCAATTTCCAACTTCAGAGGGAACATCTAAAAGATTTTTTAAATAAGGATATAACGTTTTACAGAGGTAAACTTCCACGCTTTTAGGACTTTGAAATAGTTTTTTAGCAATTTCCGCCGGACTATAACCACACAATAGTCCCCTCAGATAAAGCTTTTCTGTTTCAGTTAACCCCTGTCGAGAACGAGGGGACAATAGCCGTTTTACTGCTTCTAGGTCTTGATACAGTTTTTGTAAATCCCAAAAGTTACTAGCCTCAGTAAACATCTTATCTTTAGTATTCATGGTTAATCTGGATGATTTGACTAACGTAAGCATAGCGTAAAATCCTAACTTTTATTAGTTGTGTCATAGTTTAGACTGGTATATTCTAAAACTAACCCGCTAAAATATTAATGATCAAGAAAACCCTAAAACTAAAAGCCAATTCCCTATGAATAGGCAGTTTTTAGGATGGAAAAGATATGAGTTGATCCAATCAGAACGTAAACTTTTGTAACCCATACTGAGGTTTGGCGTAAAAGTCGCTACTACCCCTCGATAGCAGAAATAGAAGGTTTCAAGATTAAAAGTTTGATTAGTTTTTACCTAGCCAGAGAATCTACCATGTTTGAAGTTAATCCTAGCCCTACATCAGCCAACGCTATCACATCTTTAGCGGAGACTAACGCTTTTTTAGCAGAACAGGTGATGCCCAAAGTCTATCAGCAACTCCAACTGTTTGCTAGTGATCCCACTTTCGTTGAACAACTGAAGCTCCCGTTTGGCGACACTTGGGATATCCAGAAAGCGCAAACCTTAGCCACAGAATGGCTTACAGGAGATTTTAGCACCCTTGCCCCGATTAAAATTGTCGCTTCAGCCGATATTAATGGGTCTTCTGGCGCGTTTGCGGATACCACAAATCAAATTTACCTGGCTGAAGATATTTTGACGGGTAGCAATGTTAATCAGGCTGTTAGCGTAGTTTTAGAAGAAATTGGACATTCTCTTGATCCTCGACTTAATTCTAGCGATTCTATTGGGGATGAAGGCGAAATTTTTGCCAATATTGTTCAAGGTAAAGTATTAAGTCCTGAACAAATTCAAACGTTAAAAGCTGAGAATGATCACGCCACTATAACGATAGATGGAAACATCCTTTCAGTTGAGTTTAATGATGTTTATGATTATTATTCTCAAAATTGGGGGGGTGAAATTTTTGATTGGACAACAGGACAAAATGAAAGTAAAGGATGGTATCCATTTACTCGAAATGATCAAAATGCTGTTAGTACAAGAGACAGTATTTCTCGAAATTGGGGTAATAGCTCACCCAGTGATGTCGGTTCAGATTATTTTGGCGTGAACTTGTGGACTATAGCAGATTTTGAGGCGGGTAATACTTACAATTTCTCAGTGACAGCAGATGATTTTTATCGAGTAGGTGTTATCCCACTTAATGCTTATGATTCTAACCAATGGGTGAACATCAGTGGTCAAGATTGGAACTGGTTAAATGATGCTTATAATGGCAAACAATACACCTTTACTCCAACAATTAGTGGTGAATATTGGGTCTATGCTGGATATGCAGAAAAACAAGATACTGCCAGTTTTAATATTTCTTGGACTACCAATAATAATGGTGGAGGCACTACTAATAACGATGCAAACTCATTTGAACAGCGTGTTTTTGAACTAACTAATCAAGAACGTCTTAACGCTGGGTTATTGCCTCTAACCTATAATTATCAATTAGAAGCAGCAGCAGAAACGCATAGTCAAAATATGGCACTGCAAGACTTTTATGCACATAATGGAGTGGATGGAACTACTCCTTGGGATCGAATTACAGCTACAGGATATAATTTCTCCTGGGCAGCAGAAAATATTTATGCTAGTCCTACTACGCCAGAAGCCGCAGTGGAAGGATGGATGAATAGTCCGCTACATCGTGCGAATATTCTTGATCCGAATTTAACAGAAATTGGTGTGGGGTATTACTATTTAGCCAATGATACAGGCAATGTCAATTGGAACCACTATTGGACACAAAATTTTGGAACGCCTGCATAAAAGTATATCAAAATTAACAGCAAGCTCAATTTAGATTCAAACATTAAATCTTATGGCACTACAACCAAGCACTCAAAACGGTATATCTTTTTTAGTTGGAGATAACACCGCAGAATCAATTATTCTATCTTCTGGACAACTAAACAATTACCCTGGTGGTGTATTAGCCCTGGATGGGAATGATACGGTTATCGGTTCAGAAGATAGTGAATTTATTAATGGAAATACGGGTTTAGATTCCTTAATTGGAAATGGAGGAATTGATACCCTCAGAGGTGGAAAACAGGATGATATTCTCGATGGAGGAAGTGGGAATGATTTCTTAGCAGGAGATTTAGATCAAGATATTGTTAGAGGAGGAGACGGTAACGATAGTTTATATGGGGGAAAAAACGCTGATCAATTGTTTGGAGATGCTGGGGATGATATTCTTTCTGGAGACAAAGATAATGATACATTGACGGGAGGAACGGGAAAAGATACCTTTGTTTTAGTTACAGGTGGCGGTTTTGATATAATTACTGATTTTGAAAATAACAGTGATATTATTAAATTGCCAGATGGTGTGACATTTAATGATATTCTGTTGCAACCCTCATCAGTAAATACCTTAGTTATTGTTCAAAGTACAGGAGAACAATTAGCCCAAATTAATAATATTTCTGTTAGTAATTTGACGGCTGCTAGTTTTGGGGAAACCACTACAAATGTAATCCCTACTATTCCTGATATCCCTGATATTCCTAGTATTCCTAGTATTCCTACTACTCCTGTTTCTAGCAACAGTTTATAATCTTTTTCCCTAGTTTTGTTATACCTGGGAACTGTAAACCAAGGCTCTGTCTCCTCTTAAGAGCAGGCGGAGCCTGCAAACTTGTGTCCCTCTTTTCCTGTCTGTTCCCTGTTCCCTGTTCCCTGTTCCCTGTTCCCTGCTATAAATATTGTTGAATCACTTCTGCTGTTTTTTGTCCCGTTTTTTCCCAACTAAATTGTTTAACTTGTTCTAATCCTAATTGTCTTAAATGCGATCGCATTTCTGTATTATTTGCTAAGGTTTCCATCGCTTCTGTAATTTCTTCTACTTGATAAGGATTAACATATAATGCAGCATTTCCCCCCACTTCGGGTAAAGAAGATAGGTTAGATGTAATCACAGGAGTCCCACAAGCCATTGCTTCTAAAACCGGGAAACCAAACCCTTCCCAAAGACTGGGAAAAACAACAGCAATGGCTTGATTAATAATTGGTATTAATTGTTCAAAAGGAACATAATTTAAAAACTTTACCTGTTGACTTAATCCTAATTCTTGAACCTGCCTTTTGAGTTCGGGTGTGTAGGTTTCATCTGTTGGGCCAGCGAACCATAATTCATATTCGGATAAATGTTTTAAGTTGGAAAAAGCACTCATTAATCGAGATAGATTTTTATAAGCATCATGACGACCAATATAGAGAAAATAATTGTGGGTTGGTAAGTCTAAAAATTGAAATCTCTGCGGGTTGTATGCGAGGGGAATGGGTGTTATTTTTTGTTCTGGAATGTTAAAAAAATCAACTAAATCTTTCGCTGTTGAGATAGAATTACAGACAATATGTTCAGCTTGGGATAATACAAGGGGAATATAATATTTAAAATAAGCCGTTAACCGAGAACCCCGTCTCGGAAACCGTAACGGAATTAAATCATGAGCCATGACAATTGATCGACATCCACAATATAAAGGGGCTTCTGGAATAGGAGAAAATATCAAATTTCCCTTTAATTGCTGATAAATTTGAGGAAGTTTAAACTGTGTCCAAAGTAACCGTCTCAGATGTCCCTTTGTTCCTTGGTCTGGTGTCATATTATTAGGAACAGAATAGCAAGAATAATCGGGTTTTTGTTGAGAGATTAATAATGTAGGTTGAAGCGATTTTAAAGCAGGTAATACATGACTAGCATAAATAGAAATTCCTGTCGGTTCAGGAATTAAAAAGGATAAATTAATCAACAGTGTATTAGGCATTAATTGAGTTTAAAATTAATTAGAACTTTTATGAAAATCAGCTAAGATGAGTTGCCAGTTTCTTTCAAATTTCATCGGGGTTAATTCCCGCTTGTCGCAAGCGTTCTGCTAATCGTTCCACCCGTTGACGTTCTTGTTCTAATTGTTGTTGAGTCAACTCTTTTTCTTGACGTTCTTGTTCTAATTGTTGTTGGGTTAACTCTTTTTCTAGGCGTTCTCGTTCTGTGGGTGTAGGAATCCAATTTCCTTGAAGATCAGACCAACGTAACCAATTTCGAGTGATCCCACGATATTCTCCTAACCACAGTCCGATTCCAATTTCAAGAGGAGGAAGCCAAATTTTAGGTTCCGTTAATTCTAAAGGTTGATAGTAACCTCCTTCTAACTGAAAAATTTGTAATTCATCGGTATAACGATCAAACACAATATAATAAGGAATTCCTAAAATTTGCTCATAAACTTGCCATTTTGTGGGTTGTTGAGTGCGTTGTTCTCGTCTTCCTAAATCTTCATTTCGGGTTCCAGGTGATAGGAATTCAATCACAATATGAGGTCTAATTCCTTCTTGCCAATTAACGTAACTTAATCGTAATTCTCGATTATTATATAACCGTGAAACTCCCAAAACAGCAAACCAATCTGGACGTTTATACCAGTTATAATGTTGGGGATCATAATAAAGATTTAGATCACTAGCGACAAAGATTTCATCAGCCGCATAATTGGGTGGACAAAACGTAGCACTCAACAATTCTGGCTGTAAAATATGATACTCATCAGGCACCCCTGGTTCCTCCGAATCTTCACTGGGCAAATCATACATGGTTGGCAACGTCTCTTGGGGAGAACGAGGTGGCTCAACCTGTTCAATGGGAGACATAGGTAAACTCATCCTGTTAGTAAGTTTCGAGCAATTATTTTTATTTTACCAGTCTTTTCCAATAGAGACAAACCCCTTTTAATTTACTCAAGGAAACTTTAGGATCTTTAACGAGGGAAAAAATTGCAACCACAGTAATTCGGAATAATCGATATAATAATACCTGTTTTGATGTATGCTTTTCTAGGGTTAATAAATAACTGTAAATACTTTGTTGGATTTTTAAACTAGGATTTTTACCTGTAATTGATGAACTTTGATGGATAACCTGAAGTTGATGGGTTAATGCAATCAAATGTCCTTGTTGAGCATAACGCCGACAAAAATCAAAGTCTTCATAATATAAAAAATAATCTTGATCAAATTGAGGACAATACTTAAAGTTTTTTAGATTAATTAATAAACTACATCCTGATACCCAATCTACCAAAACATAAGATTGCGTTTGCAGTTCTTTTGAAATTATCTTTAATTCTGCTATTTTTCCCGTTTCTGGAATAAACTCTCCACCGCCAAACTCAACCTCATTCTGGAAATTATAAACAACTGTTCCTAATAGAGAAATATGAGAATTTTGCTCAAAAAACTGAGTTGCTTTTGTTAGAGAATTTTTCGGTACAATAGCATCGGGATTAATTAACCATACAATAGCTTGATCATTTTGTTGGTAAACCCAATTTAACCCAAGATTACACGCTCGACCAAAACCAATATTTTCGGCTGCATTTAATACTAAAATAGAGGGAGATTTCAACTGATGAATAGAGACATCATCGGTAGAATTATTGATAATAATTACTTGATAATTTATCCCCTGTAGAGACGTTGCATGCAACGTCTCTACAATTGAATCAATTAATCGTTGAATCAGTTCGGTGGAGTAATAATTAACCGTTATCCAGTAAATCACGCTAATTCTATTTGACTATCATCTCCAATCATAAACCGTAATGCTTTCGGTCGTTGAGGTGCGGTACTTAAAGTTGCTCGACGGCCAATAACCGTATCCACAATGCGTTGATTAATCCCAATAATTTTAGCTTCACTCAAGATGACACTATGTTCGATTTCAGCATCAATTAAAGTGACTTTATTCGCAACACTACTGTAGGGGCCGATAAAGCAGTTTTCTAAATAGCAATTTTCCCCAATAATGACTGGCCCCCGTACACTACAGTTGACTAATTTTGTCCCTTTACCGACTTTAACCCGTCCTAAAATATGACTGTTTTCGTCTACTTCTCCTTGAACATCGTAGATAATACAAGAATCTAAAATAATTTGGTTCGCACTCAACAAATCATCTTTTTTACCCGTATCTAACCACCATCCTTCCAGATTACAAGCTTCAACTTTTTTCTGGTTATTAATCAGTTGTTGAATTGCATCGGTAATTTCTAGTTCTCCCCGTGCAGAAGGTTGGATTTGAGCGATCGCTTCATGAATCGTTTTATCAAAGAAATAAACCCCCACCAAGGCTAAATTTGAAGGGGGAACTTTGGGTTTTTCAACTAACTGTAAAACTCGTCCTTGATCATCAACAACAGCGACCCCAAAGGCGGTGGGATTAGGGACACTTCTTAATAAAATTAACCCGTCTAGTTGTTGCTGTTTAAAGCGTTCTACAAACTGATTAAGTTGACTTTCAATTAAGTTATCTCCCAAATACATAATAAAGGGAGAATCTTCTAAAAAGGGTTGAGCGACTTTAACAGCATGAGCTAATCCGGCGGGTTGTTCTTGTAAAATATAGGTAATTTTGGCTCCAAAGCGATCGCCATTTCCGGTTAAATTTTTAACTTCTTCTCCTGTTTCTGGACTAATAATAATGCCAATTTCTGTAATTCCAGCCGCTACAATTCCTTCAATTCCATACCATAAAATCGGTTTATTAGCGACGGGAACTAATTGTTTTGCACCTGTGTACGTCAAAGGGCGTAATCTTGTTCCTTTTCCACCAGATAGAATCAGCGCTTTCATAATTAATCGTTAAGGGTTAATAGTTGATTAATTCATCGATTGTTTTGTAGAAAGAGACGCGCCGTGGCACGTCTCTACGGGTTTAATTGTTGTAACATTTTACGCAATCCCTGACGCCATTGGGGAGTATGAGTTTCGAGAAGATTGGCTAATTTTTTCCCACTTAAAACCGAATAAGCCGGACGACTTGCTGGCGTTGGATATTCGGGGGTTGTAATTGGAATTA
The DNA here is from genome assembly GCF_014697575.1 of Planktothrix sp. FACHB-1365. GTDB lineage: Bacteria > Cyanobacteriota > Cyanobacteriia > Cyanobacteriales > Microcoleaceae > Planktothrix. Next base: position 648,554 of record NZ_JACJSC010000001.1, on the reverse strand, counting down.
CCCGTTCAATTTTTAAGGGAAAACCTAATAGTTTGGCTTCTTCAAAAATAGCGATCGCAAAATCATACCAACTGGTAACACCACTATTAGTACAGTGATAAATTCCGTAGGTTTCAGAATTTAAAAGTGGCATTAATTGGACAATTGATTGTGCTAAATCTCCTGTCCAAGTTGGACTTCCTACTTGATCACTAACAACGCGAATTTCTTCCCGTTCTTTTCCCAACCGTAACATAGTTTTGACAAAATTTCCGGTTCCCCCTACGCCATAAACCCAAGCGGTTCTAATAATTGCAAATTTGGCTTGGGTTTCTTGAATAGCAATTTCTCCAGCTAATTTCGATTGACCATAGACACCCAAGGGATGAGTAGAATCAGTTTCAATGTAAGGATGGCTTTGGGTTCCATCAAAGACATAATCTGTAGAAATGTGAATTAATTTAGCATCTAATTGTTGACAAGCTTTTGCTAAAATACCGGGCGCAATTCCATTAATTTTCATTGCTAATTCCGGTTCACTTTCTGCCTTATCCACAGCCGTATAAGCCGCAGCATTAATCACCCATTCGGGTTGAATGTCCTCTATTATTTGTTCAATAATTTGAGGTTGAGATAAATCAAGAGTATCCCGTCCGACAGCAACTAACGACCCCATAGAAGTCAGAAAAGGCTGTAATTCTTGACCGAGTTGACCATCTTTTCCAATCAATAAAATTTTTGTCATGAGAAAAACTCCGCCGTTTTTAAGGGTTGACCTTCTTGATCTTTTGCTGATAAAATTGGTGTAATTCCATTCAGGGGCCAATCAATTCCGACATCAGGATCATTCCACAGTAAAGAACGCTCGTATTGTGGTGCATAATAATCTGTGGTTTTATATAAGACTTCAGCAATATCTGAAATCACTAAAAATCCATGAGCAAATCCTGGGGGAACCCAAAATTGTCGCTTATTTTCTGCGCTCAGAATGCAACCGACCCACTGTCCAAAAGTGGGAGAACTTTTTCTCATATCTACGGCGACATCAAAAATTTCTCCCGCAACAACACGCAATAATTTACCTTGTGTTTGTTGAATTTGATAATGCAAACCTCGCAAAACTCCTTTAACAGAACGAGAATGATTATCTTGTACAAATTCTGAGGTAATTCCAGTCTTTTCAGCAAAGACTTTATGGTTAAAACTTTCAAAGAAAAAGCCGCGTTCATCCCCAAAAACTTTGGGTTCAATGATGAGAACATCGGGAATTGAAGTTGGAATAATATTCATATTTAGGTTAATCAGTGGTCAGCGATTAAATATTGTACCAAATTGTTGCTTTGATGAAAACCGAATTAACGTTCACTTCAAGGTTAAGAACGGGTTAGTCTTTCTCAACAATTATCTTAACTTCCCCCTTTAACGGGAAAAATTCATGACTATCAGAATTATAGACCCAAGCTTTAATCGTTATGTTTCCTAAGTCATAATCCAATTCATGGGTGGAAATTTGCACCTGCCATCGTGCATAATTATAGAGTGGGGAATCTAGTACCTGAGCAATATCTGGACTATTTAAACCGACATTAGCATTGGCGAAAAAGGATTGTTGATTTCCTTGAGAAAAAAAGACAAGTTGGGGTTGATTTTGAGTCTGGGGAAAAATTGCCCATCCCTTTAAAACAATAGAGTCTTGGGGTTTGATTTTCAAGGGTTGATCACGGGAAAAAGGAAAGTCAATATAACCATAAACTTGTTCTGATTCGGGTTTAAAGGTTATATTATTTGCCCAATTTCTGAGGTGGACTGTCTGGAGTTTTTTGACACCATCTTGAATCCACCAGGTTGTTTTACTTAATCTTAATAAACAGCGATCAGGATGGGTTTTGAAGAAGTTAGAGTCTTCTAAATAGTTAATGAGTTCTAAGCAGGTTTTACCTCGTTGTTTATTGATTAAATCTGTTTGTGCTTGAGCGATCGCTATTTCTGATTTTACCCCAATTAAACAAACTAAAATTCCCGCTATAAAACTATAAATCAGTTTCAGACTATAATTTTTGTTTAGAGTTTGAGATTGAGTAATAACAATAAACCAAAGTTGAATAACAGCAATAATTAATAGTAAAGAATGAGTCGTATATCGAGAAGCATCAATGGCATAATTCGCTCCATAATCATAACGACCTAATGTTATTAAAATTGAACATAATATAGAAAATATTCCAATGGAAAACCAAGGAGAGCAGGATTTCAATAAATAGTCTTGAGCTTTTCGGTTTCTGAAACAGTAAAATCCTAATCCTATAAAATTTAATACAATTATTAATCCGATCCCCAGGCTTAAAGTATAAGAATTTGTTAGGGGTGCAGCAATTAAATTAAAAAAGAAGTGACTCGCAGTGAACAATTGTTCGAGAAGTGAAAGATTGATTATTTTTGGTTCTTGAGTATATTCTATTGAGTAAATTAAAGTTGAAATGGTAAAGAGTATTAACCATAATATTAAATATTTTTTTCTAAGGTTAGCTTCCTTTGTAAGGACTGTAATGGAAGGAATTAAAGCTAACCAACTCATTAAACCCTGTGCAGATGAAAAACTAGCAATTAAACAAGGAATCGTTGCAATTAATAATTTTTGGGTAGGTTGAACTTGCTCTTGTGTTAAAATAAAACAACTGAAAATTACACATAAATTAATGAGAAACAAAGCAATTTGAAACCCCCAGAGCCAGTTTTCAGATTGAGCTAAGGAGAAAAATATTAAAGCAGTTAATAAATTAGTAAAGTAAAAAAAAGAGTTGTGATTTTTGGAGGTATTAACCGAAAGTTTATATAACAAAATAAAAGTTAGTATTGCTAACCCTAAGCTAAAAAAAAGCTCTAATTTAATATTCCAACTCGAAATAAACCCTAAAATAATAAAAATTAAACGAGGAAATAAGATTCGATGGTTATTATGAAGTTCAAATAAGTCTTTGAATTGTAATGTTCCTGTGGCTGTTTTTTTAAATAAAGCAGGTACAACCCATTGATCATAAAACGGAACATTCACTCCAAACTTAATAATAAATCCAATAATTCCCAAAATAGGGATTAAATATAACAGCCCTAAAATAGTAGTAGGAAAATCGACAAAAGAGGAGGAGTTTTTAGCCATTAGTTACCAATTAAGCTGTTAAGTATTTAAACCATAGAATCCGACGACGCTCATACTACAAGGATTTAACAATTTCCGAATCAGAAATTGATATGCTTAATAGAATATCAGTTACCAACTATTAGTGATTTACAGTCATAACTGATAACTGGTACAGACGCGCCATGGCGCGTCTCTACACTGATAACTGATTAAATTACTTCAAGTTTGTAATACTGTTCATTCGACCTGTAAAGCGATTTAAGAATATATCAAGTACAGACCGTTTACCTACATTAATTTTGGTATTCACTGACATACCTGACTGTAAACCCACCTTAATATCTTTCTGTTCATCTAAGGTAAAGTTTTGCTTATCTAATTTCACTTTTCCTTTAAAAGTAAAATATTGACGGCCCTTTTCTGGATCAGGTTTAATCGCATCTTGACTCAGCCATTTTAACTGTCCGGGAACCATGCCAAATTGATCATTGGGGAAAGCATCAATCGAGACTTCCACCGGAATACAATCTATATCAGTTACTCCAATTTCTTGTCGAGCTTCTGGAGATGCTGGACAAATACAATCTTTTTCAGCTTTACATTCAATCACTTCTCCAGCCACCGTTTTACCATCATAAGGCTGTAAAAATTTGCGCTTAACTCGTAAAGCATTCAGCACTAAAGCTAAATCAGTATTTTTAATATAAATTGTGGCTTCCAGTCCCTTATCATCCGCTAAAATTTGCATAAGCTTTTCCGTTTGTTGAGCTTCATAATATGCTTCATTACAACGCTTCATTCTCGGATCACCCGATTTTAAAACTTGATCATTGACATAACTGCAAATTTCATCCTTTTTCAGATCCAGTTCAGAATCCTGTTTTGTTGAGGGCTGTAAATCATAAATCACCCCAGCCACCGGGGAACGTAGAACTTGAGTATCTCGTTGTTCTTCAACTTTTTCCAACTGAGCATTAACCTCTCCTAAGCGTTTTTCATTATCCAGTTTATATCGGCTTAATTGAGAATCAATACTGGCAATTTGTTTTTTATTTTCTTCAACCCGAAGATACAATTCTCTTGCCCACCCATCCTTTGTATTTTGCAATTCTTGTTCTGTCCGATCAATAGAAGCTAAAACCTTCTGTTTTTCATCTTCTAATCGTCTAATTTCAGCTTTTTGTTTCTCAACATCACTCTTACGGGCATTAATTTCACTTTGACGAGTAGTGATTTGATCTTGCTGACGTAAAAACTCATTTTGACTTCTTAAAACCTCTTGTTCCTGACGTTTTTTATTTAAGTCAGACATCGCCCCTTCTTCAACCAACGGAGCAATTTGACCCAAAATCGATTCGTTCAGATCCAAAGACTCTTGAGACTTATTAAGTTGAGCCTTCGCTAAGTCTAATTGTTCTTCAGAATAGCGAATTTGATTCGTCGCATATTGAACTTGTTCTTGTGTCGCCCGAATCGAATTTTCTGTTTGTTCCAGTTGTTTTTTAAACTCAACAATTCGTCCCTCAACCGCAGACACACGAGATAGAAATTCAGCCCGGTAATTCGCCACTACACCCGATTGAGTGGGACTATAGTTAATGGCTCGACCTTGATTATTATAAAGTTCATTAATTAAACCCGTTAAAACCTCATTTTCTTGTAATCTCGCCTCCCGATCCTTAACCATCGTTTCCCACTGAGCCGGTAAATTTCCCCTGCCATTTCCCTGAATAATACTATTATAAAATTGGTTTTCCTCCTTGAGAGTCCCTTGTAATTTAGCCAAAGACTTAATATCAGCACTAGGGTTTGTGGGGCTGAAGGTGAGAAGCGGTTGGTTTTTCTGCACGCGATCGCCATTTTCAACGTGCAGCCTCACCACCGCACCCGTAGTTGGAGCTTGAATCTCTCTAGCACCTTCTTTATATTCTAGTTCCCCCACAGCAGGAACCGTTTGTTCAATCCGAGAAAAATAAGCCCAAACAACTGTTGAAGTCGTTATCAACATGATCATCCAGAGAAACATATGAGACCACATTGCCGGTTTCTCAAGAATAACAGGTTGATCAATCAGTGATACAGATTTCATAATCAGTTAGTAGTTAGCAGTTAGTAGTTAGTAGTTAGCAGTAGAGACGTGCCATGGCACGTCTGTACCAGTTATCAGTGCAAGAGTTAAGAAGCAGTTCCAGTTGTTTTCAACAGCTAAAAATCTTGATTTTATTTCTTTGACTCATTGCTGTTGACTGATCACTGATCACTGATCACTGATTAATGGGCTTCTTGTTGTTGATACAGACAGTAATAACGTCCCTTCAGAGCAATTAACTCATCATGGTTTCCTTGTTCAACAACAGACCCTTGATCCATCATAATAATTGCATCCGCATTTTTGACAGCACTGAGACGGTGAGTAATAAAAAACACCGTGCGGTCATGAAACACATCCATTAAATTATTAATCACAGAACGTTCCGATTGATAATCTAAAGCACTCGTCGCCTCATCTAAAATTAACAACTTCGGATTTTGTAACACCGTCCGTGCGATCGCCACCCGTTGTCGTTGTCCCCCTGATAACGCCGTTCCCCTTTCCCCCACAGGGGTATTGTAACCATTGGGAAGACCCATAATAAAATCGTGTGCCGCTGCAATTTTAGCCGCCCGAATAATTTCGTCACTACTGGCTTCGGGGTTACTCAAGCCAATATTATCCTGAACCGTTCCATTAAACAGGAGGGTATCTTGTAGTACCACCCCCAATTGACGGCGGACAGAATACAGTTCTACTTTATTAATATCATAACCATCAATTAAAATTCGACCCGACAAAGGAGCATATAAACGCTGCAACAACTTCATCAACGTACTCTTACCCGATCCACTCAATCCCACAATCGCCACAAAAGACCCAGAAGGAAAATCTAAATTCACGTTAGCCAACTGCAAAGGCCCAGTTGGATTAAATCGGAAAGATACCTCCTCAAACGTTACTGACCCTTCAATTTCGGGTAACGGAATATTATTGCGATCCGCCTCATCTGCTTCAGGATAGCTATCTACAATGTCCCGCAACCGTTCCACCGAAATTGCCACCTCCTGCACGTTTTGATAAACACTGATAAACCGCAATAAGGAGCCTGTCACGTTTCCTGAAATAATCCGAAAGGCAATTAAACCCCCAATGGTTAACTCTTGTTTAATCACCAAATAAGCCCCCACCCACAACAGAGCAATTCCCCCAATCTTATTCAAGAAATCACTCATCGTACCCGCCGCCGTTTGGGTCAGAGTCGTCTGCAAACCTGCACTCATATACCGAGCATACATCCCCTGCCACCGCCAACGAGCCGTCAACTCAATGGTTTGAGACTTAATCGTTTGAATTCCACTAATCACTTCCACGATATAAGCCATAGCTGTCCCCGCCAATTGTGCCCGTTTGCGGATCAGTCGCATAATCACCGGAGAAAACACAAAAATAATCCCCGCAAACAAGGGTAAAGGTGCCAGAGCCACCAAAGTCAGCATCGGACTGAGGGCAAACATCACTGCTACATAAACCACTGAAAACACGGCATCCAATACCACCGTTAAAGCCGTCCCCGTTAGGAAGTTACGGATATTCCCTAACTCATTAAAACGACTCATTAAATCTCCCACCTGTCGGGTATCAAAATACCCCAAAGGCAGCCGCAACATATGGTCAATAATCTCCGCCGTCAGCTTAATATCAACTCGGTTGGAGCTATCCACAAACAAATAAGTTCGCAATGCCGTCAACAACCCTTCAAACAGGGCAACCCCTAACAGCAATATCCCCAGAATATTCAGAGCATCTAAATTACGCTGTCCGATGACCGCATCAATGATCACCATACTCACCAAGGGGTTGACTAAACCAAACACTTGAATAAAAAACGAAGACAGCAACACCTCAACAAAGGTGGTGCGATGCTCCATCAAGGCGGGTAAAAACCACCAGAAACTAAACTGCTCTTTCTGGTCAACTCGCGGCGCTTGCAACAAAAGCACCTGTCCTTCTTCACCCCAAACCTCCGTAAACTGCCCCGGACGCATCCGAGTCAAACCTTTTTCTGGGGTTGCCAACACCAATTCTCGTTCGGTAATGCTATAAAGAATGGCAAAACTATCTCGCCACACCACCATCGCCGGAGCCTTCAACCGACCGACGGCCCTCGCTGGAATCTGCACCAACTGAGCATTAATCCCCAACATCTGCGTGACGGCTCCACAAGCCTGTAAGCTGATATTGCCCACTGTCGCCAACTGATTATCTAAAACCCGGCGCACGACATCTTTTTTAAAGTTAATCCCGAAGAATTTAGCAATCATATTAAAGCAAGCCAGAGGCGCCTCAATCTTGCCACGACCCCTAACCACCGGGAACCGTTGAGCGGCTTTAGGCAAATTTGTCGGTTCTGGAATCGGAGGAACATCAGGAGCCGGAGTAACCGCCGATAAATCTATTTTGCGAACACTAGAAGTTGAGTCCTGAGAAACACTTTCTGAGCCATCGCTTTCCGGGGGAGATTCTTCTTCATAAACCGGTTCTCGCAAACCAATTAATCGCACCCCCTGTGGCCCTTCCGCCTTATAAGATTGCTGACCCTCCTCCAATAAAACCCGATTACCCGGAGTCAAACTGCCCAACGTTCCACTACTCACCAACCAAATCCGATTCGGATCAAGTAAATTTTGCAGATCCTTAACTTTATTATTGCCATTCAGCAAATTCAGCACCACAGCATCTTGCCAAAGATCCTGGGCTAGAGTCTTGATATTATTAACCGGAACTGCTTGTGCGTGCAGATATTGGCTTAAAAGTTCAAAAACCTCACTCACAGAAGCGTGATCCCGGAATGCCTCCCCAAAAGCGGGTTCTTTAGCGACCCATTGTAGAAAATCCGTAGCCGACAGCGTAATACAAATCGTATCCGTTGAAGCGATCGCTGTCTCACAAGGCACCCCTCGGATTAACCCTCCCCAGCCTATAATTTCTCTAGCTCCGAGTAAGCCTAAACTAACATGACGTTGCGCTCTGGGGTCAAAACCCAGCAGTCGAGCCTGTCCTTGATAAATTATCGTAATTTGAGTGGGCAGTTTATCTCGTTCAAATATCGGTTGTCCGGTGCGGTAGCCCAACAGTTGGCATTTGGGTAGCAAGCTTTGAAGGGCCTTCTCTGAGAGCCGATCAAAAGGGCTGGTTTCAGCTAAAAAGCTCTGAATTTGGGACTGAGAAACGGCAGATGTTGTCATGACACTGAAGACACTGAAGTACGAAGAGGTTGTAGCGAGCCCACTTGAGCCAATTGCTCTCGTAGCCAATTTTCAAACATTTCGTCAACCATCCGGCGACGCATAGATTCGTCTAATTGAGCCGGAAGGAATTTTTCTAAGCGAATAATCACAAACCATTCTGCTAGGGGACGAGGAGCCCAGAGTTGACCGGGTTGACTCACAGACAAAAGTTTACTAATCGCCGGGTGAGGCTGAGATACCGGAACTGGCCCTAATAACCCTCCTGTCCGAGATTCTGGCCCTTCTGAATGTTCACGGGCAACCTCAGCAAAAGTATTTTCTCCTTCCGCTACTCTAAAATAGAGTTCTTGAGCCAAACCTGGATTTTTAGTCCGAATTAAAGAATAGACAACTTGATCTAAATTACCTTTGCGACTGAGAAAATAATTTTCGACTCGACCACTCCATGTCTCTTGTTTGAATTTTTCCACTCTCACAGGGCGTTCTGCCATTTCCACCAATTGTTCTGGGGTCATATCGTAAGCGGCTAGCCAAGCTGCTTTCGCTTCTGGGGAAGTTAGTTGGTGTTGCGAATCAAATCTTTCGAGAGCCGCTGCTCGTTCTTCTTCTGTACAAGTAATCTTAGCGATCGCTTGTTCCAAAATCACTTCGCGCAGAAATAAAGGCATTAACTGATAACGTTTGAGCAGCGATGGTAGATCCTCTGCTGTGATAATAGTTTCTCCGACTTTGAACGCTCCTGTCATTGAACTCTCCAACCGACTTTCACTACCCCTTTCAAATTTACCTTGAGTAGTCCTAGAGTGACTACCGCATCTCATCTCTTTGTCCAAATAATAGCAGACCGTTTACCCCCTCACTGAATTGATCATCTCTAAATTACCTCAACTTCTGGGAAACTGCTGAAAAAATTCTCTTTGGGCTGTTGACACTCATAGTTTGCTGTCCATACAGTGACGTGGCGGATAGCTTTTGGGTTCCCCATCAGGACTCGGATACTGATGATCTAGCTGTCTTCTGGTTGTGCATCGATTGCTAAAACTGGTTGAATGGATCGATTTGGATCAGTGGCCTTTGAGTGTTGAACCAAAAAATCAATTATTTGGTTTCTATAAGCATAAATCTTCTGGAGGCTAATAGAGTTTAAATTCTCAAAATTGAGTTGAGAATATTGAAAATAAGATTGAGCTATATAGATCCACAGTTCATGAGAGGATGAATTTGCGGTTAAGTTTTGAGTAATATAAGCCAATAAATCTTCTTGAAAATAAATATATTTTTCTATATTTTCTAGGATTTTAAAATGATCAATACTTTTAAATAGCCAAGTCATAAAGTCAGGGAAAAAATAGTAAGGAATCACCGCATTTTTATAGATCAAAGGAAGTTGATAAGCTCTTTGATATAACATCAATCCCATTAGTTCAGAAATTAAATCACCTGAATATAAACCTTGAGAAAGCTTATCTTTAATTTCCTCAATCCAATGTTGCTCGATTTCACTAACTTCTTCATCAACTAGATTACTGTTTAAAAAAAGTTGATAAATGGGACGAATTTCGTGGGGATATTGAGTTTCTAACTCTGTTGGATCTAAAGTTAACCAATATTGAACTAAAATTTGGCGAACTAATTGAAGAGTTTCTATGATTTTGGGACGAGGATTGTTTTGATATTGACTGATTAAATTTTTTGTTAATTTTAGATAAAATTTTGAATTAAATAAAGCTTTATGTAAAATTATTTTTTTCAAAGATAAACTTAAAAAAGAATAACTTGAATCTTGCAAAAGTTTTAAATAAAGTCTCTCATAATCTTTGTAATTTTCCTGTTGAGCAATATTAACTTGAGTTTGTTGATTTTTATGGATGAGAAGGGAAGATAAAGCTTGATCGACAAAACCAATTTTATAACGTCCCATAATTCTCCACCACATATCCACGTCCAAAAGTTGCTGAAGATTAGGATCAAATCCTCCTAATTCTTCAAAAACCTGTTTAGGAATTAATACAGTTGTAGGTTCACCAATTTTATTTAACCCTCCTATTAAACAGTTGGGATCGGACAAAAGATCTTGACCCCATTGAATAGGTTTTAAATTAGACCATTTTTGATGTAAATTAACGGCACCTTTATAAGCAGATTGACAAATAAAATCGGATGTTGAATGGGGATGAATCACAACTTGACGCGGAGAAAAAACCAAACCGATTTCTGGATCTTGTTCGGCTAAATTCACCATTTCTTCAATACAATTCGGCTCTAACCAATCATCCTGAAAAATAAATTTTATATACTTTCCTTGAGCTTGTTTAATACAAAAATTGAGATTTTTGACTAATCCATAATTAGAATGAGTCAGAATTCGATAAGGAATAGAAGATTTCTCTTGAAAAGCTTCAGCAATTTTTATCGTGTTATCTGTTGAAGCATCATCAGAAATAATAATTTCTAAGTTAGGATAGGTTTGTTCTAAAGCACTTTGAAGAGCAGTTTTTATAAATTCTTCTCCATTATAAGTTGGAATTAATATACTCACCAAAGGAATAACTTGAATTACATCTGAGTCAGTTTCAACACTAGCTGAATCAGAAATTATAGCTAATTTTTTTTGTAAAATTTGATTTTGATTTTGAATTGATTCCAGTTCTTTTTGAGCTATTTCCAGTTTTTGCTTAAGTTTTCTGTTGTTTGTTAATTGAAAAGCATCATGAATTCCTGCGAGATGAATTAAATCTGCATATTTAAAAGAATATTTTTTTTCAATGTATTCAGCCGTTTCAGCATTATTCATTAACTGATATAAGGTAGAAATTCCAAAATACTGATGACTGAGACGATGAACCGTTAAAGCCAATTTTGCCATTAAAAATTGCAGATCATCCGGTGTAATGGGAGCTTGAATTAGGGACTGCTGAGGAAAAATTGTGTTAAAAATCTGGCAAACTTCTGGACTGAGATAATGTTGAAGCAGTTGAGGAATTTCCCAAATATGTCGAATAATATTTTCAGTTGTTACTTCACTAATATTGCTATCATGAAACCGAAATAAAACCAAGGGTTCAGGTAAAATATAAATTTCAGACTTCAGACATAAACGTATCCAAAAGTCTAAGTCATGAACTTGACGTAATCGAGGATCATATAATCCAATTAGATCATAACATTTTTTCTTGATTAAAACACTGGTATTACACAGAGAATTATCACAATAAAAGAAAGAATTTAACCATTGAAAACGATTTTTATTTTTTTGAGAAAATATTTTTTTGAAAGCAGTTTCTTTTCCGAGGTGCGGATTTCCTGCTTTATCAATAATTTCTGCATAAGTAAAAACAGCATCAAACTGAGAATTATGGTCTAAAAAATTGACTTGTTTTTCAAGCTTATCTGGTAAAAAAATATTATCAGAGTCTAAAATTGCAATGAATTCTCCAGTCGCCTGACGAATACAATGGTTTGCTGCTATACTAACACCTTGATTTTGTTCAAAAGAAAACCAGCGAATTCGAGGATCTGATTTTTCTTGAATACGTTCTAGGGTTCGATCAGAAGAACCATCATTGGTGATAATAATTTCAAAATCTTGATAGGTTTGGTTTAAAACACTGTCAATAGCTTCTGAAATATATTGTTCTTGGTTGTAAGTTGGAATAATAACGGTGACTCTCGGCATAAAAATTATGTTATAAATTGTATTAAATACTGGGAATACTGAAATAAACTTGCAAGTATGACCTCAAACCTGTTATTTATAAAATAGCTCTTATTCCGCTAAAAGTTATGAATAGAGATACCCCAGATGAAGTCAGTGATGACAGCCTAAATCCGAGTCCATCTTTGAAATCCGTTGAACGACCGTCGGAGTTACTGAATTTTTTACCTCCTCATGCTCAAGTCTTGATAGATGTAGGCTGTCTAACAGGAACAACTGGTTCTTATTATAAGCGAATTAATCCTCAAAGTTTCTATTGGGGAATTTTAATCCATTCAGAATTAAGTCCAGAGGTCACAAAAGGGTTAGATCAAATCATCCTGAGTTCAATCGACCAGTTAGAAACAATTGCATTAGAATTAGAAGAAGGAACAGTAGATTGTTTGATCTATGATTCAATCTTACCCCAAATCAGAAATCCCTTAAAGAGCTTACAGAATCATACCCGATGGTTAAAACAGGGGGGTCAAGTTTTAGCTTGTATTCCGAATAGTCAGTATTGGCGAAATATTATTAAGATAATCCAGGGAAAAGGAGGAATTTTAAGCCAAGAAGATACGAGCCAGAGGGGATTAACTTTAGACGCTATTCAAACCCTATTTTGGGAAGCTGGTTTATATATTTATGAAATTCAAACTAGAGGAAAAAAAGATGATGAATTTCAACAATTTCTTCACTTAATTCAACCTATTCGAGAAGGTTTAGGGTTAGATGCTAATCGTTTTTCGACTCAAACCGCAGCAGAATATTATCTGGTTCGCGCTATAAAATCCCTTCAACCTCCTCGTCGTTTATTAATTCAAACGGCAATCATGGCTCCCACAGGATGCGATCGCCTTCGAGTATTAGAACCTGATCAATTGAGTGCAACAATACCTGGAACTCGAACCATTTCTGCATCTAAATCGATTCCTACTGGTTCAATTTTACCCGAAGAAGAAAAGGTTTTTATTTGGCAACGGACAATTTTATCTTATGATCATCATTTGGAACTCTTAAAAAATTTGTTAACACAGGATTATTTAATTATTGCTGAAATTGATGATAATCCTTTACGAAGGAGGGAGTATGCTGAACATCGTTATCTGAGTTATCGGGGATGTCATGGTGTACAAACTTCTACAAAACCCTTAGCTTTATTTTTACAACAATTTAATCCCCATGTTGCCATTTTCAAAAATCATTTGTTGACTTTACCCCCCCCTCGAATCTATTCTAATTCAAGAGTAACCTTGTTTTTTGGGGCTTTAAATCGAGAACAGGATTGGCAACCGATTATGGAAGCTTTAAATCGGGTTTTACTCCGTCATCAAACTCATGTTCAAATCAAGGTGATTCATGATCGTCGGTTTTTTGATCAGTTAGAAATATCTGAGAAAGAATTTGAACCCTTTTGCAGTTATGATAGATATAATCATATTCTCCAAAGTTGCGATATTGCTTTATTGCCTCTAATGCCGACACCTGTAAATCTGATGAAATCGGATTTAAAGTTTTTAGAATGTGCAGGTCATGGCGTTGCGGTTTTAGCAAGTCCAACGGTATATGAACAATCAATAATTCACGAAGAAACTGGTTTAATTTATCGAACGATTCAACAATTTGAAATGTATTTGAATGAACTCATTATGAATACTTCATTGCGACGGAAAATTGCAATGAATGCCTATCATTGGGTAGGAGATCACCGTTTACTCTGCCAACATTATCAACAGCGACGAGACTGGTATTTAAAAATGCGAGATCAGTTACCCAGTTTGAATGAAGAACTCCGTCAACGAGTTCCTGAATTATTTAGATAATTCCCCAGAATATAGCAAAAATCAAACTTAAATTATTTAGTTTTAAATTATGCGAATTTTATTTACGATTCCTCACTTTTTTAATCCTGATGGAGATGGAAAACACGCCTCTTTAAGTAAAGATCATCGCCCAAGAATTACTGCTTTAGTATTTGCCTTAACTGCTTTACGAGAACTGTATAGTCAATCCCATTGCATGATTGATATTGCTCAATGTGTGACAATTCCAGTCAATACAGAACACAATTATCAAGTTGATATTGTCATTTGTACTACTCAACAGTATCACCTACTCGCTAACATTCCTTTACCTTCATCGTTTTGTAAGCATTACTCGACCCAAACAGAACCAATGTTACTGGGATTTGAATGCCATCGAGTGTTACGTGAATATTTGGGTCAGTATGATTATTATTGTTATTTAGAAGATGATTTGATTCTGCATGATCCTTGGTTTTTCGTTAAGTTAAATTGGTTTAATCGTCATACAGGAAATAGCTGTCTTTTACAACCAAACCGTTACGAAGTTTCTCCCCACAGCAAAGTGATTAAGGCTTATATTGATGGAGATCTTTTACCCCATATCACGGCTAATTTTCAAAATATTCAAGATCAGCCTCAGTTTATTGGTAAAGTCATGGAACAGGCTGTTTCTTTCAAACGTCCTTTAAATCCCCATTCGGGTTGTTTCTTTTTAAATGCTGAACAAATGGAATTTTGGGCAAAACAACCGTATTTTTTAGATCGAGATTGTAGTTTTATTGGGCCGTTAGAAAGTGCAGCAACCCTAGGAATTATGAAAACATTTAAACTTTATAAACCGACTGCCGCCCACGCTAATTTTTTGGAAATTCAACACTTTGGTTCAGGTTTTCTAAACTTAATTGGAAGACAAGTTAAACATTTTGATGAAGATAACACTACAGAAACAAGTGCGCCCTTATCAAACCCTGTAGCATCAGAAAAAGACTGATGCAGCAAATCTATACGGTAAAATCTTTTTCTCCGGTGTTACCTGTTGCCTACTATCTCTATAAAAAAAGACCGAGAAATTAAATTGATCTCGGTCTTTTTGTTATTAACCTATTGACAAAATTAAAGGGGAGAAAAAGCGAATAGAACTCAAAAGTTAGTGTGTAAAGCCCGTCTCTTTCTCCTGATCTGTCAACCTAACCTAGATAATGATTGTAAAATCTGTCCGGGTCAGGGTCGGAATTGTATTGTCTGGCTGTTTCATGAAGGCAACTAAATCAGCCGGAGTTGCACCACCGCCATCGGAGTCATACCATAATGCTCCACTGGTTTCCTCGTACACCAATACAGGGCCGACATTTGTTGGTGCTTGAGTATTGGCAGCCGCGCCATTGTAACTGGCTTTATCGAGAACGATAAATTGCTCGAAAGACAGTTCAGTGGTTGGGACACCCGGACGCAACTCAAAGGCAAAGCCTCCAGCCCCACGAGAGAAGTAGATGTTATCTTCACCCGAATTAAAGTCAGTAATCAAGTCAGCTAAAGTACCATTGACATCGGATTTGAACTGGTACAGGAAGACATCAGCACCGGCACCTCCGACTAAGGTATCTTGGTTGGTGCTACCTTGCAGGGTATCGTCACCGTCCTCACCGAACAGTACGTCTTGTCCAGAACCCCCGAAGAGGTAGTCATTGCCACCACCAGAGATAATGGTGTCATCTCCGAAACCAACGGAGGTTCCCGCACTCGCGGCAACGCTTCCCCCTTGCAGGAAGTCAGCGCCACTTCCGGTAACAATGCTATCATTGCCATCACTACCGGAAATAGTGTTATTGCCTAGGGTATCAAATAAGACAAAGCTCGTTATGGTAGCGCCAGAGGCTAAACCACCCACAAAGGAAATGTTGTCATTACCCTCTGAGGAACCTTCACCGAGGAGGCTATCATTAGTTGTGGTAAAGATAATCGTGTCATCACCGACACCACCATTATAAACATTCGCGACTGAACCTAAGGCGCCATAGATATAGTCGTTACCCGAACCACCCGATAAGGTAACCACAGGAAGTCTCCCGGAGCTATCAGGTAATGTCCAATTTCCTCCGTAGAGGGTGTCATTGCCATCTCCACCATCTAACAGGGTGAATTTTCCAGAGAGGCTGTCATTCCCAGCATCACCATAGAGGACATCTGTACTAAAGGCAGCGACTAAAGTATCATTTCCGCCACCGCCATACAGGGTGCTTTCACCTACAAAACCGGGTTGGCTGGTGCTACCTTGAGTGGTTAAAACATCTGTGGTTCCTGTGGTGATTAAGTCATTGCCTTCACCCCCATACAGGGCATCCTGAATCGCAAAGCTTCGGATGGTATCGTTCCCGTCTCCACCATCCATGTAGTTCTGGCCCTCTGCAAAGCGACCAATACCACCGTAGAGAGAATCGTCACCCACACCGCCCGTTAGGGTAATTTGGCTTAGACCAACAACAGCAGGAGTTGTAGAGAATTGTAATGTGGCTATTGGATTTTGAACGATAAGGGTGTCGTTTCCACTACCGCCATCCAAGAGGTTCAGACTACCTACACCAATGATAGAGTCATTATCATCACCACCGAGGAGGCTATCCCCGTTATTAACCCCAACAATACTGTCTCTGCCTTTATCTCCAGAGACATAGTTATTTCCTTGGTTACTGCCGCCTACTGCTCCAGCAACAACAACACCGGTGAGATTACTTTGGCCACTGGCATTGACAAATCCAAGCTGGTCATCTCCTTGACCACCATAGAGTAAATCTCCACCTTGAATTCCACCCAGCAGGGTATCTGAGTCTTTATTTCCATTGAGGAAATTATTACTAGATTGACCAATCAAAAAGTCATTATCTACCCCTCCATAGAGGCTGGCTGTTAAATCCGCCGATAAGGTGTCACGGCCTGCATTTCCAATTAGAACAGTGCGAAGCTGTTGAGATCGGAGGGAATCATTACCTGTGTTACCGATAACTGTATCCCCAGGGCCTCTGCTTTGCAAAATATCATTATCGGCACCACCGTCGATTAGACTTCCACCTAGGGTCGAAGAGAGAATGGTGTCGTTTCCACCTTCACCCAGAATGGTATCGGGTTTAGGGGCGAAGCCCACATCCTGATCATAATATTGGGGCCCTGGGCCTAAATTTGTTGTCATTTGATTTCACTCCTCTGCAATAATGTCATTAGATTCTGTTGGGATGACAGACACTACTGAAAACACCATACCTTGTTCGGCAGTAGTTTAACCTTTTTGTCTCCAGCAAGTCTAGTCCTTTATCATAAAAACCTCATGGGAAGTGTAAAAACTCAGCGTCTTTAGACAACAGAGGAAACACGACTCAGGGGAATTTATTCCCCGTGAATATTAGATTGGGAACCGACAAAAATTGCTGTATTTGCCGATTCCCGGTTTTTTGGGATTTCTCCCACTCCTATTGCTAGGGTAATGTTAGCTTCGCCAATGTTATCGGTCGGTACTATCTCGATCAGCACTGTCTTACCCCTCGTAAAACTGTTTAACTTTCGAGTTCCAGAGCAACGGACTAGCTTCGCATCCCTTGGTGGGTCTTTAACACTTACCGATAACGTAGTCAGTTAAGACTATAGCTGGTCAGCTATCTAAAGTCAGAGGCTTGTTGGCGTAGCCTGCGCTCCGCTTATAGCCCTGTCTCTTTAGAGCGGGGTGCTGACTCTTGTCTACTAGATAGATATGGCCGTTTCGACTGCTAGAGTTTACTATCAATTC
This sequence comes from Planktothrix sp. FACHB-1365, assembly GCF_014697575.1. Lineage (GTDB taxonomy): Bacteria > Cyanobacteriota > Cyanobacteriia > Cyanobacteriales > Microcoleaceae > Planktothrix. The sequence goes on along the minus strand of NZ_JACJSC010000001.1, from coordinate 630,879 downwards.
TGTCTTGAAAATTCTCATTCTCAGTTTGTCTTGAAGCCATCACTCTGAAGTCAGAAAAGGCACTTTATTTTAAGTTCCTTCACCCTGTCAGACGGGTTCCCAGACAAAAAGGTTCCTCATTAACTTCTGATCAGAAGTTCCCCCGTTTAGACAGCAACAGAAATAACATCTCGTTCCCTCCCTATTGCAAAACCATTCCGGGTTCAACTCGGCCGATGGTTGCGGGAAAAGAACGATTTGCTACTTCTGTAATCAATTGCAGATGTTTTGATAAGAGTTTGCTCAAATCATAACGTTCTAAGGCGGTTTCACGAGCTTTTACTCGCAATTGAGCCATACGATTTGGATGATCTAGCACTTCATCAACTCGATCTGCAATCTGTTTGGGAGAGAAGAAATCGACCAGTAGGCCGTTGACTCCATCTTGAATCACTTCTCGCACGGGGGCCGTATCTGAGCCAATGACTAAACAGCCTGTTGATAGGGATTCAATCATTGACCAGGATAGGACAAAGGGCCGTGTTAAATAAATATGAACATCTGAAGCCTGAATCACTTGTAAATATTGGCCATAGGGAAGTGGCCCTACAAAATGAATTCGAGACAGATCCAAGGGGATTTTTTTGAGCATATAGTCTTTATAGCTCATACCATTGGGTAAAGGTTTACCATAACAAACTCGTTCCGATCCCACCACCACCACATGACAGTTAGGTCTACGTTCTTGAATATAAGCTACGGCTTCAATAAATTCAGGGAATCCTCGATAGGGTTCCATCCCCCGTCCGACATAAGTAATCAGTTCCTCAACGCCGGATAAATCTAAATTGGGTAAGACCAATTTTGCCCCAGGATTGGGTTGAAAATAACTGGTATCAACGCCATCATGAAGGACAGAAATCTTTTGCCGCAGTTCAGGCGGAAATTGAGACTGTTGCCAATAGGTGGGTGAAATACCCCGATCACAGGAATATAAGTCAATTAAAATCGGGGTATTTTTAACCCGAATTCGAGCTTTATCATCAACAGTGAGGGGATCAGCCGGATCAAAGTCAGCGTCCGATCCTTCGGAATGATAAAACCATTCAAAATAACACAATAAGGGGATATTCGGAAAAGCTTCTTTGACAAATAAAGTCGGCCCCCAACCGGAATGACCGCAAATTACATCGGGGACAAATCCTTTGGCTTTGAGTTGTTCTGCCATTCTAAATACGGCTTGTCCATGTAATACGGCACTTTCTAAAACCCGAACATATTGATGGGTTTCAGCACTGGCTTCTCGACTGGGATTAAAGACGGCTTTTTCAACTCCGGGGATATTCCATTCGGGACGCTCATTTTTTGTTCCAAATACAATTTGATTATTGGGATCTGCACCCAAAGCTGTAATGATATGGCGGTATTGGGCGGGAAAATTAGGGTGTAAAAACAGTGCTTTCATGAGGACGTTGAGAGATAAAATTTAACAGAAATTATGTTTTTTAAGGTTTACAGAACTTCAGGAGCTTTACAAATCCATACACAGTCTCTGGGTACGGATTCAGTATCTTTTTGAAGAATTTCATAGTTTAAATGGGTCAAAAATTTCTCCATTATGGTATCAGTCATTAAGGAAAATGCGGTTCCATGTCGCTTTCCTAATAAATTTTTATCCCAATCCTGTAAGAATTTCTTCCAGCCTAATTCACTTAAAAGATTGGTATGGTGGAAAATACACAAGCGATCGCCTTTTAATAAAGCGGGAATCCGAGTTAAATAGTTAAAAATATCTCGGGGTTCAATATGGACTAGGGTGTCGTAGCAAAAACAAACATCTAAGGACTGAGGCTCAATTCCATCTAGGGTTAAGCCATCTAATTTAATATAAGAAACTCGTTCATTTCCCAGCCGATTTTGAGTTGCATTCAGAAGTTGTTGAGAAATATCAGCACATACAAGACGATCGCAATAGTTCAATAATAAAGCGGCTGTTCTACCCCCTCCTACACCAATTTCTAAAACTTGATGATGTTTCTGAATATAGGGAGCAATAAATTTCTGTTCTATTAAAGATTCATATTCTTCGAGGGAATTCGCAGCACCAGCAGCAACTCCAATCCATTCATCTCCAATATAAACTTCTTCTGAGCTTGTACTTTGCCAATTTTTAGCATAATTATCCCAAGCGGATTCATAATCAACTTTTGTCATGGATTTCACCGATAATAAGGTAGAGGTAGAACTAATATTTTGAGGAGACTGTGATAAAGTAGACTGAAAATCACAGGAAGATTCAGAGATTCCCCAACTCCAATCTCCACCGAGTAACTGTGTTAATTTTTGGTTATAGGGGAGAAAATAGGCTTCTAATTTTTGACGAATGATTGGGTTAGCATTTACATAAGTATTAGCATTGTATTTATCATAACTGGATAAGTGATAATCCGGGAGTCCTAAAAAGGCAAACACTTGATTGACAACTCTTGCAGAATCTGAATATAAATCTTCACTTTTGAGGATTAAGAATTGTTCTCTAGGAAAAAACTGCATCCATCTTTGCAGTTGTTCTGCATAAAGTCCCCGCGCAAGGTACGAATAATGTTGATGGTTAAAACTAAAATAATTAACCTCTGAACAAATTCTTTCAGTTTCTCCTTGGAGTCGTTTAGCTTCTTGTGCGATCGCCTCTTCTAAAGATAAGGATTCATATCCTAACTTCACTTCCCAATAGTAATGGGAAATGGCTCGATCAACGGGATTTCTTAATAAGACAATTAATCGAGTTTCAGGGAAAGACTCATATAGCCGTTGAGGAACTAAGGGATGGAATAAGTAATAAGGAGAACCTTCACCTGTAAGGATCTGCTGTCCCTCCGCCTCCGGGGAAAATTGAGACTGATACCAATCTAAACCTTGATCATAATTTAAGGTGAAAAAATGGATTTCTTTTTGAGTTGCTGCTACAATTTGAGGGTGTTGACATAAGTAATGATACAGAGAATTAGTTCCCCCTTTTTGTACCCCAATAATGATAAAATGGGGTGGGGGAAGAGGTTCAAAATAGATTGTCCTTGTTTGAATCAAGGGTGATGCTCCTCCTTTTGAATAATCAGTATAATTAAGTTGTCTGTCAACCGTTAATCGTCAATTGTTAACTGGTCAGGACTCTAACATGACAAAACTGATCACTGATTTAGATTATACTCTAACTGGTTTACTGTTTCGGTTATGAATTGGCAAAGAATTTAATATCAATTCAAACTTCCCCATTGAGGATATCACAATTATGACACTCACTGCTGATACTGAAATCGTTGATCAACTTTATATTTTTCGGCGTTTTTTTGCCAACAGATATTTACAGGGAAATGGAATTGAAGTGGGAGCTTTAAATCATCCTCTGGAGGTTCCTGCATCGGCTCATGTTAAATATGTGGATCGCATGAGTGTTCCTAACTTAAGAAAACATTATTCTGAATTAGAAAATGCTGATTTAGTTTCTGTAGATATTATCGATGATGGTGAATTCTTAGGAACATTAGAGGATGAAACTCAAGATTTTGTGATTGCCAATCATTTTATTGAACATTGTCAAAACCCGATTCTAACGATTCAGAATTTGTTGCGAGTCATTAGAAAAGAAGGAATTCTTTATTTAGCGGTTCCTGAAAAACAATATTGTTTTGATCGAGATCGTCCGGTTACTTCGATTGAACATTTATTAAAAGATTATCACGAAGGCCCCGAATGGTCTAGGCAATATCATTATGAAGAATGGGTTGAATTGGTGGAAAAAGAAAAGGACGAAACGAAAGCGCAATGGATGGTTAAGCAATTGATGAAGCAGGATTTAAGTATCCATTTTCATGTGTGGACAGGTAAAGATTTCATTGATTTTTTAATGACGTTAAAAAAGCAGCTAAATTTTCCTTTGTCTTTAGAAAAAATTTTTGATAACGGGAATGAACTCATTACGATTATCAAAAAGTTATAACAGTGTACAGGGGAATAGATTTTCTATTCCCTTCAAATCCTTAGAAGCGTTTGGGACGTAATACACATAAACAGAAATCTGATTCTAATCCTCCTGGAATTTCCATTAATATTTGTTCAAATTCTAACAACAGTTTAATAATCGTTTCTCCTTTGGGATCACCTGGCAAAAATTGATTATGATCTAATAAAGGATACAAAGGATGGAGAATTCCGCCTCCAAAAGGATTAAACAATTCAATATCAAAATAATATTCAATAAACGGTAAAATCAATTCAGAACGAACCGCTTCTGAGGGGTCGGTGGCAAAGACTTGATGGATGCTGGGATTTATAAATTTATTTTCCATAACTCCTGACCGAATTAACTTATGGAAACATTGATACAAACGATTAATCATTTCAACTTGATGTTGATCGTAAATACAATAATTCGCCCCCACATATTCATTAATAATAAAATATCCTTGGGGATGCAACGCTTTATGAACAATTTCTAAAAATCGTTCTAATTCCCGAACATGGTGGAGAGAACCCGAACAAAATGCCATATCGTATTTAATCTCTGGGTTCAGGGTAAAGGTATTAAAATCTTCCTGATAAAAGTTAACAGAAACACCCGCATTTTCTGCATCTCGTCGGGCAATTTCTAAGGACGCAGCCGAGAAGTCAAACGCATCAATTGTTTGAGCAAATCCTAATTCTGCCATTAAAATTTCATGGTTGCCAATTCCACAGCCTAATGAGATAAGATTATTAAATTTTTGACCCACAAAATAATCTTCAATTAACCACCGTAACCAATATTTCTTGGTTTGACCGCCAGACATTCGTTGATGAATTTTTTCAGCAATAATTGGATTAGAAACCCATTGGCTTGCTGCTGCGGTTGGGTTAGTTTCCCAATAATTTTTAGCTTGAGGTTCAGCAATTTGGGGTTCAATAATTTGAGGTTCAATAATTTGGGGTTCAATAATTTGGGGTTCAGGATTATTAATTTCTGGTTCAGAATTCTTTTCTTCTGGTTCAGGAGAAGGTTGTATAATCTCCACCTCTACATCTAACACTTCTAAAGATTGAGAATCAGAATAAATTTCAGCAAGGGGATAAGGATTAATAAAATAGGCTTCTTGGAAAATTTCTAAATAGCTTTGAGTCATTTCTTCAAAGGTATTTAGAGACTCTAAAACATAGCGAGAATTGTCTGCAAATTCTTGTCTTAATTCCTGATTTTCTAATAGAATAGTTAAAGATTTTGCTAATTCTTCCGGTTGGTTGGGAGTGTAGAATAAACCGTTAATTTCAGGACGCACTTGTTCAGGAATTCCAAATACCGGAGTTGTAATAATCGGTAGGTTATATCCCATAGCTTCCATAATCACTCGCGGATAACTTTCAATTCGAGACGTACAAACGAAAATATCCGCAGCCAGGAAATATTGGGCGGTTTCTGGGGTTTCTGAAACCATTGTTAATCGGTCTTTTAAGCTATCAGGAAGTTGAGCGACTAATTGCGCTAATTTTGTACTATAAAGACTAGGGCGATCGCCTACAATAAAACAGCGAATTTTGCTATGATATTGAGGAGATAATAAAGGCAACGCTTTGATTAAATCCTGTTGTCCTTTGCGTTCGCAAACGGTTCCCAATAACAAAATTACGATTTCATCTTCTGCTATGTTTAACCCAGTTCGAGCTTCAGATTTTGTTAACTGTTCTGAGGCTTTCACTAACCGTTCAATATCTAAGCCATTATGAATAACCGTAAAGTTGTGATAACTATTTAAAGGTTGATAAAGATTTCGCGTTGCATCCGCTACAAAAATCACCCGATAGGGAAACTGAAAACACTCTAATGCTCTCGTCGCAATCTCTGAACCTAAGCCATCAAAATAAGTTTGCCAAGGTTCACTTTCATGGACATTCCAGACAGAAGGAACAGCCTTTTGTTTCGCACAATCTACCATGAAAAAGGTTTCTAAGGTGTTAGCATAAACCACATCAAATTGCTCTAATTGTAGTTCTTTTGCTAACCCTTGGATAGCTTCATGATAGGTTTCCAATTGATAAAGATTAGCTAAGGGATGTTCTCGAATAATGACTCGAATTCCCTGTTGTTCATAAGCATAGCGTAACGGCCCATCATTGACACAGAAAATAACAGGTTCTAGGTTTCCTTCGGAAGCTAATTTAACAGCAATTTCAAATTGATGTAAGGGTGCGCCTGTATATTCCAACTCATTACTACACATTAAAACTTTAGGAACAGGTGCTTTTTTCTGGGTTAATTTAAACTGATAGCGTCGGGGTTGAATTTGAAACCACTCATTGGCTAAGGATAAATTAGGATTATAAAAAGGGTCGATTTTATTAGCATATTGACGACGGAATTTTGCTACTTCTTTGGGGTCATCTTTATAGCCTCGACTGGTTCCTTCTCGGTGAATTAATTCAGCATCAGGACAATAAACCGACTGATAACCTTTTTCAAATAATCGATAACCGTAATCAACATCATTGTAAGCAACGGCAAAATCCGTTTGATTAAATCCTCCTAAATCTAAGAACAATTGACGGGGTGTTAATAAACAAGCCGCCGTAACAGCCGAATAATTTCTCACCACTTTAGAATAAGCTAAATACCCAAAATCTTGACGATGGCATAACTTAAAGGCATGACCCGCTAAACCATGATGAAGTCCATGCAGGATTCCAGCGTGTTGAATGCGGTCATCGGGGTAAATTAATCGCGCTCCTACTGCCCCTACACCGTTCATTTGAGCATAACCCATCATCTGAGTTAACCAGTGGGGATTAATAATTTCAGTATCATTATTCAGGAATAATATATAATCGCTTTTTGTCTGTTCAACGGCTTGATTATTAATAGCAGCAAAGTTGAACTTTCCATTATTTGCTATTTTTAAAACCGATATTTTTTCAGAAGTATTGATTTGATTCAGATACTCTAAAGTTTTGGAGTCATCACTTTCATTATCAATAATAACAACTTGATAATTTTGATAAGTTGTTTTTTGAATTGATTCAACACAAGCTTGCAGTAATTTAAGCTGATTTTTTGTAGGAATAATAATTGCTACAGATGGCCCTTGATCAGGAAATTGATGAGAAAAAATGCCGATTTTCAGTTCACTAGCCCAATTCGGTTGATAAACTTTTCCAGGACTTTGACGACGAGTTAAAGCTTCTTGAATAGCGTGTTTTCCCGCATCAAAACTGGCTGGTTTTGCCGCCCCAGAAACAGCCGTTGAACCGGGGGCTGTGCGCCAATGATATAAGACTAACGGGAGATGACCAATGTGGCGAGAAACTTCTGTTGCTCTCAGGGCAAAATCATAATCCTGTGACCCTTCAAATCCAATTCTAAACCCTCCTAATTGTTCAAAAATCGACCGCCGAACCACTAACAAATGCCCCATATACATATAGGAAAGTAACAATTGAGGCGACCAGTCCGGCTTAAATTGGGGGGCAAATCGTTTGCCTTCCGGGTCGATTTTGTCATCGTCAGAATAAAGGAAATCTGTTTCAGGATATTGGATTAAATATAATGCCATTTCTCCCAAAGCATCGAGGGTTAATTCATCATCGTTATCTAAAAATGCAATAAATTCCCCCGTTGCTTGACTTGCTGCACTATTGGTTGCGACGCTAATATTCCCATTTTCGGTGCGAAAAGTTACTTTAATTCGAGAATCTTGGGCTGCATATTGATTTAATAATTCTGCAACTTGAACATTAGTGCTACAATCATCCGCAATACACAGTTCCCAATTAGAATACACTTGGTTGATGACACTTTGAATTGCTTTTTCTAAAAATTCTATGGGGGGATTATAAACAGGCATCACCACTGAAATTTTAGGCAAGATTTCAGTAGAATAAGCGGATAATCGAGTTTTTAAATGATTGAAACTACGTTCTGTCCATTGATTAGCTTCTAACCAAGCATTATAGGCGTCAACGGGTTGAGGAAGTTCAAATCCTTGAGGTGGTAAAACATCACCGAGAGGGGCATTGGTTTGCCGATACATCAGGCGCATTTGTCGAATAATTGCCGGAATTTCCCAAGGCATAGGTAACAAACGACCTAACCGTTGTTTTCGTTCTCCAATTCGTTTTTGAATGGCGGCACTATAGCGAGAAATTTGTTTAACTTTTATTGTACTTTTTTCTAATAATCCATAGCGAGAAACTTGTAAAGTTTGAGGGCAATTATAGGTGAGGGTTTCTCCCGTTTCTAATTGAGCTTCTAAACTAATTTGCCAACTTCCAGAGGGAATATCAATTAACGCTTCAAACCCACTTTCTGAACTTCCAACCCAATTGGGAAATACCTGCCCCACATCGACACGACGTAAGCCATGGGCACAAATTACCCACTGATTTCCACAGATTAATTTCAGTTGAGTAATGTGATGGGTGGGATGACAACACCATCCGGCAAATAAAATTTGTCCTTGTCGTTGTTCCCATTGCATTGGAACATCAAAAGATGCCCCTAACGTCGAAACGGATAAAGGATAACGAGCAAAAATAGTCCATTTTCCGGTGCTATCTTGAGCTTCTAATTCAACTAAAGAATCACCTTGAGGGACGCGAATTTGTAAATAAAATCCTGATGTTTGAGCTTGAGGATAGTTGGGTTGAAGCTCCGCAACATCCTCCCGTTCAATCCCATATTGTCCGGTAAAAATATCCGTTCCAATTCTAGCACGAATGGCTTTTAAAGGTTGATTTCCGGTGTAAAAACACCAACCGGAAATATTCAAAAATTTGTCGGTAAATCCGGTTAATTGCCAATTTAGGGGAAAATCAATGGAATGAATAAACCGCCGACGAAATTGCCGTAAACGTTGTTTAACACCTAACCATTTATTGCGAAGTTTCCAGAATTTAGAAGACTTCATGGCGGAAACTTCTTGTTGAGCTTTGCCGAGTTCGTCTTCTAAACTAAAGATTTTATTTAAAGCTTGTTGAAATTGAGAGTCTGACCCTAATAATTTCAGTTGAGTTTTACCGAGTTCTTCTTCTAAGGCTAAAAGTTTGGTGAGTCCGTCTTGATATTGAATGTTTAAGTCTTCATATTTAATATTAAAGTTTTGCAGTTCAAATTGAGTATGTCCAAGTTCTGTTTCTGCTTTAATCAAACCCAATAAGGCTTCTTGATATTTAGCATCTAAAGCTTGTAATTTCCCTTGAGTTTTACCGAGTTCTTCTTCGGTTGTTACCAGTTTTTCTACAGCTTGCTGAAATTGAGTTTTAAACCCTTCCAATTCTCCTTGAGTTTTTCCTAATTCCTCTTCTGTCTGAATTAATTTAGTAATGGCTTCTTGAGATTGGGATTCTACACCATTGAGTTTTAATTGAGTTTGACCCAGTTGATTTTCGGTTTTAATTAAACGTTCAACGGCATCTTGAAATCGTTCTTGCCATTGTTCAATATCGGTTTGTAAAATATCCCGATCTTTGAGCAAAATATCTAAATCTTTGGCTAAAATGGATTGAGATTTCTCTAACTTGCGAAGTTTTGCCCAATCCTCAAACATCCAGTCAGTGGATAAGGGTTTATTTAAACTTTCTAATTCTGAGGTACTTAAACGGCTGCTTAAGGGATACGCAGCAGCTTCTAATTGTTGATAAAGTTCTATCGCTTCAGGAAAATAAGCTTTAATAAATAAAGGTTTAGGAGTCGCTAAAATTCGATTGACTAATAAAGAGGGTTCAAATTGATTAGAAAAGTCACAGGGTAAATTGAGTTTAAATTTATGATTAATGGCTTGAATAAAATCTGCTGTTTGATTACCAATGGTATAAACATTAGCTAAAAGGCATTGTTCAGGATATTTTTGATAAAACTCTAAAATTTTACGGTTATAATAGTTCCACATTTGGAGGGCAAGTTCGGGATGATCGAGTAAAGTCGCATCCGTAGCCCGACGATAGAGAGAATCAATCACTTCCCAAGGAGAACGATAAACAAAAATAAAATTAGCTTGGGGCAATAATTCATGCCAAAAGTCTAAAAATAATGTGGTTCTCGGATCTTTCCATCCCCAAACGGTATCAAGATCTTGATTAATTTCAATCAGTTTTTTGGCCGTTTCTATATCCTGTTCTGTAAGAGATATTTCCTCTGTAAAAACACATCCAATTTCATCAATATTATGACTTTTAAAAATCGATTTATGGAAGTCTACAAAGTTAATATTTTCAAAATGACCTTTAATATTTCCATAGTCAGCACCGACTAACTGTTGACCAATATTTACGCCTAAATTTTGCAGCAAGGAAGCCGTCAAAGAGGTTCCTGAACGGTGCATTCCGGCAACGATTAGAATAGAAGAGGGTGAAGAAGTCTTATCCATAAGTGTTTAAGTGATGATTTCAGCTTCTTGATCAAAATGAACAACGTTGAGGCATTGAATTGGAATTCAGTTTAGGCGAGTTGATTTTGGGTTTAACTTGCTCTGTTCCAGTTTGCCATAGTTTACCTAAGTTTAAAGACATTCTAGTTCAGATTGCTGCTTCACTTGACCGGACTTAACTTTTAAACTGGGTTCGATCAATAAGTCTACCACTCCGGTACTACAAGATTCTTCATAGGGTTGAACCCGAAACATCCCCACATCAATACAGCGATCTAAATAAGTAAATTCGCCCTCTACAATACCCGAAACTCCTGCATTTAGGAAATAAACATCCGGGGATAATTGACATTCAAACTTAAATTTGATCGCAATTATAGTACCTGCTTCAATGTGTTTAATTGATTGAGAAGTTGCTAAAAAGGAAGCCCCCGCCAATTCAAACCCGCTTACCGTTTTAATTAACATTCCAAACCGCACATGAGAAGCTGGTTTATCAAATCTAACAGAATAGGCATAAATATAGCTACTTCGAGCAATTAAATGATTAACAATTTCCCCGGATAAAGTGGTAATATGGGGTTCTATAATTTCAGCCCCACGAGAAGGATATTTAATCGGATGATCAGGAACTAATTTCGGATCAAAATAATCTTTATAATGCCCATTTTTAGGTTCCCATGAGGATAAAGATGTAGGAGAGGCTGGGTTTTCAGGATGGAAGTTATTCGGTTTAGAGGGTGGCGAAAGAGTTTCAGGAGGTTGGGAAGGTTTATGACTTAATTGTTGAATTTCATCTCGAATCATTGCCATTTGATCCGCATCCGCATAGATCATTTTTTGATATTTAGAAATGATCATTTTAGGCGTATGTTCGAGTAATAATTCTCCCCGATCCATTAATAAAGCCGAGTCACACAGTTGAATAATTGAAGGGGCAGAATGGGAAACAAATAAAATCGTTCCGCCTCGATCTTTGATTTCATGAATTCGACTAAAACATTTGCGTTGAAAGGCTTCATCCCCTACGGATAAGGCTTCATCAACAATTAAAATATCGGGATTAACACTGGTTGCCACCGCAAATCCTAAACGGACATACATTCCACTGGAATAGGTTTTGACTGGTTGATCAATAAAATCTCCAATATCAGCAAAAGCCACAATATCATCAAATTTAGCTTCTATTTCCTGGGTTTTTAATCCCAATAATTGACCATTAAAAAAAACATTTTGCCGTCCGGTAAATTCAGGATTAAACCCACTACCCAGTTCTAATAAAGCTGAAACTCGACCATTGACTTCCACATTCCCTTGAGTGGGGGTTAAAGTTCCCACAATAATTTGTAATAGGGTGCTTTTTCCCGAACCATTGCGCCCAACAACCCCCAAAGTTTGACCTTTCCAAACTTGTAAATTAATATCTCGTAATGCCCAAAAATTATGCGCCAAACTTTGACTTGGCATAAAAACTTCCTTCAATCGATCAACCGGATGGCGATAACGTTTGAAGCATTTAGAAACATGATTAACAGATATAGCAATTTCGCTCATTCGTTGTTGATTTCCCGGTTTATCAGTGATCAGTTTGTGTATCGGTTTAGAAATACCTTGTGCGTGTGTGAGGAACTGTCACCGTTATAAAACGTCAGCAAAAGCTGGACGTAACCGCCTATAAACCCATAAACCTCCATAAAAAATAACCACGGCAATCATTGAGGACATGGCTAATTCTCCCCAATGTTTCATTTCCCCGACTAAAACTAAATCTCGATAAGCTTCAGAAAGTCCAGTAATGGGATTGCACCAAACAATCCAAACTTGCCAAGATTCAGGAACTTTACTCACGGGATATAAAATGGGTGTGACATAAAACCAAAGATTGAGAATCACACTTAAACTTTGGGGAATATCTCGCAAAAATACCGTCAGTCCAGCCGTTAGATAGCCTAATCCCGCCGTTAATAGAACTTGGGGTATCCACACCAACGGCAGTAACCAGATGGTACTATGCAAAATTTGAGCAGACAAGGCAGTTAGCACAATTAAGGCAATTAAGCCAAAGGAACTTTCAATAAAGGCTGAAAAAATCGGGACAAGGGGTAATAGTCCCAGGGGAAAAACCACCTTTTTGACTAAATTGGGTTGTCCCACCACTGATGCAGCCGCTTGGGTTAGACCGTTGGTAAAGGCAAACCAAGGAATTAACCCTGCAAACAGCCACAGTCCAAAGGCTAATTCATTATCAGGAAATCCTTCAAGATTGAGTTTGACCTTCAGAACAATCGAAAAAACATAGGTATAAATCAGCAATTGGGATAACTGATTTAATAGAGGCCATAGGTTGCCGAGAATCGAACCTTTGTATCGTGCCTCTAAATCCCTTCGGACTAATGTACTGAGCAAATTGAGTTTGAGGGATAATTGGCTATTGGCAAACCGCCAGCGACTTACTCGCCCCGCTCTATGCACAACACCTTTCATTGGGACATAAGCAATTTTTTCGTCCTCGTTCACTACACACACCTTATGTTCAGATCCTTTGCAGGGCTGCGGGAAATATCCTAGCCACTGGATTTTTACTGCCAGATTTAATCTTAGTCAATAAGTGTGCCACATAAAGTGTCCAGATGCTAGTCTAATGGTTCAGTTGCTTAGAGGAAGAGGGTTTGAGGCGATGGGAAGCGAGAAACCGGGTTTCTAGCAAGGTTCTGTGTTTAAAACCGATATTTTTATGAAGAAACCCGGTTTCTGAACTCTCTACGGGGGAACCCAGAAACAGGATTTCTAGCAAGGTTCTGTGTTCAACAGCAATATTGTGTTAAGAAACCCGGTTTCTGAAGTTCTCTGATTTGAAGATAACAAACCCCTCAATAAAATTCAAGCTAAAATTATCGATTTTGAAAATAACTATTGTTTCGTTAATGAACATTAACCGATAAGGGCAAAAAATGTATAAAGCCTTGAAATAAATTTCAGGCTAAGAGCTAAAACCCGTTAAAACGGGCTAATAGAATCGTTATCTTTAGATAACTTTAGCTTTTAGCCCGAAATGCAAGTTCAGGGCTATCCTGTTTATTAAATCGTTAATGATTATTGAAATTAAACGGATGTTAAAAGACATGGTATAAATTAATCCCATCACCTTGCAGCAGAGAGGTCGGGGGTGTGATCTTTCTCCCCTCGCCTTGCAGCAGAGGGGTTGGGGGAGAGGTCAAACCCTAGTCAAATAGTCTTGACCGCCCCCACATTCTAATTAATGGGCTGAACCATTACCGTGGTAATTATCGGTATCATAGAAACCGTTTTTGGTTCCGAAGAACAGACAGGAAAGGGTAAATAACACCGTTAATGCGGCTAAGACAAATTTAATATCCATTGTGGGTTATGAACTCAACTCGAACGCCTTTGATTGTAGACCCATCTGAGTTGGAGTATCCATCAACTCAGGTTGCACCTCAATTATTGGGGTGTACTTTGGTGCGACAACTCCCCACTGGAGAACAAATTCGGGGTTTAATTGTGGAAACAGAAGCCTATGGACTCAATGACCCCGCTTGTCATGCTTATCGTCGTCGAACTCCTCGGAATGCGGTGATGTTTGGCCTAGCAGGAATTAGTTATGTTTATTTTATTTATGGGATGTATTGCTGCTTAAATATTGTTACCGATGTTGAGGATGTACCCAGCGCTGTTTTAATTCGGGCTTTGCAGTTAGAGTCTATTCCGGTTTCTATTTTAGCCCCCCTGGAACAAACCCAACCGTTAACTCCAAAACAAAAGATTCGTTTAGCTTCTGGCCCAGGGAAATTGTGTCGCTTATTGGATATTAATACTCAGTTTAATGGTTTACCGCTTCACCCTGATCAAGGGTTATGGTTAGAACATCGAACTTCAGCCTTTCAACAGAGTTTAGAACAACAGCCGAATGCTATTATCCAAACGACACGCATTGGGCTCTCTCAAGGACAGGAACTCCCTTGGCGATGGTATTTGGCTCATTGTCCGTCAGTTTCTAAAGTTTAATCGGTTAAAATAGAACTGATTGTTTTCTCCTGCTAAAATATAGCTCAATAATGACCAAAAATCAAGTTTTTAAAATAGGTTTAGGAATATTGGGACTGGGATTTATTCTCGATCTCAGTGCTAAATTTATGGCTGAATTCTTCTGGTTTGAGGAAGTCGGTTATTTATCGGTTTTCAAACAACGATTAGTCACAGAAATTGGGTTAGCTATATTAGGTTTATGTATTACCGCAGTTTGGTTGGGGGGAAATATAATAATTGCCCGACGTTATCAATATTTACCCGAACATTTACAAAGGAAACCCCCTGTTAATATTTTTGATATTTCTAATGAGAATTTACCCAAGTTTGCATTAGGATTACCTTCTCTTTTATTCTTTATTCTTAGTTTATCTTTTTTCTTGGGTTTAATTGTTATCCACTATAGCCAGATTTTTATTAGTTATTGGCATTGGGATTCCAGTCAACCGCTATTTTCCAACCTCCCGGCTCAGTTTGAACCTCAAATTATTGAGAATTGGATTAAAAATTTTCAAGCTTATACTTGGAAACTTCCTGTTTTATTGACTTTGATGATTTCTATTTTATGGAAACCTTTTATTGTTTTTAGTTTATTAGCTTTAATCTTTAGTTTTGGGTTTAGCTTGGTCTTGTCGAGCCATTGGGCAAACGTTCTACAATATTTTAATCCAACTTCATTTAACCAAACAGAAAACTTATTAGGAAGAGATTTAAGCTTTTATGTCTTTAATTTACCCATTGTTCATCTTTTAGAATTTTGGTTAATGGGATTATTTTTAGTTAGTTTTATTAGTTGTAGTTTAATCTATTTACTTTCAGGGAATAGTCTGAGTAAAGGACATTTTCCTAGTTTTTCACAACCTCAGCAACGTCATCTTCATGGATTAGGTGGATTGTTAATGCTCAATAGTGCAATGCGCTATTGGTTAGCTCGTTATGAACTTTTATATTCAAGTGACGGCGTAATTTTTGGGGCTGGCTATACCGATGTCAACATATTAAAGCCGGGTTATTTACTCTTATCTATACTTGCTTTAATTATTGCTATTTTTATGTTATGGCAAGCCACATTTTCTGTTAAAAGAATTCGACCTTATATTGAAATACTATTAAGATATACTAAATTATATCGTTTTAAAAAACGTTCTAACTCAGCGAGGGATAAACTATTTGCTGATAGCTATTCTTTAAGAGCTATTTTTACTTGGTATTTAGGAATTGCAATTATAGTCGCAGGTTTTATACCGGGTTTAGTTCAACGATTGATTGTTCAACCTAACGAACTAGAGCGGGAATTACCTTATATTCAACGAAGTATTGAATATACCCGCAAAGGATTTAATTTAGATAAAATTAAGGTTGAAACTTTTGATCCAAATGCTCAACTAACCTACACCGATATTAGAAATAATAACTTAACCATTGATAATATTCGTCTTTGGGATAAACGACCTTTATTACAAACTAATCGTCAATTACAACAAATTCGCCTCTATTATGAATTTTCTGATGCAGATTATGATCGTTATTCTATCTTCAATCAAACTGCTTCAGGAGAATTAAGCACTAATTTACAAAAACAACAGGTACTAATTTCCCCCCGTGAATTAAATTATGAATTAGTTCCCGAAAAAGCTAAAACTTGGGTCAATAAACATTTAGTTTATACTCATGATTATGGATTTACTTTATCTCCCGTTAATACCGTCGCCAATGGCGGACTTCCTGAATATTTTGTTAAAGATATTGGCGCTGATCCCGAATTAGATGAAGATACAACTTTACAAGTTTCTCCGCGAATTCGCAATCTTATTCCTATTGGTAAACCTCGAATTTATTATGGGTTACTGACCAATACTCAAATCATGACTTCAACCCAAGTTAAAGAACTTGATTTTCCCCTGGGAAATGAGAATGTTTATAACACCTATGATGGAGAAGGCGGAATTGTCATTGGAACTGGATGGAAGCGCTGGTTATTTGCTTATTATTTAAAAAATTGGCAAATGTTATTTACCGATAACTTTACCTCAGAAACTAAATTCCTTTTCCGACGTAATATTTTAGATCGAGTTAAAGCGATCGCTCCTTTTCTCCATTATGATAGTAATCCCTATTTAGTGGTTGCAGATGCGGATTTCGAGGATTCTGAATCAGATCCTCAAGCTCCATCCACTGATCACAACTATTTATATTGGATGATTGATGCCTATACAACCAGTAATTTTTATCCCTATTCTGACCCCGAAGAAGCCGGATTTAATTATATTCGTAATTCCGTTAAAATTATTGTAGATGCTTATAATGGAAAAATTAAATTTTATTATTTAGAACAAACTCAAGATCCAATAATATCGACACTCAGAAGAGTTTTTCCTAATTTATTCCATCCCATTGAAGAAATGCCAATTATGCTTCGCCAGCATATTCGTTATCCGGTGGATTTATTTACAATTCAATCTCAACATTTATTAACTTATCACATGAGTGATCCCATTGTTTTTTATAATCGAGAAGACCTCTGGCGGGTTCCCGTTGAAATTTATGGAGATCAACGACAAGCGGTTGAACCTTATTATTTAATTATGCGATTACCAACAGAAAGATCTGAAGAATTTATCCTCCTTCACCCCTTTACTCCCGCCAGTCGCAATAATTTAGTTGCGTGGTTAGCCGCACGTTCTGATTTAGAAAATTATGGTCATTTACTGTTATATCGTTTCCCCAAACAACGCTTGATTTTTGGCCCGGAACAAGTTGAAGCTTTAATTAACCAAGAACCGGATATTTCCGAACAAATTTCTCTTTGGAATCGTCAAGGATCACGGGTAATTCAAGGAAATTTATTAGTCATTCCCATTGAACAATCTTTACTTTATGTTGAACCTTTGTATTTAGAAGCAACTGAAAATAGTTTACCGACGTTAGTGCGAGTAATCGTAGCCAGTGAAAATCGAATTGTGATGCGACCGACCTTAGAACAAGCCTTAAGAGATGTCTTTCAAGCACCACCTATTATTCCACCTGAGAATATCCAATTACCTCAACCTCAACCGAGTTAAAGGAAATAGGGAATCAGGAACAATATATAGCGCTACGCATTACGGTTAGGACATTTTTAAACTCTAAAACCCTTTCACTTCTTACTGTTCCCTGTTCCCTGTTCCCTGTTCCCTATTCCCTGTTCCCCTCTAATGTAGAAACTCTAAATAGCTTTGACTCAATTCTTTAACGGCTAATTCATAAAATTGTTGACCGTGTTCTGGAGTGGCTAACGCAGGATTAGACCCCATGCGACCATCGGGATAATGTTGACGAAAATCCTGTGCACCATAAATAGGATATCCTTTGGCGACGTCCGGTGTCAGGGGGGCTTGCTTAATCGCATCAGGATAAATATATTGGGTTAAAGCGACTTCGCTCGGTGTAGCATGGGAACCTTCTTGATCTCCATATAACTCTTTTGCTAATTTATAAACGGAGCTACACATAAACCAATTTCCCACTTGACATTTGACTTGATCAGCTTTAGGTAAATTGATATCTCCAACATGAGCGTAAGTTTCCGAAAAAGCGGCTTTCAGTGTGGCAATATTGCCTCCATGTCCGTTAATAAAAAAGTAGTGAGTAAACCCTACTTTCGTTAAACTTGTGATATAATCTTTGATTACCTGAATTAAGGTGGTCGGTCTAAGGCTGATTGTGCCTGGAAAGGCGGTGTGGTGTAACGCCATACCGACGTTGATAGTGGGGCTAACTAAAGCTTGGGTAGCTTCTCCAACTCCTTTGGCGATGGCTTCGGCGCAAATCGCATCCGTCCCGATCAATCCCGTTGGGCCATGTTGTTCTGTAGAACCAATGGGAATAATAATACCTGAAGAATGGGTCAGGTAAGTTTCGACTTCTTGCCAAGTGCTTAGATGCAGTAACATTATGTTAAGTTAAGTTAAAATCAATCTCTTTTATTGTAGCGATTTAATCTATCGGTTTGGATACCAAGACAGAACGACGATAATCCCGCGAATTGAGCCATCAATCTATATCAATCCCTATCCTTTTCAAATTTTCATCTGATTAGAATAATTTAACCGAAAGATTACCCAAGCTTTACCTTGTGTTAACCTTCTCCTAATACGATAAAAGCCATCTCCACTAATTCAGATTCCAAACAACCAGGCAAATTGAGCGTGAACAATGCTTAAAAACCTAGAACCGAAGCCCAATCAGGATGAGTCTGACGACCCCCCCACCAAGCCCGGGGTAGGATTTGTTGTAGCAGTTCAATACCGGGATTCCCTCTGTGAAGGAATTCGCAACGGAGAACATATTTATGTTGGATGGTTAACACTCGGCTAACTCCTCAGAATGCCGAATGATGAGCAGCGACCCTTAATTGCTGCTTTCCCTACTCTGTTATCATCCAACACAACAAAATTTTTTTATGTTTTCTCCTGAATTAAGCGAGAGTTCTTCCCGTTCCGATGTCAGAAACAATGGTCAAATTTTACTGTTAGAAAACGAACAGCCTTGGCGGGAGATGCTTTCCCTGGCGTTAGAAGAACAAGGTTATCGTGTCATCGTGGCTTTAGATGGGCGAGATGCTCTCCCCTCAATCCAAAACCCAACTTCTGCCATCAGCGAATTTCCCTTTAACCTTTTAATCATGGACTCGATTAATGGGTTAGATCTGTGTCGTATGTTACGACATCAAGGAAATTCAGTCCCGATTTTAATTATTGGGTTGCGGGAAAGTGCCAATAATTCGGCTTTTTATTTAGAAGCAGGCGCCGATGACTATCTGACTAAACCCTTTGGAATTCGGGAGTTTATGGCGCGTTGTCGGGCGTTAATGCGTCGTCAACGCCTCGGTCAACTCCCTGCACCCGTTATGTTGCAATATAAAGAAGTTATTTTGTATCCAGAAGAATGCCGCGTTTTGCTACGGGGCGAAGAGATTAAACTGTCCCCGAAACAGTTTCGGTTACTAGAACTTTTCATGAGTTATCCCCGGCGAGTTTGGTCACGAGAACAATTATTAGATATTATCTGGGGACAGGATTTTATTGGAGATAGTAAAACCGTTGATGTTCATATTCGCTGGTTACGAGAAAAATTAGAAATAAATCCTAGCAAACCCGAATATATTATTACGGTTCGGGGGTTTGGTTATCGATTAGGTTGATATTCTCAGGTCTGAAGACAACTGAATTTGTTTTGAATTAACAAACTGAAACAATTTTAATTAACCGTTCAGCACTATCCCCATGAATGATGGCATCCCTTTAAATACTCCCTTTTATTCAATAAAAGGGGAGTTATTATTTCATGCTTATTTATCATCATGAAACTTCTCCAACTCAATCATCAATACCGCTTAAAAGTTTTATGTCTCTGAAGCGCCGTGATTTTCTATTCTTATTTTCTGCCAGTTTTACGACAGTAGCAGTCGGATCTTGCCAGAAGTCCACCAAATTACCTTTGATGGAGTCATTTTCGCCCCCCAAAAGTTCCCCATCCTTACCTTTCAAACCGATGAAAGGGCCATTACCAAATGCCTCTGATTTAGTTAATCCGGCTTACCTGTCTGAATCTACAAATCTCGTCAGTGTTCCCCCTATCTCTAATCAAATTCAAGCCTACAGTACCTATCAAGTTGTAGATGATTTAGTGCTACCCGAAGGATTTACTTATGATGTTATTGCCAGTTGGGGGGACAAAGTAGGAAATTCTCGGTTTGGATATAACAATGATTATGTTTCCTTTGTGCCAATAGGGGAAAATGAAGGTTTTTTGACGGTTAATTTTGAGTATATTAGTCCGGGGATTTGGTTTGAAACATACTCACAGGTAATTGGAAAACCGTTATCTTTGAAAAAAATTCAGTCCTTGACCCAAGAGCAGAAAATTAATGCGTTTGCATTACCTGAAAAAGATTTATTACGACAGGAAATTGTACAACTCTCCCAAGAAGGATTAATTGATTTAGGGATGGGGGTAATTTCTGTTCAGCGTCAAGCCAATGGCCGTTGGGTGCGAACCTATTCCCCAAATGATCGACGAATTACTGGACTATCAGGGTGGAAAGATCAACATTATTTAAAAGCGACAGGGCCAGCCGTTGCTATATTTCGCAAAAAAGGTAAGGGATACAACGATCCATTTGGGGAAAAAATTATTGGGACTTTTAGTAATTGTGCTGGAGGAACAACGCCTTGGGGAACGGTTTTGAGTGCGGAAGAAAATTTCCAAAGTTATGTCCCTGAAGCGGTTTATCCCGATGGAACTGCTTATCATCCCAGTGAAACCCCCTTTATATTAGAAAAAATGGAGGGTTTAGGAAATGTTTTTGGACTGGCTGGGAATAAATATGGTTGGATTGTGGAAGTTGATCCCACGAATCCACAGGATTATGGGACAAAACATACTTGGCTCGGACGTTATCGTCATGAGGCGGTTGGGGTGCGGGTGGTAGTGGGTCAACCCTTAGCATTTTATTCAGGATGCGATCGCCTAAGCGGACATTTATATAAATTTGTCAGTAAAAACACTGTTAAAAATGCCCAGGATAAAAAAAATTCCCAGTTATTATCCAAGGGGATGTTGTATGCGGCTCAATTTAATCCTGATGGTACAGGTCGCTGGATTCCTTTAAAAGCCGATACCACCGTAAATCCCGATCTCCCAGGTGTTCATGCGGGAGGCGTGATTAGTTTACCCCAACGACCTGATGGCGGCAGTTTTGTGGCTAAAACCCAGGAAGATATTCAACGCTTTAAGCAACGCTTTAAAACCCTTGGCAATTTATATACCGGAAATCCAGAAGAGCAACAAGGCGCGATTTTAATTGATGCTCACTTAGCCGCGAGTGCTGTTGGAGCAACCTGTACGGCTCGACCGGAAGATACAGAAGTGGGGCCAGATGGGGCCTTATTTATTGCGTTTACGTCCGGTGAGGCGAATGCTGAAACGGGGGGGCCTAACCTACAGATTTTTAAACATCCTTCTCAAGAAAAACCCTATCAATACGGATGGGTGATGCGTTTAGTAGAAGAGGGGAATGTCCCCCAGGCGATGACCTTTCGATGGCAAATGTTCGCCACCGGAGGAGAAGTCGCTGAAGGGGGGTTAGGGTTTTCCAACCCCGATAATTTAGCCCTCGATGCCGCTGGGAATTTATGGATGGTAACGGATATTGCCACCAGTAAACACAATCAACCCGTTACCCAAGGTCGTTTGGATGAGAACCAACAACCTTTAGAGGAAAAGGATTTATTAGGGGTGTATGGCAATAATTCCGTTTGGTTTTTGCCAACATCTGGGGACGCTGCGGGTCAAGCCTTTTTATTTGCCATCGGGCCAATGGAATCTGAAATGACGGGACCGTTTTTTACTCCGGATCAAAAAACTTTATTTATGGCGGCTCAACATCCGGGTGAGTTGCACCGGACTCGTCAGAATATGGCAACAAAAACACTTCAATTTGCATTGCAAACTACCGAGGGAGAAGAGTTTATGCAAACTCGTCAGGTTCCTGTCGGATCGAACTGGCCCACTAAGAAACCCAATGACCCCCCTAAGCCATCAGTTGTGGCAATTCGACGGATCAATTCTCAACCCCTTGTTGAGAAGCGAAACCCGGTCTAAGCCAAGCTTCTACTGATAGAATTAAGTTGAAAATCAACCTTGACTTTGTGTTTACCTACTTGACGCAGGAGAAACTCTAGTTAAGATATGATACTATTGGTTCAATCGAGCTGGGGACTCCCTTGCTTCAGGTATTTTAAGTGTCGGTGTGAGAATTGAGATGATGAACAAAGTTTTATTGAACACTCTAAAGCAGAGTCCGGGCGTTCTGGGAGCGGCCCTTCTCTTAACCAATGCAGCCTTAGCAACCGAGGCTCCATCGGAGAAGTTGGCAAATGCAGCAGATCCGGCTTCAATCACCATCGAAGCTGCCCGTGCTGTTGCCCCGTCTGGACAAAATACTGATTTGCAACATCAAGCCAATTCCGAGTCATCCGCAGAGCAACTGGCTCTGTCAGTGGCTCCTGATGCTGATGTTGCCGTTGAACCTACTAATCTGGTCAATGGTGAGTCTCCGACTCAGATGGAACCGCAGACTGTTGCCACGGCTCAACCTATCACCAGCCCCGCTAGTGAATTCGTGAGTGCGTCCTCAGAGGCTTCAGTACCGCTACAAACTGCTCAAGCTTCTGAGTTCCAAGTCGCTCAGATGGAAGCGGTTGAATCCCCGGAAACCCAAGGATTAGGTTTAGAACAGATTAATGAGTATTCTGAGGTCACTGATGTCCTAGAACAAGTGACATCGGTTTCTCAATTATCTGACGTTCAACCCACGGACTGGGCTTTCCAAGCCTTACAGTCCCTGGTTGAACGCTACGGTTGTATCGCGGGTTATCCCGATGGCACCTATAAAGGCAACCGTGCCATGACCCGTTACGAGTTCGCGGCGGGTTTAAATGCCTGTTTAGAACGGGTTAACGAACTGATTGCGGCTTCTGTCGCTAACTTAGTCACCCGTGAAGATTTAGCCGTCCTGCAACGCTTACAAGAAGAGTTTGCAGCCGAATTGGCAACCCTGCGCGGTCGCGTTTATGCCTTAGAAGCAAGAACCGCAGAATTAGAAGCGAATCAGTTCTCGACCACCACCAAACTGCGTGGGGAAGTGATCTTCTGGATGGGTGATGCAGCAGGCGATCGCGCGACTAACAACGTTGTGGGTAACTTTGCCCCCGAAGATAGCGATCCGACGGAAGCTTATTTCGGCTATCGGGCTCGTTTAAACTTTGATACCAGCTTTACTGGACAAGATTTATTAAGAACCCGGTTAGAAGCTAAATCCATTCCTAACCTTGCTAACTACGACATCACCAATACCTTGATGAGTCGTACCGCCATTGATGGTGTCAACAACGGCATTGTTTTAGATGACTTGTACTATCGCTTCCCCGTCTCCAATGGCAAAGGTCAAGTCTACGTCGGGGCCAATGGTCTTGACTTAGATGATATTTATGACTATGTAACTCCCTTCGGTGGTTCTGGGGATGGTGCCGTGTCCCGCTTTGGTCGCTATAACCCAACGACCTTCCGTGGCCCGGAAGGAACTGGGGTGGCTCTGAAATATGCCTTCAATGACAAATTCAAACTGAACTTAGGTTACTTAGCCAGCCAAGCTGAATACGCTGATCAAGGTCGTGGCTTGTTCAATGGCGGTTACAGCACAGGTCTACAATTGCTGTTTAACCCCAGTCCTAAGATTGGTGTTTCTTTGGAATATAACCACCGCTACTTCTCCTCTGATGACATGGCGTCTACTTCATCATTGATCAGTGGAGGTACGGGTAGCTGGATTGCCAATAGACCCTTTGGTGACAATTCCACAACAACGGAAAACTTAGGGTTCCAAGCCAACTGGCGTCTCTCCAAAAACTTTGAGTTAGGCGGCTGGTTTGGTTCAACCTGGGCAGATCAAAAACAAGGTGGTAATAATACCGCAACCATCATAAACTGGGCGGTCACCTTGGCATTCCCTGATGTCTTCAAAGAAGGTGGCTTAGGTGGTTTAATTGTCGGTATGCCTCCCCAAGTGACCAGCCACGATATCAGTGCTTTAGAGGATAAAGATACCTCAATTCATATTGAAGGGTTCTATCGTTATCCCATCAACGACTACATCGCCATTACTCCGGGCTTCTATGTCGTAACTAACCCGGATCATAACAGCGACAACAGTACGATTGTTGTCGGAACACTGCGGACTCAATTCCGGTTCTAAAGGGAAAGGGTTCCCATCAATCCTGTATGAATCTTAAAATAGAGAAGAAACCCGGTTTTCCTCTCTATTTTTTTTGTGCTTATTAGAAATGTTTATACTAATGATCTTCTAGGATAGATAGGGTCAGTAAAAAAGCTAAATTAGACTCGGCTTTTAACCGATGGGGAGCGTTAGGAGTCATGAAGATAAAAACTCCGGGTTCTAATCGAATCTCTTCGCCATTTAACGTTAAAATTCCTTGTCCTTCTAAAACTTGAACTGTTGCATTTCGACTAGAGGTATGTTCAGAAATATCCGTTCCTTCTGCTAAACAAAATAAGGTATACTGACAGATATTATCTTTCCAAATCACGGAACTTAAAATTCCATTGTCTGAGTATTGAATTTTATCCTGTAAATTCCAAACAGTTTGACTCATGGTTTCCTCCTTTTAGCTGAGTTGATAAGTTTGCAAAAAGTCTTGAATAGTTTGATAGATTAAATAAGCTTGTTCTGGGGAAAAGTTGCCATGTCCTGCCCCTGTTAAGGTTAATAATTGATTAGGAACCCTAAAGTCATCTAACTTTTGGTGCATTTTAACTGCTTGTTGATAGGGAACTAACTCATCTTGATTCCCATGAATTGTTAATACAGGGGGTAATCCAGAGCGAACATAATTAATCGGGGAAATTTGAGTTGCTAATTCCTCTATATTGGGTTGTTGTCCAAACCAAAGAACTGCATAATCTTTGCGATTAATCCCCCTTAGAATATCGTTAACATCCATAATCCCAAACAAATTAATAATGGCAGCAACCTTTAGTTCGGGTAAGTTTTCAGAGTGATTGTAATCAGAGATTTCAGTCAATCTATCGAATCCAGCAGAATTAGGTAAAATACTACATAAAGTTGCTAAATGTCCTCCGGCAGAACCGCCAATCACAACAATTTTATTACAGTCAAATTGATATTCATCAGCATGGGAAAAAACCCAGCGTAATGCACAACAAACATCTTCAACCGCCGCCGGAGCTAAAGCTACAGCCCCTAAACGATATTCTACATTAACTATAGACCATCCTTGAGTTAAAAATGGAATCAATTGTGGGACAATTTCTTCCTTATTTCCTGATATCCACCCCCCTCCATGAATAGCAACTAAGGTTTTATTTTTTCCCGTTAAGTTTTTAGGTTGATAGATATCCAGAAAAACCGTTACATCATTGATTTGACGATAGGAAATATTGGGGTAAACATTTATCCCTTCAAAAAAGAAACGTCCCAGTTCAGCAAAATTGAACATAAACATAGATTAGGTTAGGGGTTCAAACTTCTATCGGGGTGTCAACAATCCGATACAATAAGCCTTAATTATCATAAATGGAGATGCAATAGATGACTGGAGAAATCTTCTCAACCGCCCTGGTCTGTTTTTCTTTAATTCTCGTCGGTCTCGGTGGTGGCTTTCTGTTACTGAAAATCCAAGGCGGAGAATAGGGGAGTAGGAGGAGCCGAGGGAGCCGGGGAGGTGGGAAAAAATTGGTTTTTGGCCTGCACCTTTGTTTCCTCTGTTTCCTCTGACTCCTCAACCGTCAACAGTCTCACTGGGATAGTGAGCAATGCTCGGTGGGTAGAAAATATCTGGATAAAACCCCCCACCCAGTCAATAACCTCGCAGACTTCAGTAATTATCGCCTTTGCTGCATCTAAATCTTCTGCTTGAGACGCATGATAGTGCGCTCTGATTAAGGGCTTAATATCCTCAATATTTTGCCATTCAGATTTAGGTTTGAGCGGAATATTAATATAATAACGATAAGCTTGACGATGGGCTATGCTAACATTTTCAGGGTTTTGATTCAATAAGCGATCGCCTTTTTCTTGGACTAGGGGATGCAATTGATAGGATTCGCGTTGGTAATCATAATATAGCAATTGCCGACGCTTGAGAGCCAGGATAATATTTTCTTTGAGTTCATATTTACTTACTTCTGGCATTTGAGTAGCAATTGCAGCAAAAGATAGGGGATATTCTGAAGTTTGATAGACAGAAATTCGGCTGAGACAAGTTTGCTCTATTTCACTAAGACGCACTATTATTTCATCAATTAACTTTTTGATATCTCGGATTAATAACCAGTCTCTATCCTGCAAAAATTTTCCTACATTTCCCTGAAATTCAGCATGATCTCGAATTAAGGCAGCTACCAATTGCAAAGCTTTAGGATGTCCTTGATAGCGATGGGAAAGTTCGACTAATTCTTCTTCATTCCCTGTTAGATTAAAAGATTGTAATAAGGTAATGGCTGCATCTTGATTGAGTCCATTTAGCTGGATTTCACGGGTAAGACTTGGTGGTAATTCCGCTAAACTTTCACGACTGGTGAATAGGATTTTGCTTTGATGTTCTGTTTCTAATAGTTGTTTGAATAACCAAGCATATTCGGCACAGTTGTCGGAGAAATAACCAGCAGCTTTTGCCTCTCCTGCTTTCAAAAGTGTGTCAGCGCGATCAAAAACGAGCAAGCAAGGTTTTTCTCTGAGGATTTTGAGCAGATTTTCAGTTTTTTTGCCACAGTCATTTTCAGCAGTAATGTCGCCGTTGGAGAGGGTAAATAGCAGGGAGTCAATTATGCGATCAAAGGAGGGTGCTTTGCCTGTTGCCGATTCTAATGATTGCCAAACGACGGCGGTAAAGCAGGTGTTTTCTGTGTGTAATTGGCGAATTAGTTGGCTAATGAGGGAGGTTTTTCCGATGCCTGGTAATCCAACAATTGAGATGGCTGTGATATCTGAGTTAATAATAGTAGCTTTTAAGATATCAAGTTCTTTTGTGCGATTTACCCAATTTCTCACGGGGGGTAAATTTTCAGGGAGGGGGAAGTTTTTATCAGTTTCAGAGTTTAGGGGGATATCTGCGATCGCGGCGGCTAAAAGTGGTTCTGTTTGCTTGATATCATTGCGATCGATAATGTCTTCCCAGTTATTAACTCCTACTGCTTTACAAATATCAATAAATGTTTCGCGTCGAATTCGCTTGTGTGTCCAAAACCGTTTTAATGTTGCTTTTGAAGTTAGGGCGGCTTGACACCAGAGTTCATCTGTTTTGTTCCAGCCAGGGTTACGTCTGGCTAGATTAATAATTTTTAGCCCTTCTTCAGACGCCCTGAGTAAACCCGCCATTACGCAACCTCTTACTCATTCAATTTGCTGTTGGAATTTGACTTTTCACCCACTCACGGAACAAGCCAATCCAAGCATTTTCCCTAGTCGTTTTCTTGAGTTCCAAAAAGTGCATAATGTCAGTTTGAGAAAGAAAGGGAAAAGTAGGAGAGTTATCTGTTTCTCGGTAGGCTTCTCCTTCTAATTGATAGAATATTATATTTTTTCCATCATACCGCCAAACTTCCGGTACACGAAACGCTTTATAAAGTTCTAATTGATTAATAGAGCTACTGGTAATATCAATTTCAATAATTAAATCCGGTGGTGGGTCTTGTTGCAGGTCAATTTGCTCTTTATCCCAGACTAAAGATTCATTTTGGATATAGTAACATTGATCAGGTTCAAAACCTCTGTTTAAATCTTGACGTTGGCAAGTTCTCGAACCCAAACTCCTGACTTCAATATTTAATTCTTCAGTCAGAGTTTCTACCAAACGGCCTAATAGTTTTTTGTTACCTTCGTGGGGATCTAAAGGTGTCATAATTTCTAGTAAACCTTGGTCATAAATCAGGCGAATCCCCGGCTGTTCCGCTAAATCTTGTAACAGCAATTGATAGGTTTGCCAACTAATATTTTTCAAAAGAACATGATCCGCAAGGGGACTTTGTTTCTCTTGGGGTGGCTGAATCAGGGTGGCTGTCATCTTGGATACCTGCCCGATAATGTGCGATCGCTACAATTATATCATGCTTTGGTGGCAAAAATGAACCAAAAGAGCCAAAAGAGCCTTTTATATTGAGCCAAATGGTGAGCCGTTGAGCCGATACAGTGTAGCGATTCGGGATTATTATCAGAGGATCAGACTACCTTTGTCCGTCAGTGCTGTTGATAAGCTGTCACGCAGTTAATTTTTTTGCCCAAAACCCTTGCTGCAAGGACTCTAGCCTACAAAATATCAAATTTAGATGCGTAGCAGCTTATCAAGGCTGGCACTGTGGGCTTGTTAAGCTATTTCCTAGCAAAAGTCCTAAAACTTTTATGTTCGGAGCAAGTCTTGTTGGAACAAAACTTCAGAATGGACGCTATCACATCACAGGCGAACTGGGAGAGGGTGGTATTGGGGAAACATTTTTAGCTGAAGATGCTAACTATTTCAATGAACCCTGCGTCGTTAAAAGACTCAAGCCGCAACAGAAACAGTCTGTTTGGAAGTGGGTGCAAGAGGCATTTGAAAAAGAAGCTAAAACACTGAAAACATTAGGACAACACGATCAAATTCCGAGGCTTTTAGCTTACTTCCTAGAAAATCAAGAATTTTTCTTAGTCCAAGAATTTGTCAAGGGTAACAATCTTCGTAAAGACATTTATCCAGGTAAACAATTGCATGAACATGATGTCTCTTACCTCTTGAGAGACATTTTAGAAGTTTTGGAGTTTGTTCATCAAAAAGGAGTGATTCACCGCGATATTAAGCCAGAAAACTTAATGATCAGACATTCAGATAAAAAGATTGTACTCATTGACTTTGGATCGGTCAAAGAAATCAGCACCCAAGTATTTAATACACAGGGGCAAGTGGTTATAAATTCTGTCGTTGGTACGCCCGGTTATATGCCTGTTGAACAATTAGGAGGACAACCTTTATTCTGTAGCGACATTTATGCAGTGGGAATGATTGGGATTGAAGCTATCACAGGTTTATCTCCGATGCAACTTGCTAATCCTAATAATTCGGAAGTTGTCTGGCGAAATAGAGTACAAGTCAGTGATGACTTTGCCAATATTTTAGAAAAAATGGTACGTTTCAGATATCAAGAACGCTATCAATCGGCTTCAGAAGCGCTGCAAGCTGTTCATCAGCTACTACAAACCAAACCTTTCTTACCACCGCCACCCCCACAACCGCCATACCAACAACCGCCATACCAACAACCACCCTCACAACCGCCATACCAACAACCACCACCCATATTACAACCAGCAGATTTTGGTCGTCGATTGGTAGCCTATTTGATTGACATCTCTATTTTAGCGATCAGTAGTCTTCTCATTAATGCGGTAATGTTTGGTGGCACTGCTACTTTAGTGGGTTGGATTTTCTGGTATATCGTGCTGGGATTTCTGTACTGTCCAATCATGGAAAGTTCTTTTCTGCAAGCAACTCTTGGCAAGATGGCAGTGGGAATTATTGTTACAGATTTAAGTGGAAATCAGATTTCTTTTGAGCAAGCCACAAAAAGACATGGCAGTAAACTAATCTCATACTTGCTTATATTTATGGGTTTCTTAATGGGGGGATTTACCCAGAAAAGAAGAACTCTCCATGATCAATTATCTGACTGTTTAGTAATTAGGAAATAATCCAATGACTAGGACAACTGGCTATGCAGGATTTGAAAAAAGATTTGTTGCTTTATTAATAGATACAATTATTTTCATTTTCATTGGTTTTATAATTGTTGGTCGCTCACCATCAGAATTACAACAGCCAAATGCTGAACTAGCTATGTATCTGATCTTGATGCAGATCATAGGTTGGATTTATTATGCTATCCTTGAAAGTTCTTCAATCCAGGGAACTCTTGGGAAGAGAGTCGTGGGTATTATTGTTACCAATCTTCAGGGAAATCAGATTTCTTTTGGCAAAGCCACAGCAAGATATTTCGCTAAGTCAGCTTGTTTTGTATTTTGGATAGCAGCTGCCTTCATGGCTGTTATGACACCCAGTACATCAGCATCAGATTCTCCTTATTATTATCTATCTATAGCCCTTTTTGTCATAGGATTATTAGTTGGGATTGTTGGCTATTTGATGGCAGGATATACACCAGAAAAGCAAGCACTTCATGATATTATAGCTAGATGTTACATTGTTAATGGTCGAGGTCAGTCTAGCTCAATTTCGTGGAAACCGCTAGCTGGATTGGCAATTGCAGTTCTAATATCCAAAGGAATTTTTTCACAGGTTCCCAAAAACTCAAATCTGGTTAAAGAGCCAGAAACTACAAACCCACAAACACCTACACCCACACCTGTACCCACACCTGTACCTACACCCGCACCTACACCCGCAGCTACACCTGCTCCTGAACCTACAGAAAATAATACTGGACTGGGAGAACTAATTTCACCTCCACCTGGGGTTGAGTCTCAAACAAATGGCGTTTGGGGCTTAGAGTTTGCTGTTGGTGCGACTCAGCATCAGGCTATTCTATCTATTAATGGAGATTCAGGATTTATGGTAGTTCGTCTACCCGATGGGAAAGGCGGCATTCAAAACATTAGGCAAACAATGAAACTTCGGCAATCATATAAAGGGCTAGTAATAGTAGGTGAAGATCCTACAGATCTGGATACTGACAAACCTAGCGATACTTATCGACCTGATAATTTTCTGATTGCTGTACGCCCCGAAAAAGAAAACCCAGTCACATTCCGCAATATTTCAGTGAATTCTGATGGCTCAGTAATGGAATTTCCTGTTAACCCTACTTTTTTGGGTTATCCCCGCATAGGAATTAAAATGACTGAACTTTCGTCTCAAGTTCGAGATGAAATTAATCAGAATGGGAGTTTACCTTTTTCCATTACTCAAGATACAGGTGTTATAATTATTGAGGTTAACGAAGATTCACCAGCAGCTAAAGCCGACCTGCGACCAGGAGATATTATTCAGAGTATAGATGGGACAAACGTTGCTCGTGCTTCTGATGTTCAGTCTCGTATTATTTCTTCACTTTTGTACTTTCCTCTAAATTTTGATATTAATCGTGAGGGAGAAAATCTATCAGTTAAAGTTAGTCCTGATTGTTGTGTCACCCAGGAGGAATTAAATCAACAACAATCCCCGCCACAGTAATAATAAATGTGATCAGATGACACTTTACGAAACCCATTATAATAATAGACATTCTTACCTTTACTCCTACTGATGTCAATCAAGATGGTATTGCAGACACGATTATTCAGTACACAGAAACTAACGAAATTATAGGTGTTTATACAAACATCTTTGGTGTCGTCATCAACACGCAACCAGAGATAGTAAAAAATGCCTTATTTACTAAGCTGCTACGCATCTAAATTTGATATTTTGTAGGCTAGAGTCCTTGCAGCAAGGGTTTTGGGCAAAAAAATTAACTGCGTGACAGCATCATCCTATCTGAACGATCCAATCGTTCAGATAGGATGATGCTGTAGGATAGTTACCCCATAGTTCGATCATAGTAATATTAGCGATCGCCCTTTATTCATCCACGTCGATCTGTGGTTAAAAAAGCGCGATCGCGCTCCATAAACTTTTGGCTACTTTTGCTAATCATTTTATAATTCTGCTGTTGAGTTATTGAGCGATCGCCTGACTCGCTTCAATCTTTGTTCGCGAAGCTGTTCTGCCAGCATCGCATTAATTTCTCCTAATTCTAAATTCACTTCTTGAACCTCCATCCGAGAGCGGCGGAGGTTAGCAAGCAAGCGTTTAGATGTTTCTGGATCGGGGATATGGGGTTGTTTATTCATGGCAAGTTATATTCCATTTTAACTTCTTTAATACTACGCTCCAACGCCGGAATCCTTGCTTGGGTTCGTGCTATAGCTCGTTCTAGTAATTGTAGCATATCAGGAGAGGCCTGATGTTGAGCTTTGGCAATTTGAAGCTGGATATTAGACAGTTGAGAGTAGGAAGATTCAGCATCTTCGGCGGCACTTTTCATTTCATCTAGTGCCGGAATCGTTACCTCTGTCTCTCCAAATAGCTCAAAAATAGTTAATTCCAAGGCTGAAGCTTCATTAACAATGTCTAACGCCTGCTGTTTTAATTGATTGATAGTTTCAGTTGTTCTTGATGGTAAATTAGCCATAGTGCATAATATTCTTGCTCAAATCTTTCAATTAATACAATCAATAATTCATATAATTCATCTTCTTCTGGAGTGCGATCAGGGCGGTGCATCAACTCTTCCACAATAGCCAAAGCCTTTTCATTTTCCGCTTCAGTTCTAATGATCTTAGGCTGATACTGAGACAATAACTCTTTGTATTTATCTGGATTAAAAGTAAGGGTCATTTTTCCAGTTCTCCTTATCATACTCAGCATGAGTAAGAATGTATTTGATATAAATCAATTGGCGTTCATAGTCAATACTAACTATTAATCTATAATGGATTAACAGATGAAACGTGGTGAAATTTACTACGCGAATCTTAGCCCTGTGGTTGGCTCTGAGATGAATAAACGCCGTCCCGTGCTAATAGTAAGCAACGATGCAAATAACCGCGCCGCCGATACAGTTACAATTCTGCCAATCACCCCTATAGAATTTTCGGATAGCAGCTAGAGACAGTTGAGTGAATCTAATTACGCCTCATCCTTAAAGTGCGATCGCGACCCCTTGACGAAAAGATCTACAGGGCCAATCTTCAAATTTTTGTAAAGTTTTGTAAAAAAATGTGAGAATGTTTGATACCATACTTAATAAACTTTAAGCTTCAAACTGATATTCATGACTTTATTAATTGTCGGTGCGACTGGGACATTGGGGAGACAGGTGGCGCGACGGGCGCTTGATGAAGGGTATACCGTGCGTTGTTTAGCACGCAGTTACCGCAGAGCCGCGTTTTTAAAGGAATGGGGGGCAGAACTGGTTCCAGGGGATTTATGCGAACCGGAAAGCTTAAAAGCTGCATTAGAAGGCGTAACAGCCGTTATTGATGCTGCAACCGCCCGTCCTACAGATTCATTAGGGATTAAACAAGTAGACTGGGAAGGGAAAGTGGCTCTAATTCAAGCCGCAGCCCAGGCGGGAGTTCAACGATTTGTATTCTTTTCGTTTTTGGATGCCGAGAAATATCCTCAAGTGCCTTTATTAGAAATCAAGCGCTGTACCGAACTATTTTTAGCTGAGTCCGGTTTAAAATACACCATTCTAAGACCTTGTGGATTTTTTCAAGGGTTAATTGGTCAATATGCCATCCCCATTTTAGATCAACAAGCGGTTTGGGTTCCGGGGGTCAGTTCTCCCGTTGCCTATATGGATACCCAAGATATTGCTAAATTTGCAGTTAAGGCCTTATCCGTCGCTGAAACTGAAAATAGAAGTTTCCCAGTAGTGGGTTCCAAAGCTTGGACGGCTGAGGATATTATTGCATTGTGTGAACGGCTCTCTAACAAACAAGCTAAAATTACCCGTACCCCAACGGAAATCCTGCGTCTATTCCGCCAAGTTACCCGTTGGTTTCAGTGGACTGGGAATGTGTCTGACCGTCTTGCTTTTGCGGAAGTCTTAGCCAATGGTCAGTCCTTACAAGCTTCAATGGATGAAACCTATGAAGTTTTTGGCATTGATTCCCAGGAAATCAGCACCTTAGAGTCTTATCTGCAAGAATACTTTAGTCGAATTATGAAAAAACTTAAAGAATTAGAATATGAACAGGAAAAGCTCAAAAAACGCAAAAAAAGGAGCAATCCCTTCAAGCCCCTCTAACTCAACGCAATCGCCCAAAGACAGGGTATGCTTTAACCATCGTTAAAATTTTGTCTCCGATCAGAATTGGGATGTCCATCCTGGTTCTGAGACAGACTCTAATTCTGTTTAAACCCAATTTAACAAAACTTCGCGTGTCAAAAGTAGGGATTATTTACAATGACGCAAAACCCGCCGCTTGTCGTGCTGCGACCGAGATCAAAGACAAGTTAAAAGGGCGGGGGATGAAGGTTTGCACGGCACCCGGAACAGGGGGAATACTCGGTTATGCCACTCAACCTCATCCTTTACACCGAACTCCCATTGATAAAATTGCCCCTCCCGATTTTGATCAGGAGATGATGTTTGCGATTGTTCTCGGTGGGGATGGTACAGTTCTCTCAGCATCTCGGATACTAGCCCCTCAAGGCATTCCTTTGTTGGCGGTGAATACAGGTCACATGGGATTTTTAACGGAAACCTACCTGAATCAACTGCCTCTGATCTTAGAACAAGTTCTCGAAGGAAACTATATTGTTGAAAATCGCACGATGATTGCGGTTGAGGTGTGTCAGGCAGACCAAGTGCTGTGGGAAGCGTTATGTTTGAATGAAATGGTACTGCATCGGGAGCCCATGACCTGTATGTGCCATTTTGAAATCAAAATTGGTCGTCATGCTCCGGTGGATATTGCCGCCGATGGGGTGATTATTTCGACTCCGACGGGTTCAACCGCTTATTCCTTATCCGCCGGAGGTGCGGTGGTAACACCGGGGGTAGAAGTGCTGCAACTACTGCCCATCTGTCCCCATTCTCTGGCTTCACGCGCTTTAATTTATGGGGAAACCGAACCCGTAATTATTTATCCGGCTAGTCCAAATCAGTTAGTGATGGTGGTGGATGGTAATGGGGGTTGTTATGTTCTTCCTGAATATCAGGTTAGAGTTAAGCGATCGCCCTATCATGCTAAGTTTATTCGCCTCCATCCTCCCGAATTTTTCCAAGTTCTCCGCGAAAAATTAGGCTGGGGACTTCCTCATATTGCCAAACCCACTTCTGTAGAATTACCTTAGGGGATGGGGGGACAAGGGGATGGGGGGACAAGGGGAGGAGTGCTATGCCTACATTAGGTCGCTGACTTTGAACAGCCAACGGTTAATAGCCAACTGTCAACAATTAACCATCAACAATCAATAAATCAATGAGTAAGTTGGGGTTAGATCATCATCCATCGATTTTAGTAATTGAGCCAGATGAACTGTTAGCTCAACAAATTAGCCTGGATTTAGAAGAGGCGGGTTATTATCCGATTGTGGCTAGTAATGGAACAGTTGGTTTACGTCAGGCTACGGAATTACAACCCGCATTAATTGTGATTGACCGACTGTTGGCGGGAGAGTCAGGGCTGTCTCTGTGTAGCCATTTAAGGGATTTGGGAAATCATACACCTTTGTTAGTATTAATGGCAAAAGATGCCATCGAAGATCGGATCGCCTGCTTAGAGTCAGGAGCGGATGACTATTGTTTAAAACCCTATCGGACGGAGACTTTTTTAGAACTGGTCAATCTGTATTTGAAGCCTGCGACTAGCAATAATGAACAATTGCGGTTTGGGGAGTTAGTCTTAGATTTAGCGACTCGTCGGGCACTTCGCAATGGTAGAACGATTGAACTGACGATGAAGGAGTATGAATTACTCAAATATTTAATGGAACATCCTCGCGAAGTTTTAACCCGTGAACAAATTTTAGAGAATGTTTGGGGTTATGACTTTCTGGGAGAGTCCAATGTTATCGAAGTTTATATTCGTTATTTACGCCTAAAAATTGAAGATGAAGGGGAAAAACGTCTAATTCAAACAGTTCGAGGCGTTGGATATGTCCTCCGAGATGGTTAACAGTTGACCGTTGACAGTTCAAAATCAGCAACCAAAGACAGCCACACTCCTTCCCCTCTCCCCCAGTCCCCTTGCCCCCTCATCCCCTTGTCCCCAGTCCCCCATCCCCTTGTCCCCTTGTCCCCTCCTCCCCCTGTTCCCTGTTCCCTCTTCCCTGTTCCCTCAAAAAAAAATACCAAAGTTGCCTAAGATGTTGTACAATCTTTTGTCGCTGATGATACGGATTTTTTGAGAGCGTTGAACATTCAACTGTTAGTGGGATTTGAGCAGGGTTTAATCTTGGCTTCTATCCCCACAGCCTTAGTCTCGATAGGTTTTGGGGTGGTTGGTATTCTATGGATTAGCTGTTCATCGCTGTTTTCATCGGTTTCAACAGCACAATTCTTGAGTTTAGGAACAGCCCTTTTTGATGTTCCTGCACAAGCCCAAAACAATCAGGGTCAAATGTTACCCATTACGGCTCAAGCGAAAATTGGGGGCGAAGTGATTCAGCTTGAAGTGGCTAAAACCCCCCAGCAACAAGCGTTAGGCTTAATGTATAGAACCGCTTTGGCTGATGATCGGGGAATGTTATTTCCCTTTGATCGACCTCGCGTTGTGGGATTTTGGATGAAAAACTGCAAAATTCCTCTGGATATGATTTTTCTTCGCAATGGGGTTGTTAAAGCGGTTCAGGTCAATGCTCCCCCTTGTCAGCAGGAACCTTGTCCCACTTATGGCCCTGATGTGGCGGTGGATCAGGTGATTGAACTGCGGGGGGGACGTTCTCAAGAATTGGGGATTAAAGTGGGCGATCGGATCGCGATCACCGTTGTAGATTCTCAGCAATAAGCCTTAAGTTTAAAAAACTTTACAAAAGTTCATGTAATTTGTTAAAACTTTAATGCTAAGGTCTACACAACAGTAGACAAATTTGCTAACCTGTCTACTCCAAACAACTGTTAAGCGTACCCGCAGTGAACCCTATACAGTTGATTCGTTCTTCTTAGGTGTGAGGAAACACTCATCAAGCCCAGGAAATTGTTCCACGACAATCTTGATCGGTTGTCAAGGCTAATCTTGAGTCAAGTTCGCTTCAGTGAGCGAGGTAGGGTTTAATAACGATGACACGGTGACTCTAAAGTTTAGAGTTCTGTGATTTCTCTCGTTTGACAGGGAAACTGTTCTGTCAGCAGACAGATTAATTTTAATAGCTGCACCTGTTCTACTGGTTAGTAATTCTTTGAGACAGCTAACCTGTGACAGAACAGAATGTGGCTAGTTCTCAATTGTGCGGAATTTTAATCGCAACTAATGTAGATGTGTGAGGAGAAAACTGAGGGAACAATTGTATAAAACTGCAATTGTTTTCAGACAACTTAACATCCCAAAATTAATGTTCTGAAGTTGGCAAACTCAGACTTTATAAACATCTCAATTTATAACAAAAGGCGATCAGCCTCGTTTATCAAAAAAATTTTTTAATCCCAAGATGGATTTTATATTAGGAGGTGAATGTTAAAATGACACCAATCAATTACTCTCGGTTTATTCGTTTTTTACAAGAAGATTTATCGCTTTCTCCTGACTCTATTGCGATGGCAGAACGAGCCAATCATCCGGCGGAATCTCAACATAAATATCCCGATGCTAGTCCGTTATCTATGACCCTGTGGCAATATGGTTTAGTCACATTGGAACAGTTAGATAAAATCTTCGACTGGTTAGAAACTGCCTAATTTAGGATGGGATATTGCTAATTTTAATAATTCCCAGAAGTATCGAGAAGGTGGGCTATGCCCACCCGACTCAATATTAAATTAGGATTCGGCTAACACACGAGCCGCCGCAGCCACTCCTGCACCAGGAGTAAACCCTTCATAACCGAGTTCCCGTAACGCAGCTTCTAGCGCCGCAATTGCTGTTAGAATATCGCGATCGCTAACAAATCCTAAATGACCAATACGGAAAATTTTACCCTTGAGGTGATCCTGTCCTCCGGCTAAAATAATATCGAATTTCTTCTTAACAACAGCCCGAACATCTTCAGCATTTAACCCTTCAGGAGGAGCAACAGCCGTAATGGCAGGACTGGCACATTCATCGGCTGCAAATAACGATAATCCTAATGCTTTAACGGCTTCCCGGCTAATTTTAGTTAACCGTTGATGACGGGCAAAAATATTCTCTAGCCCTTCTTTTTTCATCATTTGTAACGTGACTTGTAAGGCAAAAAACAAGTTCACCGGAGGGGTAAAAGGATTGGTATTTTTCTTAGCAGATTTGCGATATAAACCCAAATCTAAATAGTAGCGAGGAAGGTTAGCATTTTTATAAGCTTCCCAAGCTTTCTCACTGACCGAAACAAACCCTAAACCGGGGGGAATCATATACCCTTTTTGGGAACCAGAAGCAACAACATCAATCCCCCATTCATCGATGGGAAGATGCACCGCTCCTAAGCTAGTAACGGCATCTACAATCATTAATGCTCCATGAGCTTTAACATGGCGATTAATGGCTTCTAAATCGTTAATTACACCCGTTGAAGTTTCGCTGTGGGTGATAATAACGGCTTTGATTTCTTTGTTGGTATCTGCTTCTAATTTTGCCCGGAATTGTTCGGGGTCAAGGGGTTGTCCCCATTCAGCCGTAACGGTATCGACTTCTAACCCGTAGGCGGTGGCGACTTCGGCCCAACGTTCTCCAAATTTCCCATTACAACCGCATAACACCTTTTCCCCGCGACTGAGGAAATTAATAATTCCGGCTTCCATCGCCCCAGTGCCACTGGCCGTTAAAATCAGCACATCATTTTGGGTTTGGTGTAACCATTTCAGGTTCGCTGTCACTTCCTCCATGATTTTGCTAAAATCCCCACTACGGTGTCCGATGGGGTGTTTGGACAGAGCTAATAACGCCTGTTCAGGAACGGGGGTCGGCCCCGGAATCATCAACATTAATTTATCATCCATAGTCTATTTTCACTCTTTATAGGTTTGGTGTTCTGCGTGAGTCACAGAAGGAATATTGTCCCTCAAAATTGCAACTCAATTCTCAATTCTTAATTCTTAATTCAACCCTTTATCGAGAATTTGGGTCTAAAACCCCGTGCTTTGAGCATCGGCTTTGGATTAAGATAGAGAGGGTTGAAATCCCCAAGGTGGGCGGTTGTGAAGCGGCTTTTAGTCGGCACCCTCGAACCTGAAAACTCCTTGAGAGTAACAACAAGGGTAGCGAAAACCTTGTAAAACAGAGCTAGAGAATCAACCCATTCTCATGACCAGAAAACACATAATTTGGTTTGATCAATTAAGGTAGGGCGGGGCACGCCCGAACTCTAGGTGGTCACTGAGCTTAGTCGAAGTGTCGTATCCTAGTACGCTTTTGGAGATAGACCCTCTGGGGTTGCCGTAAGTCAGGCTCGTCAATGGGTGACTTTTCACGATTGAAAGGTTTGAGTATTGCTCGAAAGAGATACGGTGCTTAAAGGTCAGTCGCTGAATTAAGAATCTCGGCTTTACGCGCCGAGAGTGTCAACCCTCTGGTAAATTAATCTGTTCAGGATTAATTTCATTCAAAGACCAGCGATAGTCAACGGGAAGATTTGCTTGAATACAGCTTTGCTCTAATTGCTTGTGTAGGGCGACGGCTTTCCGTAAGGTAA
This sequence comes from Planktothrix sp. FACHB-1365, assembly GCF_014697575.1. GTDB lineage: Bacteria > Cyanobacteriota > Cyanobacteriia > Cyanobacteriales > Microcoleaceae > Planktothrix. The sequence continues at coordinate 591,524 of NZ_JACJSC010000001.1, read as the reverse complement.
TAATCAATTGATCAACCTTCTCGTATTGAGAAGAGTTCCGTTTGACTGCAAACCTCGTTTTTCGTTCTAGAAATTGCAGGAGCAGTTCATAATGAACATAAGCAGGAAGAGGAATCGGTTCCATCAACTTTAACTAAATCTCCAGTAAACCAGACTGCATGATCGATTGAAAGATCGAGGGCTTCAATGGGGTTAAAAATTATCTCAGGATGAGAATATTCAACTCAGGAAACAGGATTTCACTGCCGTTTCCCTATAATACACTAAGAGGTAATCAGTTGATTTAAGGCAACACCTGGATCGGGTTGCTTCATGAAAGATTCCCCAATCAAAACGGCTCTCGCCCCGGCTTGGGTGACTAAATTGAGATCCTCACGGGTATGAAGTCCTGATTCACTCACCACTAAAATATCACGGGATTGGAATTGCGATTGTCGGGTTTGTAACAATTGGCAAGTGGTTTGTAAATCAACGGTAAAATTCTGTAAATCTCGGTTATTAATGCCGATTAAATTAACGCCATCTAAGCTTAAAACTCGATCTAATTCTTCGAGGGTATGGACTTCAATTAAAGCGGTCATTCCTAATACTTTTGCAATTTTGAGAAAATATTGTAAATCTTGATCGGAGAGAACCGCAGCAATGAGTAAAACTGCATCTGCTCCATGATATCGCGCTAAATAAATTTGATAAGGATAGATGACAAAATCTTTACAAAGTAAGGGTAAATCAACAACAGCCCGAACTTTTGCTAAATTTTCAAAGCTCCCTTGAAAGAATTTTTGATCGGTTAAAACTGATAAACAACTTGCGCCACCTTGTTGATAGGATTTTGCGATCGCAACGGGGTCAAAATCTTCTCGAATTACGCCTTTACTGGGGGAGGCTTTTTTAACTTCAGCGATGACCGCAGGTTGAGTTTGACTTTGTTTTAACGCTTGAAAAAAGTTACGAGGTGCAGAAATTGTATTGACTTTTTGCTTTAATTTTTCTAGGGGTAAACGTTCCCTTAAGTCGGTAATTTCTTTTTCTTTATACCAAACAATTTCTTCTAAAATATTCTGGGGTTCAGAGCCAGGGACAGCAACCTGATAACGTAAGTTTAAGACTTCAACCGTAGGATTAGGCGGACGACGACGAATAGAGACCATAGAAGTTGAGGAGGTTTATTGTTTAACTCGACTGTCTTAAATTATAACCCTAATTTAGTCAGTTTAAATCTTATATAAAAAGTACCGAAATCGTAGGGGCGAGGTCACCTCGCCCTGACACGGGAATATCTATCCATTTTTTAAAATTAATACTCCTGAAATTATGATTATACAATCTATTTGAACTTGCTATAGTCAGTCTCAATCAATTGTACAACTGTTTGGATTCTAAATTGATTGTTAGGGCGAGATTCCCTTTTGGTGCGTGCGCGTTGCTTACGCACCCTACGCTGGAATATAATTATTTTTTAGGATTCATCATTTTGATAAGATTAAATACTTTAATTTTATTCTAACTTTCGGGTAACTCTCCAAATTGTTCTCGATATTTTGCTAATAAAGCTTCGGCTTTTGCTAATGATGTTTCGGCTTCTGTTGCTGTTTCTTCGGGAGTGGGAAGAAGTTTACCTTCAGAAGTAAAAAAACGCAATTGAGAGTTATGAACGCCTAAAAATAATTCTAATTGTTGACTCCATAACCATCCTTGAGAGTTGGGTTCAAGGGGTTGGTATTGTCCATCCACTAAATGAAATCCTGCTAACTCTAAAGTTTCAGGGTCAAACCAAAAATAATCAAAGGTACGGAATGTATCTTGATACAGTTGTTTCTTGAAACCTTTATCAATTTCTGCGGTGGAGGGAGATAATAGTTCAATAATAATATTAGGATATTTCCCTTCTTCCCACACAACCCAACTTCGGCGAGGTTTGCGTTCTGTGTTCAAAACCACTAAAAAATCTGGCCCTCTAAAATGTTCTGATTTTTTTTGATTGGGGCTAAAATAAACAGTGAGATTACCTGCTGAAAAATAATCATTGCGCTCACGCCACCACCAGTCAAGGCATTTTAATAAAAGTATCAGTTGTTGTAAATGTAAGTAACTTTCCAATGCTGGTTCCTCACTCCACAAATTACCGGGTGGAAATATAATATCATCAAATTCCTCTTGTTCTGACGCTAGAAAGAGGGAAGGTTCGTTATAAATAATAGACATAGACTGTTTAACCGAATCACGATAGATATAGTTTAGCTTAAAATTAATTTAATAGCGTTATTTTTAAAAAAAATACGCCTATTAGCGAAATCAAGTTAATTAAGAGGGATGACTCTTTTTCAGTAATTTAGAAATAAAAGGAATCGATTCTATATTAAGATTTTTTATTTCTGGATGCTCTTGAATACTGTTAATGATTACATCCGTTAAATGATATTGAGGGTTATCTCCATAATTTAAAGTTAAATATCCTAAGAGTTCTAAAGCATAATCATAGAACATAAAAATATCAGCGATACAAGCCAATTTTAGAATATTATCAGGGGTTTTAAAACCTAAATTTTGATCCGGTCGAATTAAATCTCGAACATAAAACCCATCTGTCCATACTAATTGTCCGGGGTGTTGACGAGACATCAATGTAATTCCTTGACGACGACCATTCCATCGTTTTCCAAAGTCGAGGAGGGTAAACCCTTGATTTCTAAGATAAATATCAACTTCTGCAAATAACGATTGATTTTTATAGAGTTCTATAAATGAAACTTCCACTAATATCATTAAAATTTGATGTTCTAACAGTTGAGAACACCCTTCTAAAACGTTTAATTCTCCGCCTTGGACATCCAACTGAAGAAAATCAATTGATGTGGTTTTATCTTGAAAAAACTCATCTAGGGTTGTGGTTTTTACAGAAGTTGTAGAGATTAATTTATGACGTTCAGCATATTCATCTAAACGATTAATCACTAATTCATTGGGAGGATATAAGGAACTACATTCTGGATGTTGGGTTTGATATAAAGTTTGAGTTCCTGATGTATTCCAAACCGCTAAAGGAATATGGGTTTCTGTCCAGTTTATCTTTTTTTGTGCTAATTGTTGATTGCGGTCTTGACAAGCTTTTTCATCCGCATCAAAACCATAAATGGTTAAACCAGGGGCAAAAATTTCCCACCCTTGATGGGAATAATCAATATCAATAAATTCTTGAACCTGACGCGAACCTACAATACATAAAGTTAGGTCAATCTGATCTAAATAACCCGATTGTTTTAAATGTTTAACAAAGATAGACATAAGATAAAAATGATTTGTGCTCAAAACCTGTAGGGGGGGTGTCCTTCCCAACCCTCTTTTCACCTGTTTAAATTTGGGTAGGGAAAGCCTATCTCCGTAGGGGGGAAGTAGGGGGAGAGGAGAAGAGGGAAGAGGGGGAATGGTTAACATCTGTAAAGACGCACTTGGGGGAGTTGATACCGTAAGCCCCAAGCACGTCTAACGACTGATAACTGAGTACGGGCGGGGTAACCCCACCCCTACAACTGACAACACTCAACCTTCTTGAAATAAAGGTGTACTCAGGTAACGTTCGCCGAAACTGGGTTGAATCATCACAATCAGTTTGCCTTTATTTTCAGGGCGTTTACCGACTTCAACGGCAGCATATAATGCCGCCCCAGTGGAAATTCCTGATAAAATCCCTTCTTCTCGCGCCATGCGACGGCCAAAAATCATGGCATCCTCATCCCGAACTTGAATGACTTCATCAATGAGATCAACATTCAAAACGGGAGGAATGAACCCAGCCCCAATACCTTGAATTTTATGGGGCCCTGGTTTACCCCCGGATAAAATTGGACTATTGGCGGGTTCTACTGCAATAGCTTGAAAATTCGGTTTACGTTGTTTGAGGACTTCGGCTACTCCGGTTAATGTACCTCCGGTTCCCACCCCAGAAATGAGAATATCGACACAACCATCGGTATCCGTCCAAATTTCCTCGGCCGTTGTTTTGCGGTGAATTTGGGGGTTAGCCGGGTTGCGGAATTGTTGCAACATATAGGCATCGGGCAGAGTATCCACAATTTCCTGAGCCCTTCTAATACAACCACTCATCCCTTCAATACCGGGAGTCAGTTCGAGTTCTGCCCCATAGGCCTTTAACATCGCCCGACGTTCTGAACTCATGGTTTCCGGCATCGTTAAAATTAAACGATAGCCTCTAGCTGCGGCGACCATGGCCAGGGCAATTCCGGTATTCCCCGAGGTGGGTTCCACTAATACGGTTTTACCAGGGGTGATCACTCCTTCTTTTTCCGCGACATTAATCATATTCACCCCAATTCGATCTTTGACGGAAGAGGCGGGGTTCATCCCTTCTAATTTCACAACAATTTGAGCCACACATCCTTCCGCCTTGGGAATGCGGTTTAGTTGGACTAAAGGAGTGTGACCGACTAATTCAGTAATGTTATGAGCGATACGCATATTGAGACTCGAATAAAGAACAATGATACAAGCAGTCTGAGGAACTCATACCTAACCCTTCAGATGTAATACATAATATCCTTCTGTTGTCGGGCATCTCTTTGTTCACACAAGTCTTTTAAGGTGTATTTCTGTAACACAGAGTTAGCCATTTGCTCTGCTTCTTGCCAAAATTCCCAAATGATTGCACTTTCAACGGTATTGAGGCAAGAATTTTGAGGGGCTGCTTCGGGATCTGTTCCTTCTAAGCAGTTGACCACATCAAATAGAGTAATTTTCCCCGGTTCCTTGGCCAGATAATAGCCTCCTTTGGAGCCTCGTTGACTGCGAACAATACCACAGCGCCGCAAGGTTGCCAGCAATTGTTCGAGATAGCGATCAGGAATATTATGCTGGGCTGCAATTTGGCGAACCTGCCTGGGTTCAGGATCATCATAGTGAGTTGCCAATTCGATCAGGGCGAGAAGGGCATACTGACTTTTACAGGAGAGTTCCACGCAGAAATTATTTACAACGGTTTCACTTTTTTAGTATACCCCAGTTTTCCAGTAGGATTATAGAAGATTCGGGGTGACTGGTTTTCGTCCTGTAAAAATTGGGGTTTTGAGGTGAGAAGATGTTGATTAGCTAGATATTAAGTGACTATTCCTGTAGTCGTTAAGAAAGAGAATAGCCGATCTTGATCAATAGGTTTTGAGGTCATATAGTATAATAGAAGCGGAATGGTCTTTACCTAAAATAAACCATTGAGTTAAATTTTTCTTGGATTTATACGACAGTTTCACCATTCAAATCATCAATAGAAATTACAATGACTGTAGTTAAATTTACTAAACCACCACTTATAGAAGTTGCTTTTGCCATTGAGCTTGAGGAAGAACAGTTATCCTCCGTTCATGTCGGGCTTTACTGGCAAGAAATTAGGGATAGATTTCCCGATGCAACTGATCAAGAGCCGTTTTTAGAAAATAGCAATTTTTCGGGAAAGATGTTTCCCTTGCGGCGGACAGTTTTTATTTCTTCTAATAGTACCAAAATCATCCAGATACAGGAAAACTTTTTTTGCTATAACTGGAAGTATAAAAGCGAAGGTGAATATCCTCATTTTGAAAAAATATTTGATGATTTTTTGTACGAATGGAATCATTTCAATAACTGGTGGTTAGCCACTCAAAAAGAAAATTTAAAACTAGCAAACTATGAACTTACCTATGTCAATTTAATCGATGAAGAATTAGGATGGAAGAATCCCAATGATCACGCTAAAATCTTTACATTTGTTGGTTCTAATCCTAATACTATTCTAGGTTCACCGGATCTTCATGATATTCAGCTAATTTTTACATTGCCTGACGATGATGGTCAATTAGCAGTCCAGGTAGACCAGCGAATATCAGAGTCGGATGAAGATATCTCAAACATTCTATTTTTTAGGTTAACTACCAAAAGCTTCGATGCCAATAAAGATTATGTTAACTGGTTTAAGTTAGCCCATGAATATACAATCCAAACATTTTTAAATTTAACAACTGAAACTATTCAGAAAGAATGGGGACTCCAATGACAACTACAATCATATCAAGACATTTTAATGAGATAGAAACTGTATCTCAAAATTTTAAAAAATTAAAATCATTAAAGAATTCACATTGCTCTTTTAAGTTGAATAGTGATCATCCTTTGAAAAGGAGTAATTTCCGAAACTACCATTTAGAAAAATTTTTGCATCCACAGAAAAGCATATTCAATAAAAAATCATCTAAAATTTTATCTGGGAATGATCCAAATTTGCTAATTAGAGAATACTTCATTACCCAACCCAGTTTAAGGCCTAAATTGCGAAAGTTTACTGCTTTGTTTAAATCTGCTTAGAAAGGGAAGACAAGCTCAACGCTGTAAAAAGAAAACCACAACACTGATTCTGGACTATCAAGCAAGTCAACAGTGTAAAGCCGCAAATAGTAACTTTTTAAAATGTAGGTGCGAAGACTTACCAGAAATCAGTGTAACATAGAATAACAGTCCTTTAAAACTAACCCGTATAAAAATATTTTTCCAGATTAATATTGCTAATAAATTGAATGTTTTCCTATGATTTTTAGTTTAAAAACTTATTCCCGGTTTCAACCTTTACGGAGAATTCGATTAAAAACCGCGTTGGTTTTTCCCTTTATCTTACAAATTACAGCCGCTGTTGGATTAGTGGGTTATTTTTCCTTTAAAAATGGTCAACAAGCGGTTGAGGATTTAGCACAACAGTTAATTCAAAGTGTCAGTGTTCGGATTGAAAATCATGTTTTAAACTATTTTAATAAATCCTTTCAAATTTTGCGAGTTACCCATGATAGTGTAGAAGCTGGAACATTTAATTTGAATAATATTGAAGGATTAAAGCAATATTTTTTTCAAGTCGTCTTAGAAGGAGATTTAGAAAGTTATTTTTTATATGGAAATGAACAGGGAGAGTTTGTTGGGGTTGAACATTTAGAAAATAGTGAAATTCAACTCAAAATCCGCACCATTGACACTGAACCCATCCGTGATGTTTTTCTTTTAGATCAACAGGGAAACCGGGTCAAATTGTTAAAACAAGCCGAATATGATCCCCGTCAGCGTCCTTGGTATCAACAAGCAAAACAAGCTCAAAAACCAGTTTGGACTTCTATTTACCCTTTCTTTTCTCGTCGAAATACAGACACGGCTTTAGGAATGTCGGCGGTTTGGCCCGTATTTGATCCAGAGCAAAACTTACAGGGCGTTTTATGTATTAATATTACCTTATTAAGAATTACAGAATTTTTAAAACATCTTTATATTAGTCCTCGTGGACAAAGTTTTATTATTGAACGTTCGGGGGAGTTAGTTGTTAGTTCTAAAATTGAAAAACCTTTTAAACTTGAATGGCAAGGAGAAGAGGCTATCATTGAACGAATTCTTGCTAGTCAAAGTACAGATTCAACGATTCGGAATACGGCTAATGCCTTTTTAAAACGGTTTGGTAGTTTTAAGGCCATTCAAAATAATGAACAAGTTAAATTTCAGCAAAAGGGGAGTTGGTATTATGCTCAAATTTTACCCATTCGAGATGGAAAAGGCATCGATTGGTTAGTGGTGGTGGTTGTTCCTGAAGCCGATTTTATGGCACGAATTCAACAAAATAATCGCATGACGATTGGGTTATGTTTAATCGCCTTGGGAGTCGCTACAGGAATGGGACTTTTAACGGCCCGTTGGATTACAAAACCTATTTTGAAAATTAATCGAGCTTCCCATAAACTAGCAGAAGGAGAATTAACTCAAAATCTGGAAATTACAGGAATTCAAGAATTAAAAACTTTGGCAAATTCTTTTAATTCGATGGCTGAACAATTGAAAGAATCCTTTGATATCTTAGAAGAAAAAGTCGAAGAGCGTACCCAACAATTAGCCGAAGCGAATCAAGAAATTAGTTCCTTAAATGTGCGACTCAAAGCCGAAAATTTACGCATGAGTGCAGAACTTGATATCCTCCGAGAAATGCAGCAATTAATTCTTCCCAAACCCCAGGAATTAGCCGAAATTCAAGACTTAGAAATCGTCGGATATATGAAACCTGCCGATGAAGTGGGGGGTGATTATTATGATATTTTATATACAAATGGAATTGTTACGATTGGCATTGGAGATGTTACGGGTCATGGGTTAGAAAGCGGAATTTTAATGGTGATGATTCAAGCAGCCGTTCGGACATTAAAAGAAGTACAAGAGCATGATAGTGTTATCTTTTTAAATACTTTAAATCGAATGATTTATTATAATGTTCAACGGATGAATTCTGATAAAAATCTAACTTTAGCTATTTTAAATTATTCTGAAGGTTTATTAAGTATCAGTGGGCAACATGAGGAAATTTTAATTGTTCGTCAAAGCGGTAATGTTGAACGAGTTAATACAATGGATTTAGGACTACCCATTGGCTTAGATGAAGATATTACTCAATTTATTAGCCATACTTTAATTGTCTTAAATTCTGGGGATGGAGTTGTTTTGTATACTGATGGGATTACCGAAGCCCAAAATAACCGGAAAAAATTCTATGGAGTGGAACAACTTTGTAACATTATTAGTCAAAACTGGCATCAAACCGCAGAAGTCATAAAAAATGCTGTAATTGATGATGTACAGTCATTTATGGGTCAAGAAAAACAATTTGATGATATGACATTATTAGTGATTAAAAAAAAATAACAAGGGGAGAAAGAGAATAAGAAATTGTTAAGCTGAATATCCTGTCCGGGATATCGGTCAAGAATAGGGTATTTGTTAAAGACTCGTTGTTGTATTTTAATGTAAGAGAGGGTGCAAAAGCACAACAACGGATTACTTATAATTCCTCTTTGAGGATAAAGTCCATGTTAAATCAATTTTTCCATCAAGGGATTTATTCTAGCTTTAAAAATATTTCTCTGAGAAATCTTCTTATTTTTCCCTTTGTCTTGCAAATTTTTACCGCCGTTGGATTAGTGGGGTGGTTATCCTTTGAAAATGGACAAAAATCTGTTAATAATTTAGCGAATAAACTTCAAAATGAGGTCAGTCAACGGATTATTCAACAGTTAAATTATTATTTAACAGCACCGACTCAAGTTAATGAAGTTAATTTTAATTTAGTTCAGTTAGGTTTACTAAATTTTCAAGATTTAGACAGCATCCGTCGCCATTTTTGGAAGCAGATGAAAGTGTATCCTTATCTCAGTTATTTTAATTTAGGGACTGTAGATGGATTATTTTTAGGAGTGGGTCGAGAAGATGATGGCACACTCTATATGGAATTAATGAACCCAACAGATAAAAATTATTATAAACGTTATGCTTTAGATGATCATGGTGATCCCACAACCCTTCTCGCCGTTGAAAAATATCCTTATCAAGATGATGAATGGTATAGTAATGCGGTCGCAGCAGGTAAACCGATTTGGACTGAAATTTATCAATGGGATGATCGCCCGGACGTGATTTCGATTGCTTCGAGTTATCCGATCTATAATCAACAAAATAAATTAGTCGGTGTGATTGCAATTGATTTAATTTTAACTCAAATTAGTAATTTTTTAAAGCATTTATATATTAGTTCCTCTAGTAAGATTTTTATTGTGGAACGCAATGGTTTAATTGTCGCTAGTTCTAGTTCTGAAAAACCCTATTTAAACGTTGAGGGTGCTTCTCAAAGACTGAGTGCGTTTCAAAGCCGTGATCCGTTAATTCGTGCGTCGAGTCAATATCTCATACAACGGTTTAATCATCTCAGCGAAATTCATAAAAAACAAGCCTTAAGTTTTAAATCAAACGGTGAAACAAATTTTCTCTGGGTTACTCCTTGGCAAGATCACTTAGGCTTAAATTGGCTGATTGTGATTACTATTCCTGAGTCAGATTTTATGGGAGAAATTAATGCCAATACTCGGAAAACAATTTTATTATGTTTAATTGCTTTGGTGATCGCAACAACAATGGGGATTTTAATTGCTCGTTGGATTACTGAACCCATTCTACGATTAAATCGAGCTTCTCAGAAAATCACAACCGGAGATTTGGATCAAACTGTTAAAGTCACCCGCATTATTGAACTTGCCGAATTGGGTAAATCTTTTAATCAAATGGCAAATCAAATCCATGATTCTTTTGAAACTTTAGAACAAAAAGTCATAGAAAGAACAGCAGAATTAGCAGATGCCCATGCTAAAATTTTAGCGTTAAATCAACAATTAAAAGCCGATAACTCTCGCATGAGTGGGGAGTTAGATTTGTTGCGACAAATGCAGCAATTGATTCTCCCTAAAGCAGAAGAATTAGCTTTAATTGAAGGGCTAGATATTGCAGTATATATGGAACCTGCCCATGAAATGGGAGGAGATTATTATGATATTTTATATACTGATGGCGTTGTTACGATTGGCATTGGAGATGTGACGGGTCATGGCTTAGAAAGTGGTATTTTAATGGTGATGACTCAAGCGGCTGTTCGGATTCTTAAGGAAGTTCAAGAGTCTGATCCAGTTCGGTTTTTAAATATTTTGAATCGTGCCATGTATCGAAATGTTCAACGAATGAATTCTGATAAAAATCTGACCTTAGCAATTTTAAATTATCAGAATGGTCATTTAAACATTAGTGGCCAACATGAGGAAATCTTAATTGTCCGTCAAGGAGGAAACGTTGAGCGAATTGATACCATTGATTTAGGTTTACCCATTGGTTTAGATGAAGATATTTCAGAATTTATTAATCAAATTGAGGTCGAATTAAAGAGAGGAGATTTTATTGTGCTTTATACTGATGGAATTACAGAAGCTAGAAATATGCAAAAATCCCAATATAGCTTGGAAAGACTGTGTAACGTTATCAGTGAAAATTGGCATGATCAAGCTGAGGAGATTAAGGAAGCGGTGATTTCTGATATTAAGGCATTCAGGGGACATCAAAAACAGTTTGATGATATTACCCTATTAATTTTAAAACAACGCTAGGGGAGGGAGATTCAGATTGATACGAACAAAATAAATCAGAGCTTGGATCAAAAAAAATTTGATAATTTTGTACCCTTGAGTTAAGATTTTGTTAATTTTGTGATTTTTGAACAGAATTAGCCTAAAATATAAAGGCTATTATTGAATAACCCAGTGATTTTCCCCCAGGTCAAGTGATTATGGCGCAAATTTTTGGAGAGTTTTTACATCAATTTCCTCCTGATCATGATTCTTTGGAGTTGACATTCACGCCAACATCCCGACCGATTAAACAACGCTGGCGAAATAATCTTTTATCGGCTCATTTTGTAGCAGATTATTTTTCAACTTTTTTACCCTTAGATGCTGATAACCCCAGCCGAGAAAAACGGATTAAACAGGGGAAAGGAGCCGTTAGTTATGTGGCAAATGAATTGTTAGAAAATGCCATGAAATTTAATAATGAAAACGTAAAATCTAAAATTAGATTTGGAATCCATTTTATTGAAGAAAGCCAAACGGTAACGGCTGCTATTTTTGCGACCAATTCAATTACCGCAGAAGGAACAGAAAAGTTTCAATCCTTTATTCAAGAATTACTCACCGAAGATCCCAATGAGTTGTATATTCGTCAAGTTGAACAAAGTGTAGAGGATGAAAATAATAATGCTTCAGGTTTAGGCTTATTAACGATGATCAATGATTATCAAGCTCAACTGGGTTGGAAATTTGAACACATTTCCGAACAACCCAAAATTATTTTAGTAACAACGATGGCTCAAGTAACCGTGTAAAATTGAGTTATTTTCAAAGCTAGAGAGAGGTAGCAACAATGGTAGTACAGGAAATTAAAGGTGAAGACCATATTGTTCAATATGATCCTGAATCTGTGATGATTTGTTTTCAAGGAGAATTGAGTTTAGGGGGGCCAGTGGAATATGAACCGATTAAAAAATTATTAGAACAAGTTACAGCAACGGAACCTCCATTGATGACCTTAGATTTAAGAAATTTATCGTTTTTAAATAGTTCTGGAATTAGTTTGTTATCGAAATTTGTCATGGGATTGCGAAAAAAACCTCAAATTCAATTAGTTATTTTAGGCTCTAAAGAAGTGGCATGGCAAGATAAATCTTTGCAAAATTTAAAAAAGTTTTTACCCAGTTTGGAGTTGAATGTTGAATAATTTTCAATTTTAAGTCAAGCGAATAACTAGGTTTCGCTCAATATTGATTGTTTTAACAAAATGAATGTTAGAATTAATAACTTTTAATCCCCTATTACTAAGCTAAATAATGCTCCTAACCCAAAGCCAAAAATCAGAATTCCTGACATCCGGTTTACCCATTGCAGGGTATCCGCACTGATTTTATCACGGAATAAACTGACCCCACTGACTAAGATCAACCACCACAATGCTGACCCTAAAAATACCCCTAAAACCAAGATCCCAGCATCTCCATAATTATTGCTGCTTCCTAATCCTAATCCGGCAAAAATAGCAACAAAGGATAAAATTGTCATGGGATTTGTCACCGTTAGGAAAAAGGTGGAAGCGTAGGCACTCACCACTTTTCCTGATGGATTTGCGGCATCTTGGGCTGGTTTTGCCAAGGCTGTTTTTAAGCCTAAATAACATAAAAATAAGCCCCCTATTAATTTTAAAATTATTTGTTGACTGACTAAAATATTAGAGATGATGGTTAATCCAAATCCTGCAATAAACCCATAGAAAGCATCCGCACTAGCCGCGCCTAAGCCCGTAAAAAATCCTACCCAATGTCCATCGGATAAGGAACGACGAATACATAAAATCCCAATGGGCCCCACAGGAGCCGCAATGGAAAAACCAATGATTAAACCCTTAACTAAAAACCGAATATCCATAATTAATTCCAAAACTGTAATAACCTTTAAAAGCTTACCACTGTAGGGAGGTGTTCAGCCCTTAAGGGTGTACTAAGCTTTTAAGCATTTTAGGGCTTACTGTTGTCTCGATGTTTTATGATGAAATAGAAAAGTTAAAAGTCACTCAAAACCAAACCATGATTCAGAATAACACTTTAGTTTTAGCAACGGATTTAGATGGTACATTTTTAGGGGGTTCTCCAGAGGAAAGACAAAAATTTTATGACTATTTGGAGGAAAATCGCCATCGCTTATTATTAATCTTTGTCACGGGTCGAAGTTTAGAATTTACCCTGCGTTTATATGATGAAAAAAGCATAAAGATGCCACGACCCGATTATTTGATTGGAGATGTGGGCACAACGGTTTATGAAGGAAAAAGCTTAACTCCTGTAGCAGAAGTGCAAAATTGGATTGCGGATCTTTGGGGAAATGCCAGCGAATTTGCTCACCAACTTTTAACGGATGAACCTGGATTAACTTTACAACCAATTTTTGCCGAATATCGAGTTTCTTATTATTATAAACCCGATGAAAATCAAGAACGAATTGTTAAAAAAATTCACGATGCGGGATTTCAATGTATTACCTCTGCGGATAAATATTTAGATATTTTGCCCCCCGGTGTTGCCAAAGGTTCAACCTTGCTTAAATTAATGGATGTGTTAAAAGTACATCCCCAACAAGTGATTACATCAGGAGATTCCTTAAACGATTTACCCTTATTTGAAACCGGACTAAAAAGTATTGCTGTAGGAAACTCAGAATTAAAATTAGTCGAAAAAATTAAAAATTTAAAGAATGTTTATTACAGTGAATTTCCAGGAGTCGCTGGAATTTGGGATGGAATTCAATATTACGGAAAAACCTTCTAAACTTTGATTGAGTTTAAGTGAATTAGTCTTTCAACCCTAATGTTTTCTATTTCCTAACATTATATGACCCAAGATTCTACTTCCCTGTCTCATCCCCCTGTGCCTCATCAACCCTTAAAATTAGCCATTTTAGGTGCGGGAGCTTGGGGTTCAGCCTTAGCACAATTAGCCCGTTATAATGGGCATACAGTTAACCTTTGGTCACGCCGTTTCGGGAATTCCTTAGAAGAAAGTATTAACGCCGTTGATGTCTTAGTTTCTGCCATTTCCATGAGAGGAGTAGCCGTAACAGCCCAACAGCTTCAAACCTTAAAATTGCCCAAAAAAATTCCCATTGTTACCGCCACAAAAGGCTTAGATCCTGATAGCACTCGCACGCCGTCTCAACTGTGGGAAACTTTGTTTCCTCAACACCCAATTGTTGTTTTATCGGGGCCGAATTTATCGGCTGAAATTGAACAAGGTTTACCCGCCGCCACGGTGGTAGCCAGTGAAAATTTAGAAGCCGCAAAGATTGTCCAAATGGTGTTTGCTTCTAATCGATTTCGGGTGTATACCAGTTCCGATCCCATGGGAACAGAATTAGGAGGAACCTTAAAAAATGTAATTGCGATCGCGGCGGGAGTTTGTGATGGATTAAAGTTAGGAACGAATGCTAAATCTGCATTACTAACTCGTGCTTTAACCGAAATTATTAGAATTGGAACCCATTTAGGGGGAAAAACAGAAACGTTTTTTGGGTTATCCGGTTTAGGCGATATGTTAACCACTTGTAATAGTGCTTTAAGCCGTAATTATCGCGTCGGCTATGGATTAGCTGAAGGTAAATCTTTAGAACAAGTTTTAACTGAATTAGGAAGTACCGCAGAAGGAGTTAATACTACCAATGTTTTAATTGAAATTGCCCATCGAGAACGGATTCCTGTGCCGATTTCCTGGCAAGTTTATCAGCTTTTAAATCATCAAATCACCCCTCAAAAAGCGGTTGAAGCTTTAATGGAACGGGATTTAAAACCGGAATTTTATGATCGCTAGAAAATTAGGAAGCGGAATTGAGTAAACAGTCAAGATTGAAGAGCCGGAATTTCCAAAATAAACTCGGTTCCTTTTCCCACTTCCGAATGAAATTTAAAGGTTCCCCCGTGTTTTTCAACTACAATTTGATAGGCAATACTCAGACCTAATCCGGTTCCTGAACCGACGGGTTTTGTTGTAAAAAAGGGATCAACAATTTGGGGACGAATTTCTTTTGGAATTCCGATGCCATTATCTTGAATCCGAATTCTAATCGCCTGGGTTAAACTTTGATGAGGATTAGAAAAGACACAGGTTTCAGTTTTAATCCAAATTTTTGGTTCCAGAATAGGATGTTGTTTTTGGTGTTGGGCGATCGCATCAATAGCATTATTTAATAAATTCATAAATACCTGATTTAAGTGGCTAGGATAACAAATAATGGGCGGTATTTTCCCATATAATTTAATCACTTGAATTGGATGTTTGGGGTTTTGATTTAGACGACTTTGCAAAATCAATAAAGTATTATCAATTCCTTCATGAATATTAGCTAATTTTTTCTCCGATTCATCCAACCGGGAAAAGTTTCTCAAAGATTGAATAATATTACTAATTCGTTCGGTTCCCTGTTCCATTGACTTCAGAACTTGAGGTAAATCATCCATAATATACTCAACCTCCATCTCTTTCAGTTTCGTCTGAATTTCTGGTTGAGGCTGAGGATAAACTTTTTGATACAGATGAATCACCTCTAACAAATTGTGAGTATATTCGGCAACATAATCCAAATTTCCTCGAATAAACGTGACCGGATTATTAATTTCATGGGCAATTCCCGCCACAAACTGAACTAAACTCAACATTTTTTCATGCTGAACTAATTGAACTTGAGCTTGTTGTAAATTCGATAACGCTTGACTTAACTGTTGATTGGTTTTTAACAACGCTTGATTCAAATTTTGAATTCTTAATCCTGATCGAACTCGCGCTAAAATTTCATCAATTTCAATGGGTTTAGAAATAAAATCATCAGCCCCTGAATCTAACCCCGTAATGCGATCTATACTATTTTCTTTAGCCGTCAATAAAATAAAAAAGGCAGAACTCAGATCCGGATCAGCTTTCAACGTTTTGCACACTTCTAACCCATCAACTTTAGGCATCATCCAATCACAAATGACTAAATTCGGATGGTATTTCTGAGCTAAACCCAGGGCGATTTCTCCATCCTCAGCCGTATACACTTGATGTCCTTGTTCTTCTAGGGCGTGTTGCAGAATCAATTGCGTAGTAATATCATCATCTGCGACCAAAATCTGTGCCATAAATCAGAAGTAAAAATGGGATAGAGCGTTTCAATTGATTTCGGTAAGAAAGAAAGGCAATCTCAGAGGTTTAACCAGGAAGAACTTTAGGAAAGATGGGTTTGGATAAAGACAATCGCCTCTGTTAATTGGGTTTCCATTATATTAACTAATTCCTGGCAACCTTCTAAGGTCTTTTGACGGGCTTTTTGTTCTAAATTAGAAGCTAAAGCCGGAAAATTTCGCATTCCTACATTTCCACTGGAACCTTTTAAACGATGGGCACAAGTCACCAAGGTTTCATAATCTTCGATGAGGAGAGCTTCTCGAATCATTTTTAAATCAATTTTGGCATTATCAATAAACAGTTGTAAAAGTTTTTGTTGAAACTCTAGTTTCCCCCGTGAAATGGTTTGTAATCGTTTTAAATCAAAAGGAATTAAACTTTGATCTTCAGTTTGATTATTCTCAGACACCAAGGGTTGCTCTTCAGGGGGTTGAGCTACAACTACTTGAGATTTTGGGGGTTGGGGCGTCACTTCGCGCCAGACCCATTGCTGTTGAGTGGCCCAATGGCGCAATACCGCCTCTAATTCCTCCTGTTCAACGGGTTTGCTAATATAGTCATCCATACCCACCGCTAAACATTTCTGGCGGTCAACGGGTAAGGCATGGGCCGTTAACGCAATCACAATCGTATGTTGATTCGGTGTTTCTCGTTCTCGGCGTCGAAGTTCTTGAGTTGTGGCATAGCCATCTAAGATTGGCATTTGACAGTCCATAAAAACGACATCATAATGAGTCGATTCTAAGCGTTTTAAAGCTTGTTCGCCATTATCTGCAACATCGGCTTCACACCCTAACAAACTTAACTGATTCAAAATCACTTGTTGATTAATCGGATGATCTTCAACTAATAAAATTTTAAGATTAAATTGGGGTGTTGAAGCTAAAGATGACTCCTCTGGGGAAGGTTGAGATCGACGTTCTTCTAACAGACAAGCAATTTCCGTAGCCAGCGCCGTTAATAAGGCATCAAATAATCGAGAAGCCCGCAAAGGTTTCATCACATAACTCGAGAAACCCCACTCTAATAATTCCTCCGTCTCAGCCAATTGATTCATCGAAGTCATTAAAATTAACTTAGTGGTCAACAAACGGGGGTCATTTTGAATCACTTCTATAAACCGTTCTCCTCTACTCAGAATTAACTGTTGATCAAACACAGCAAAATCATAGGGTTGACGACATCGTGCCGCCGACCGTAACCGTACTAATGCTTGATCAGGATGGTAGGCTTCATCAGCTTGCATTCCCCAGGAACAGGCGAAGGTTCGGACTGATTGACACACCGTTGCACTGGGGTCTACAACTAATAATTTTAAATGGGAAAGGGTTTTAGGTAAATCCGATTTTTCTCGAATAACTGGGGGTTTAAATTGAACGGTAAACCAGAAGGTTGAGCCTTGTCCGGGTTGACTTTCTACTCCAATTTCACCTCCCATTAAAGTTACTAATTGTTTACAAATCACTAAACCTAAACCCGTCCCTCCAAATTGTCGCGTTGTTGAGGCATCGACTTGAGAAAAGGCTTCAAATAATCTCTTATGACCTTCTGGGGGAATGCCAATTCCGGTATCTTTGACGCTAAAGTACAATTTGATTTTATCATCAGAAGCTGGAATTTCTTTGACTTGTAAAACCACTTCTCCTTCAGAGGTAAATTTGAGGGCATTTCCGATTAAATTCAGTAACACTTGTTTTAAACGGCTGGGATCTCCGCAGAGGTGGCGACAGACATCGGGTTCAATTAAAACTGCTAATTCTAAGCTTTTTTCTTCTGCTTGGGTTGCTAATAAATCTAAGATTGTTTCTATACACTCTTCTAAATTAAAGTCTAATTCTTCTAAAACCATTTCATTGGCTTCTAATTTAGAAAAATCTAAAATATCGTTAATAATAGTTAACAGATGATTAGCACTGGTACGAATAGCCCGGACAAAATCTTTTTGTTTTGGGCTTAGATCACTTTTCATTAACAATCCTGCCATCCCCATTACCCCATTCATTGGCGTGCGAATTTCATGGCTCATATTCGCAATAAATTGAGATTTCAGACGAACGGTTTCTAAAGCAGATTCTCTGCCTTTAACTAACTCATCAATGGGGTAAGTGGCAATAAAAATCCCGCCAATTTCTGTTTCATTAATATGCCAAGGATGAATCGCCCAACGCACATATCCTTCTATTCCATCGGGATAGTTCATTTTATCTTCTGGACAAGATAGCACTTCTCCGGCAAAGGCTCGATGATAAATATTTAACCAATAGTCTGGTAAATTGGGAAAGATATTGAGATGGCTTAAGCCAATTAAAGATTCTTCCGATAAATGATAATCTTTTAACCATTGTTGACTATGGGCAATATACCTAAATTCCCGATCTAACATGGCAACAGCAAAGGGTGCATCGGTGATAATTTGCTGCATTTGTTTGCGTTCTGTGAGTAAGGAATTGGCATATAAACGTTTATGGGTAACATCCCGTTGTACCGAAACAAAATGGGTAATTTCTTTCTCGGAATTAGTCACCGGAGAAATACTCATTTCTACCCAATATTTTGACCCATCTTTGTGATAGTTAATTAGTTCTGTTTGTACGGGGTTTAATTTCTTTAAACTTTCCCGAATTTGAGCCAATTGATCACGATCAGTTTCTGGCCCTTGTAAACAGCGTGGACTCTGACCAATCATTTCTTCGGCGCTATATCCGGTTAAACGGGTGAAGGCTTCATTAACATAAATAATTTTAGGCCCTGGTCGGGTCAAAGGGTCGGCTTCTGTGATTACAATGGCATCATTAGCCCGATTAACCGCCGATTCAAATAACCTCAGTTTTTCTTCAATTCGTTTTCGGTCGGTAATATCGGTGGAAATACTACATAATCCATCGGGAGTTCCATCGCTTCCTAATAAAGGAAATTTAATCGATAAAAAGGTACGATATTGATGAACACAGGGAATTTTTTCTTCTAATTTAACGGCTTTTCCTTCCGTTAAAACCTGTTGTTCAATCAAGTTTAACTGTTGGGCTGCTTCCGGGGTAAATACATCAAAATTAGTTTGGTTTAAAACTTGACTACTGCAACAGTTAAATAAGGTTTCAAATTTGCGATTAACGAGGGTAAAACGTCCTTGATTATCTTTGGCATAAATCACGGTTGGGGTATTTTCTAAGATTAATTGTAACTGCGTTTGACTGTGGCGTAATGCCATTTCAATTTGGTTATATTCCTGGACGACAATTTGTAATTGTTCAATGGTCTTTTGTAACTCGCTTGTGCGTTCCTCGACCCGTTTTTCCAATGTTGATTTTTCCTGTTCTAGGGCGATTTGAGCTTGCTTTTGCGCTGTAATATCATACATAGCAACAACAGCCCCTAACTTTTCTCCTTGGGGATTAAAAAAAGCCTGTCCATTCGCTAAAATAATTCGAGGTTGTTCATTTTCTGGATGAATGACCATTTCGGCATTTTCAACTATTTCCCCTTGTAAGGCTCGAAATAAAGGAATTTCATCCACAGCCATTAAAGTTTGTCCATCGGATTGATATAAACTATAATATTCTGCCCAATTTTCCAGGTTTATATCGGTTTCTGTAAGTCCATGAAAATTTTGACTGGCTTGGTTAAAGAGAATCAGTTTTCCTGAGTTATCACAAACCACAATTCCTTCACACAACTGATCGAGTAAAGCACTGAGAAAGTCTTTTTCTTGTTGTAATTTATCTTTTGCATTTTGACGTTCTAAAAGGCAATTATTTAATTGTCGATTAATATCTTGTAATTCCAGAAAATCAGGAATTTTTAAAGCTAGGGGAAAAATTTTACACAACAAAACAAAATCATAGGTTGCCATTCCTAAGATAAAAACTTTAATTCCTAATAAAAATAGAGGGAAATTCTCACTGATAGTTTGATGATCAATACTATTAATAAGTCCGTTTAAAACCAGGAATGTCCCTAACAAAAAAAAAGTTCCTCGAAAGGGCAAATTTTGGCGATTCCTAATTAAATTGATAACCAGAAGGGAAAGAATGACTTGAAAGGCATTGAGCAAATGATCTGCTAACTTTAGCAGCCCTATGATTTCAGAATTCCCCCAGTAAAAAGTATCCATACATTAAAAAATTTTTTAAATTAAAATGATTTCAACTCAAAAAATAAGAACCTTTTAAAAAACAGCTTTTTTGCAACACTAAATGGAAGAAAAAACCTACAGCTTATTGGTTTTGTATAACTTTGTCTATGATTCTATCTTTACTAATATGAAAAAAAATTGATTAAAAGTACATCTGTCTTAAGAAAGAAATTATTAAGATCAAACTCAACGCCATCGAAAATTTATTGTTACTTACTGATAAACTATTAAAAATTTATATTTTTTCAAATTTAATTGTGATATCAAAGACACAAATTAGCAAACAAGGATAAGGGGTGACAATATCCACTTCAGTTTATTACTCCTGAACACGCCCATATAGGGTTCAAAGGGAACAGGGAACAGCTTAACTGGGAACACTTCGACACGCTCAGTGCTTCGCAGTAAGAAGTGAAAGGGTTTCAGTGTTTGACAGGTCTAAATCCAGCAAACTCATCCCCTATTCCCCTGTCCCCTTGTCCCCCTGTCCCCTTGTCCCCTATTCCCCTTGTCCCCTTGTCCCCCTGTCCCCTGTCCCCCTGTCCCCCTGTCCCCCTGTCCCCTTATCCCCTTGTCCCCTTCTCTGCCATCCCGTGAACTGGGGCGGAAAGAGTTGATTTTGGGCCTTGCGAGGGACTGGATGTTTTTGGTTGTTGCTCTCGCAGCGTTTTTCTGCTAATCTCTATCTATAGATAGAGGCACGATTCGAGGAAAGTACCCTATATTGGTAAGCGTACTGGGTGCAATCCTTTATTCCCTCTGGTTAGTCTGGTGGAAACGGAGAGTCAAATCAATCGATTTATCGGTTGTGACTCTCTATTATTTTTTTGGGGGTTTTTTGAGTATACAATACCCATAGGGATAAATAAACCATTATTTTTTCATCCTTAAAAGGCTCAACAATGGGAAACGAGAACAGGGCGCAGGAAGACCAAAACAACTTACAAGCTGAAGCAAACTCAGTCCAAAAAACGAACCCCTCAACGGCAAACTCAACAGAACAATGGTTCGTCGAACTGATTGCAGTAACAACAAAATTCTTTGAACAAACTACACTACAAACTCAACACTATTTAGCCAATGTAACAGCAAGTACCGGAGCCATTATAGATGCGATCGCTAAAAATCCAATTGTCAAGATTCTCAGCAACAATTTAGGAACAAGTTGGTTAGAAATTCTCCTCGGTGGCGTTAATATTGAACAGGCACAAAAAACCGTCCAAGATCTGCAAAAACAGTATCCTCAAGAAACCCCCAGGGAAATTGCTCACCGTTTAATGGTGCAGAAATCAATTCAAGCGGCGGGAATTGGGTTAGCAACAAATTTTTTACCTCCCCTAGCTGTGGCTTTATTTGCGATTGATTTAGTCACGACAACACGGCTACAAGCTGAAATGACCTATGAAATTGCAGCCGCCTATGGTTTAGATCTCAATGATCCCATCCGTCGAGGGGAAGTTTTAGCTATTTTTGGCTTATCTTTGGGGAGTTCTGTAGCGATCCAAACGGGTTTAGAATGGGTCGAAATTATCCCCGGTTTAGGGGCGGTTATTGGGGCTTCTTCTAATGCAATTTTGCTGTATGGTTTAGGTTATATTGCTTGTCGATTTTATGAAACCAAACTGCATCCTCAGACAACAGAATTAACGGTTCAGCGCTTTCAACAGGAAAGTCAAGATTATTGGAAATTTGCCAGTCAGCAACAACAGGTGATGGATCAAATTTTAGCTCAGATGATTTTAGCGTCTTATCCCGATCAATCAAAGTCTGATCTGATTCCTGAATTAGAACAAGCTCATCTGAGTTCTGAAGCGATAAAAGCAATCTCGACTTATTTAGAAACACCGATTTCCTTAGAGAATTTATTACAACAACTGCATCCTGATTTTGTCACGCCTGTATTAGTTCAATGTGAGCGAATTGCTCAAATAGACGGTAAAATGACCCCCGCAGAACAAGCCATTTTAGATGCGATCGCTAAAAAAGTGAATCGTAATGGAAAATCTTAAGAATATTCTTCCTTAAAAAACTCTAAATTCCACATCAAAAAGTCTATTTCAAGAGTGATATGTCCTCGGCTGGATGGCGAATTAAACTCCCCTTTATACAGTAAGGAAAGAAACAAATTTTTGCGGAGTTTAGAATCATGGCATTCAATCGTTTTTATACCCACAGTATTGCTGTTTTAGGTATTGCCAGCTTAGGCTTTTTAGCCCAGGTTCCTGCTAAAGCACAGATGCAATCTCCTGACTCAGGAATGCAGAATAGTCCCCAAATGCAGCAGAATATGGGGTCATCCCAGAATATTCTTTCTGTTGCTAATTCTAACGGTCAATATAATACTTTTATTCAAGCTGTTAGAGCAGCCGGACTAGAAAATATATTGACAGGTGAAGGTTCCTATACTGTCTTTGCCCCAACAGATGAAGCCTTTGCATCACTACCAACTGGAACCTTAGAAAGGTTAATGCAGCCTGAAAATAAAGAAGTGTTAAAACAGGTTTTATCTTATCATGTCATTGAAGGTGAAGTTCCTTCTAATCAAATGGCTGATGGAAGCATTGATAGTCTCGGCGGTGGACTTGCAGTTCGTGTAGCACCGGATCGGGTTATTGTTAATAATGCCAGCGTTGTTCAACCGGATATCGAGGCAACCAATGGTTTAATTCATGGGATTAATCGGGTTTTAATGCCAACTAATCTTCAGAATAGTTTAAGTCAAAATTCTCAAAACCCCCAACAAATCACTCAATTTGATAATAGCAACCCCTCAAATACACAAGACTTAGATTCTCCTTCAGATTCGCAAAATGTTGATTCTCAATCTGAACGAGTTAATCCCCAACAACGCAATAACTCTTCATCGGATCGGATGAATAATAGTTCTCCGAGTCGCACGGAGCAAGAAATATTTGATGTAGATTCTCCTTCAGATTTACGAGATGTTGATTCTCAATCTGAACGAGTTAATCCCCGACAACAACCCCAGGAGAATAATTCTATCAACCGTCCAATGAATTCTAATCCCTCTTCTAATCAAATGAATCAACAGGATTCTGACAATAACTCACAACCCAGTTTAATTGACCCCCATTCTCCTACCGATTCACAACCCGGTTTCCCTGGCCAAATGTAATATGAAATCCTGAAAAGAATGCTACAAATTCCCCCCTGTAGAGACGTTGCATGCAACGTCTCTACAGGAGGGTTGGGGGGGATCATCTGTAGCGTTCATAAGGGGATGGAATATAATCAACGTCAATAAAGAATTAAAGCCAATTATTCCCTAAAATAAAAAACCCAGTTTTAAATTTTCTAAACTGGGTTTTTTTGTATCCTATTCCCTATTGAAGAGGATTAGACAATCGGAAAATATCTGTAAAAACTTCCCGTTCAGATAAAATTCGGTTAGGATTGGGCGAATCATAAACCACTAATAAACCGGGTTGTTCTAAACTATTAAAAAGTTCTAAACCTTCGGCGTGATCACTATCGAGACAAAATGGCAGATCAAACAAAAACTCTAACAATTCAGAATTAAAATAAGAGATCGTATTACTGGATTGAGCTAAAGCATTTTTCCAACGATAGACTTTCATAATTCCATCTAAATCCATCGTTGGCCCTGCTAAAATAATTAAATCTTCACCTTGTAAACATAACTCTCGAATTCCTAACCCCTTTAATTCAAAAAAGTGCTTGCGATATTGTTTGCCATTTTCTCCAATGTTCTTGAGGGTTAAAACTCCGGGTTCTTTTTCTTCAACTTCTAATTCTAAAATCATGGCAAATCCCCTGAAAACAGGCCCCCGTAAGCCTAGAAAAATTTTATTTTCATAAACAGCCAATCCTTCAATATCTAACCCATTTTCTTTGGAAGGAAGAGGCGTTGATATAAATACACCTAAATGTTCATCTGTTTTTAAAGCTTCGATCAGTTGATTTCCGTCTGGAGACGTTTGAAGCACAGCGGCTCTGAACTCTTTATTTTCCGAGTCAACAGTTGAAAAAGACGACAATAATTGTCCATTTTTAACCGGAATTCGAGCTAAAAGATAACGATTTTTTTCCCTTTTGATTTCGGTTAAACGTTTGATATCTGAATTCACGTCTTTTCCCTTGGGCTTTTTCCGTTTCAGACTATGGGAACCCACCAACCAAAGATAGGAATTGAAATAATCTAAGCCTTCAATATCAATTTCTTCTTCTGGATTATCTAAAGGAATAAAATTGCTTAATTCAAAATGTTGATGATGACCATAAACATAAGATTCAATGGGAGAAAGTCGCTCAAGACCTGTTCCTTCATCGGCTC
The DNA here is from genome assembly GCF_014697575.1 of Planktothrix sp. FACHB-1365. Lineage (GTDB taxonomy): Bacteria > Cyanobacteriota > Cyanobacteriia > Cyanobacteriales > Microcoleaceae > Planktothrix. Next base: position 566,945 of record NZ_JACJSC010000001.1, on the reverse strand, counting down.
CTAACCATAAACTACCATCGGGTGTTAAGGCAACGGCTGATAAATTCGTTAATAACACATCATCGGGAGCATCAAAACGGAGAAGAAGACGGCTGAGTAAAAAACCTTCTGACATTGCTTTACCCTTGAATTAACTTGGTTAATCTCTAGTTTACTCAAGGGAGGGAATCATGGCTAGAGTTTAGCTTCCCTCTGAAGCAAGATGTAAGTTATTCCTTTGGCTAGATGAGTTGTTTAACAGGCAATTGTTAAGATTAAAGTGTTAAATCAAAGCCTTAATAAAAAGGACTTAAGGGAGGAAAAATCATGGGTATTCTAGCTTGGATACTATTAGGTTTAATTGCAGGTGCTATTGCTAAAGCTATTTATCCGGGACATCAAGGCGGCGGTATTTTTGCCACCATTGGTTTAGGAATTTTAGGGGCTTTACTCGGTGGTTATTTAGGTCAAGTCTTCTTTGGAAGTGGGGGAGCGGCTGCTGCTTCAGCCGGAGCTTTAACTATTCCTAGTATTTTCTTTGCTGTGTTAGGTGCTATTATCTTAATTTTCCTGTGGGGATTAATTACTCGGAGAACAGTTGCTTAAATGGAGCCTGTAAACTTCAAGCGTTGGAGTTCCATTAGTCTTTTCACAGTTAACAGCATCAAAGTTCAAAAGAGTAGGATAATCCTACTCTATTTTTTTTATAGGAGGGAACAGGGGGACACGGGGACACGGGGACACGGGGACAGGGGGACACGGGGGAGAAGAGGGGAAGAGGAAGGAAAATACTTGACCGATTTATTGAAACCCTTTGCTTTTTTTAGCAGTTGTTTTACTTTTGGGTTTAGATTTCTGAATTTGAGTTAAAGCTTCCTTAAATAAATCATCTAAATGGCGAGGAACACTGGCAATTTCCGGTAAATCAGGTTCAGAAGGTTTATCATATTGTAATAAAATTTTATCTAAATCGGGTTCTAAGGAAAAATCCGGTTGCTCTAAAACCTGTTTTAAGATTTGTTCTAGCCCTAGAGAAGCTTCCTGTTTTAACTGTTGCCAAATATAATAGTTAAATTGGGGTTCTTTCAAATATTTTCGCACTTTAGTTTCTAACTGCGGAGTATTTTCAGGCGTAGGAATCTTTAAAAGCTCGATAAAAGCAGTATAGTTCGGTAGGAATAGTTGTCCCCAGCGAGGATGGGAAAATACGGTTACTTCGTCTGCTTTTTTAATCTCATCGGGTAACTCAACTTTAGGCATAACCATTAAGGTTTTAGACTCCAAAACTTTAGCAATCTCTTGCTCTGTTGCACCCGATTCTAGGGCGGCTGTTTTGAGGTCTTCAGCATCATTTCCAGCTTCTTCTGCTAATTCCCGTAACGATTTCGATTGATCAATTCCGGCGGCTGCTAACCGTTTTTGATTAAATTGTTCATAAAGTTCGTTGAGTTTTTTATTCAGTTGATAGCCCGATAAACTAATTTGATCTTGACCAAAAAAACTAACAAATTCTTGATGATATTCAGCCACCGACTCCCAAGACTCTTCTAAGAGTTCTGGTGCATCACTATATAAAAACTCTTTGTAATTTTTTTTGAACTCACCAATCACAATGGCTAATTTAGGTTTACCCAATTTTCCTTTTAAAATTCCCGACCCTAAAAACATCCATTGATTTTCATTTAAAGGCGCAATTCGAGCTAAAATAATTTCACCCGGTTTTAAACGGCTGAGTTCAGGATCACCAGAGGCTTCATCCCAAATAACTAAATAGGATTTAGCCGTTAACCAGTTCATTAACTTAAATTGTTCTCCGACACATTCTATGACTTCAAATAAGCCGAGAAAACTCTTAGACCAACCGCTTAATAAGACTCGTTCTTCTGGCGTTAATTGGGGATTTTCTGCTAAAAAAATTTCTAAAGGGGTTTGTTGACCAACTTTACCCTGCAAAACAAAGGTATCAATCATTAAATTTTGAGCTTTAATATCATGACGTTCTCGACCAGAATGTTGAGCCGCATAAGTTTCTAAAGCGATCGCTAATTCTCCTTCTGCATCGTAGACAAAATCAACGATTTCTTCTTTTAATTTTTGAGCGTGTTGTAAGGAACGATTCATAGAAATTTTAGGGAGATGTTGATTAGTCCTGTTCAGGGTGAGGAAATCTCACCCCTACTTTTACTCACACGATTGTTAATCCCAACGGATAAGTCTCGTCCTTATTTCTATCTTAAATCTAAACAATGAGATTGAGATGAAAACTAGAGTAGAATTTTATTATAAACTTTATTTCTTAATTTTAATTCTTTCCCTAGATAGATGATATTTTATTTTTTTTGATTAAACTTACGAATTTATTTTGTTTCATCCTTGGGGTAGATGATTTATCAACCGTTTTTCCTACACACTCAAGATTGTAGCTGAAGAGCTTAATAGGAGGGTTTGCTCAAACAACTTTCAGCCTAATATTTTGTTTAATAAAAATCGATGAATCAACAAGGAACCGATTATGGTTAAAACTTTAGAACTAATCCATCTAACAACTGGATTAATTGCCCAATTTTCTACGAATAATACTAATGTCGATACCGTTGAAGAAGCTGCTTTAGTATTTAGTGGCCCTCAATTTTTTACGGCTTTAATCTCCGGGGTCGTCCTCGCTTTCGGTATCCAACTTTTATTAACAAACTTGGGAGTAGCGGCGGGAATTTCAAACCTAGGCAATTCTTCCAGTTCTGATTCAGATGATCATAAATCTTCTTCCGTAGGGGGAACGCTCAAAAAAGTCGGAAAAACCCTAGGAATTGCTACGGTAATTACGGTGACATTGGCTTTATTTGTGGCTTGTTTATTAGCGGTTAAACTCAGCCTTTTAACCTCGCCAACCTTGGGAGCAATTGTGGGTTTAGTCATTTGGGCTACCTATTTTTCCCTCTTAGTTTGGATGAGTTCGAGTACCGTTGGTTCGATGATTGGTTCTGTTTTTCAAACCACTTCATCGGGGATTCAAAGCTTATTTGGAATGGCAAGTGCAGCCTTTACAGGAGCAGCAGCCAGTAAACAAATTGTCGCCACCGCCGAAGCCGCAGCCAGTGCCGTGCGTCGGGAACTAACGGCCGGAATTGATCCGATTACGATGCGTGAACAAGTCGAAGAATATTTAGAAAAATTACGTCCCCCGCAATTAAATCTTCCCGAAATTCGTCGAGAGTTTGAAACTATTCTCAATGATCCCAATTTAAAAGAAATGGGAGGTCAGGCTTCTTTACCGAATTTCACTCGTCAAACTTTTATTGATTTAGCCAAAAGTCGCACGGATTTATCCCGTCGGGATGTGGAACGAATTGCCGATCAATTAGAAAGTGTTTGGCGTCAAACCGTTGGCAAAATGCCTCAGCCTCAAGATATGATGGGGGAGTTTGTTAATTATCTCAAAACAGCGACTTCTCAGCAATTATTAGGAACAGATTTAAACAAAAAAATAGATGACTTAATTGCTCAACAAAAACAAAACAATCCCAATCAACCTACAAGCATGATGTCTCAAGGCTTAACGATGAGCCTTAATAGTTTAATTGGACTGGTACTCGGACGCAGTGATCTCTCAGATTTCGATGTTGAAAAAATTCTGAATCAGTTAAATCGTCTCAAAAGTCAAGTGGGTGAACAAACCCATAAAATTGCTCATCAATTGACAGCTAAAGAGTCTTATAGTCCGATTAAAGCTGATGTTGAAAACTATCTCCTGAATACTTATTTTTGGGAAATGAAACCCGAACAAGTTGAACAGGATTTTCGAGATGTGATTTATGATCCCAATGCCGATCCTGAATTAACAGCAGAACAATTACATCAATTAAAACGCGCTGATTTTGTCAATTTATTAAGGCAACGGGGCGTTTTTACCCAAGCTAGAATTCAAGAGTTAGCGAATTTATTAGAAGCGATTCGCGTAGAGGTTTTACGAGTTACCGAAGAAGCGATTGAGCAGGAAATGCAATTAACCGTTTTAGGAGATGTGGAACATTATATGATGACCACACCAGCTAACGAATTAACCTCGGAAAAAATTCTCTTGAATTTAAAACCTCTTTTGGAAGATAACCAGGTCAGTTTTGAGCAGTTAAGTCAACGTTTAGCTCCTTTAACGCAACGTTGGTTTGAACTTGTCCTACAAAAACGTGGGGATTTATCCTCCGACGATGTTTTAATTGTGGCGGCGAATTTAGATAGAGCAAAAGCATCTGTTTTGGAAGAATCGGAACATCGTCAAGCTCAAATTAAAGCCAATGTGACTCAACAATGGTTGCAAGTAAAATCCTATTTACGGGATACGGGAAAATCGGAATTAAACCCCGATGGGATTGAAACCAATTTAAGAACTTTATTTGAGCATCCTAAAGTCGGAATGGCAGCCATTCGGGAACGAATTTCTCAATTTGATCGCGATACTTTAGTACAGTTACTAACAACTCGGAATGATTTAAGTGAAGCGGAAGTTGAGCGAATTTTAGATCAAATTGAATCAACTTGGTTGCAAGTTCGTTATACCCCAGAACGCTTAATTGGAAAAGCTCAACAGCAATATGATCAGGCGATGAATTCGATTGCTGATTATCTCCGAAATACAGGAAAAGATGAATTGAATCCCGAAGGCATTCAACGAGATCTCAATTTATTATTAGAAGATCCTAAACTAGGAATTCGAGCGATTCGCCGACGGCTTTCTAAAGTTGATCGAGATACATTAGTTCAGTTATTAAACCAACGTAATGATTTAAGCGAGGAACAAATTAATCAGACAATTGATAGTACCTTATCGACGTTACAAGGTATTGCTAAAACCCCTCAAAGGTTAGCTCGGAGAACTCAACATAAAGTTCACGATTTCCAAAGTGCTTTAGCCAATTATTTACGCTCAACGGATCGGGAGGAATTAAATCCGGCGGGAATTCAAAGGGATTTGAAATTACTCCTGCATGATCCACGGGTGGGTGTGGAAAGTTTACGAGAACGATTATCTCATTTTGATCGAGAAACCTTAGTGGCTTTGCTGGTTCAACGAGAGGATATGACGGAAGCAGAAGCCAATCAAATTGCTGATCAAATTTTCCAAGTCCGGGAACAATTGTTGGAGCAAATTAGAAGTATTCAACAGCGAATTCAATCGGTTATGGATGGAATTTTAGATCGGATTCGTAACTATTTGAATAGTTTAGAACGACCGGAATTAAATTATGAGGGAATTCGGGATGATATTCGCACCTTATTTGATGATCCACAAGCGGGTTTTGAGGCGTTACGGAATCGTCTTTCTCAATTTGATCGCAATACATTAGTCGCACTTCTAAGTTCACGGGAGGATATTTCAGAAGCGGATGCGAATCGAATTATTGATCAAATTGAACGCAGTCGCAACCGGGTTTTACAACGGGCTGAACGTCTACAAATGGATGCTCAAATGCGGATGGAACAAGTCAAACGAGAAGCTCAACATCAACTCGAAGAAACTCGAAAAGCCGCAGCCGCAGCCGCCTGGTGGTTATTTTTTACCGCTAGTCTTTCTGCGATCGCTGCCGCAGGTGCAGGGGCGTTAGCAGTCATTGGTTAACAGGCAAAATTCAAGATCATGTCTAGGGAATTGACCTAAATCTATTAAAAAAGTAATGCTTTTTGATTGCGTGAATTGAACTAGACATGATTTCTCATTAAACATTAAGGACTTAAAAACATGGCTAATTTAATTGAATTTTCTTTGTTTGCTCCTTATAATAAAGAAGCAGCACTAATCGGGTGTTTTTCTAATTGGAAAGATATTTCGATGAAAAAGGGTAAAGATGGTTATTTTCGGGCACAAGTAGAGTTAGAAGATGGAACCTATCAATATAAATTTCGAGTACGTTCTAAAAGTTGGTTTGTAGAACCGGATGAATGGGTAGAAATTGTTGATCCCTATGCTACAGATATTGATGATCCGACTCAAAATGGCATCATTCGGATTAAAGAAGGGGAAAAAATTATTGATACTTATGTTTGGAAAAATGATGATAAACCTTTACCCCCCGACCATGAATTAGTGATTTATGAAATGCACATTGGAGATTTTTCTGGCGGAGAAGATGATCCCTATGCACGGGGTAAATATCAGCACGTTATCGAAAAGTTAGATTATTTGTGTGATTTAGGGGTAAATGCCATTGAATTGATGCCTGTTAAAGAATATCCAGGGGATCATAGTTGGGGATATAATCCTCGTTATTTCTTTGCTACGGAGTCTAGTTATGGCACAACTGAGCAATTAAAAAACCTGATTGATGAATGTCATGGACGAGGAATTCGAGTATTAATGGATGGGGTTTATAATCATTCAGAATCTTCCTGTCCTTTAACCCAAATTGATCATGATTATTGGTATCATCATGATCCAAAAGATGCTGAATTTAACTGGGGGCCAGAATTTAATTATGAATTTTATGACGAAAATTTAGACACCTATCCGGCTCGAAAATTTATTGGGGATACGGTGAGATTCTGGATTCAAGAATATCATACTGATGGAATTCGTTATGATGCAGCCCGACAAATTGGTAACTATGATTTTATGGGTTGAGTTGTGCAGGAAGCCAAGGAAGCAGCCGGAATAAAACCCTTTTATAACGTTGCTGAATATGTGCCAGAAAACCCCAGTATTACCAACGTTGATGGGCCGATGGATGGCTGTTGGCATGATAGTTTTTATCATATTCTAACGGATCATTTATGTGGGGATACCTTTGATTTAGAACAACTCAAAGACATTTTAGATGGCAAACGTCAAGGGTTTATGGGGGCTACAAATATGGTTAATTATTTGGGCAACCATGATCAAAATCGGTTAATGGTGGAGTTAGGAAATCGAGAGATTTTTGACGAAGATGCCTTTAAACGAGTGAAATTAGGGGTAGCATTATTGATGACAGCCGTAGGCATTCCTTTGATTTGGATGGGGGAAGAATTTGGAGAATATAAACCCAAAACTATTGATTCGGCAAAAATTGATTGGACATTATTAAGCCATGACAATAATCAAGGTTTATTTCAATATTACAAAGGCTTGATTTTTTTACGAAAATCCAATCATGCTTTATATACTGAAAATATTGAGTTTTTCCATGAAGATGCGGATGCTAAAGTGTTCGCTTATACCCGATGGAATGATCAAGGATCTCGTGTGGTTGTTGTTGTTAATTTCTCTGATCAATATTTAGCAGGTTATCAAGTTCCCCATTTCCCTGCAAATGGTACTTGGCATGAGTGGACAAATAATTATGATATCGAGTCGGGAGATGACAACATTCTCATCGATTTACCCGAATATGAGGCGAAGGTTTTTGTTTGGAAAGAATAAAAAATCAGGTCTAATTCTAAACTATTGGGATAGGAGATTGGGACAAAATAACCTTCCAATCTTCTATCTCTTTAGACATAAATTTTTATCAAACAAGCACATTTCTTTCTGATGAAGGAGTGTTGTTTAATTGAAGTGAAATATATTATTTAATATAAGGATAGAGGTTAAGATCATGCAAACTGATAAACATCATTTTACTCCGGCTGAAATTCCAGCACAGAAACTCGACTATCCGGCTTCTCAAGAAGATATGATTCCCCAGCCCCAAACGGATTTATCTGGGTATAAACCGGCTGGTAAATTGCAAGGAAAAGTCGCTTTAATTACGGGTGGTGATTCTGGAATTGGTAGGGCTGTTGCGATCGCTTATGCTATGGAAGGGGCTGATGTGGCAATTGTTTATCACCACAATGAACAGGATGCAAAAATCACCTGCCAAGAAGTACAAAAACAGGGTAGAAAATGTTTACAAATCAAAGCAGATGTGCGCGATTTTGCCTCCTGTGAACAAGCGGTACAAGAAACGCTTCAAAAGTTAGGAAAACTGAATATTTTAGTGAATAATGCGGCTTATCAAATGGCTCAGAGTAACCTTGAAGATCTGAGTTTAGAACAGTTTCGTGAAACGATGGAAACTAATGTTTTTGGATATTTCTATATGGTGAAAGCATCATTAAATCATCTCAAAGAAGCAGATACTATTATTAATACGGGCAGTATTTCAGGACAAATTGGTCGGGATATTCTCGTTGATTATGCTACCAGTAAGGGCGCAGTACACGCTTTTACGAAGTCTTTAGCAGCCAATTTAAGCAGTCGTAATATTCGAGTTAATGCTGTTGTTCCGGGTGCGGTCTGGACTCCAAGTATTCCCGCTAGTTTACCCATTGAAGAAGTGAGTGAATTTGATAAGACAAGCCTGATGCGACGTGCGGCTCAACCGGAAGAAATCGCTCCTGCTTATGTGTTTTTAGCGTCTTCTGATAGTAGTTTTATGACCGGAAGTTTAGTAGAAGTTACGGGAGGAAAATTAACTCATCGATAGCTAATTTCTAGTTTAAAACAGAAGGATACAAATTTTATAAGGGTGGGTTTATTGAAATTGATTAAAAATCAACCCAATTTTGTTAAACCCGTCCTCTCTAAATCCTAAAACCTTTTTAATGCTTACTATTCCCTGTTCCCTACCACTATCATTAAAATTTATCCTGTAAAATGATAAGGCTTCCGGTGTAACAGGCTACCCAAATTTGATGAGTTTGAGGATCAAAGGTAATTCCAATGGGGTTTAAATCTACGGTAATATTATCGATAAGTTCCATTGTTTCAGTGCGAACTTTACTCACCGTATTAGAATAGTAATTGACAATATATAAATACTGATTATCGGGTGATAATACCATACTGCGAGGTGCACTTCCGGTAAAGATTTTGTTAATTATTTCTCCAGTTTTTGTCTCAATTTTAGCAACATGATCATCCCCATTCAGAGTTACATAGAGATATTTTCCTGTACTATCTAAGACTAAATGGCGGGGATATAATCCTACATTATATATCCAATTAACGCTATAATCTTCTAAATTAACAACAGCGATATCTGATGTTCCCATCACCGCAATATAAGCAATTTTTGAGTTTGGATCAATCGCAATTCCACGAGGAAATTGACCTAAAGGAATTCGTTTAATTTCTTGGTTAAATTGACTATCAATAATACTTAAATCTCCTGAACACCAATTACTAACTAAAACCCAACGATTATTCGGAGAAACCGCAACATATTTGGGGACAGAACCCACTTTAATTACAGTTTTAATCTCTAAAGTTTCAGTATTAATTTTATAAATAAAACTCGGATCAAATTGATCAGAAGGTTCACAGGTATCATAGCCAGGATTGGTAAATTCCGAACCAAACATCTCATAATTACTAACATAAGCTGATTTTCCATCGGGAGAAAACGCTACTTCTACCGGAGAACCTTGATATTGATTATCTTTAAAATGGGGATAGCCATAATCCTTTAATTTGACTTCATCCTTGATTTTTTTAATTAAATTAAATTCCCGATCATAAACATTAATCGAATGTTCATACATCATATTTTGAACAAAAAATAACCCATTTCCTGAATAAACAACAGATTTGGGTGCTAAATCTCCTTTAATTCGTTTTTGAAGTTCCAATTCAGGATAGAGGCGTTCATCTCTAGGGTTTAAAGTTTCAACTTTATGATCTAAATAACGAGAAGAAAAATTTTTATTTTTTACCGTATTTATTAATACAGAATTTGTGTTTTCATCTACTTTACCATTGGCTTCAATTCCTTGATCTTTTTGAAAGGTTTTAACGGCGTTTTCCGTTGCTTGATCATAATTTTCGGTAATTGTCCCTGACCAATATCCTGCTGCTTTTAAACGCTGTTGTAGATGACTGACTTCTGTTCCTTGACTTCCTTTTTTTAATAAAAAATCTGTTGAACTTGCTTGATTAAACGTAATCAGAGATAAGGTGAATAGCAGTAAAGAACCCGTTGCTAAAGCAAACTGATGTTTTTTTTTCCCATTTTGTTGAGAAACTGTGTGATGTAGAAGTTGTTCCTGATTTGAGAAAATGCTCCCCTCCACAGGTTGCTTTTGAACAGTATCCTGTTCTGAACTGATTCTTTTCGTCATGTTTCCTCACACCTAATGATCGAGATTTCGTCAGGGAATTTCCCCGCTTCATCTTGTATCCCGTTTTTGGGGTTAGTTCAACAGTTTAACATTTCCTGACAATTTAGGTGAGGGGTAACATTCAAAAGTTTAGGATAATCTAAAAAGTATCAGCAGGTGTGCGTGCCATCTCTGATGTCCTATACTGTATCATTCAAATTGTTTAAATAAAATCTCCACTCTTCAAATCCGTATTTGTTAAATTTAATGTTGCTATTGATAGAAGCCCCCATTGCTAAAACATCTGCTTGAGAAATGGGTAATTGAGGCGGGTATCCCCAAATAATTGAGATAGTCCAAATTCACTAACTCTTCAATACCTATCAAGAATACAGTACGGTGAATCCCAAAAAGCCATTGCTTATATTATAATTTTTGAATGACATCCCCCCTAAGACAGTAAATTTGCTCTCGTCAGAAATTTCATTTCGACGAAAGGAATGATTACTTAAAACTTCCAATCGGATTGTTATAATGCAGAATTCCAAACAGTCTGAATCCCGATTGAGCTATACACCGTTACAACAAGAACCCTACTTAAAACCCGAAGCTCATTCCCGAACTGAGGGTGATATGGGGATGATCCTTCAAAATGCTGAGGGTCAGATTCAAAGCTGTAATCTAACGGCGGAAAAGATTCTCGGATATCCCATTCAAAGGATGATCAACCCGATTGAATCTCCCTGGATATTCCTGGATCAAGCTGGATCACCGATTCCAGTAGAGTCTTGTCCAGTTTACCTCACATTGGCAACCGGACGACCTTGTTTGAATGTGATTGTCTATTGTCGTAGACCCGATGGCGAGTTGATTGAGTTGTTGCTCAACACTCAACCTCTATTTCAAGGGGGGGAAACGTCTCCATCGTCGGTGGTGACGACCTTTACCCAACGGGTACACCCCCAAGAAACCAATAAGCAAAATCCAGCGTTACAAACCCTTCGGGATCATGAAGAACAATTTCGGATGGCTCTCGATAATATTCCCAATACCTTAGTAATTTATGATGCTCAACGACGATTTCAGTTTGTGAATGCAGAAGGAATTCGTCGCAGTGGGAAGTCTTGGGAAGAACTGATTGGTTATCAAGATGAGGATGTATTTCCGGTAGAACTCACTCAAACCTATGTACCTACTCTCAAAAAAGCGATCGCAACTCGCAGGATTCAAAAATTAGAAGTCACTAAAACCACTTCTGACTTAGGAAGCTACACCACAATTGTTAATTATGTTCCCGTTCTCAATGCTGAAGGGGAAGTTGATCAAGTTTTGGGGATTACTTACGATATTACTGATCGCAAACGGTTTGAAGAATTTTTAGAAGCCAAAAATCGTCAAATTACTAATATTTTTAAAAGTATTACCGATGGTTTTGTTAGTCTTGATCATCGTTGGTGTTATACCTTTGTTAACGCTAAGGCGGAGGAACTTTTAGGCAAATTGGCGGCGGAGCTCATTGGTCACAACCTCTGGGAGGTATTTCCTGAATTAATGGAATCTCCTACCTATACCTATGCTCATCAAGCTTTAAATGAACAAATTCCCATCGAATATGAAGAGTTTTATCCCTTCTTTGGTCGCTGGTTTGCAGTGCGTTTATATCCTTCAACTCAGGGATTATCGGTTTATTTTCTGGATATTACCGAACGCAAACAAACAGAAGCCGCCTTACGGGAAAGTGAAGAACGCTTCCGAAATTTAGCAGAATCTATGCCCCAAATTGTCTGGAGTGCTGATGTCGATGGTTCCGTTGATTACTATAATCAACGATGGGCAGAATTTAGTGGCATTACTCAAACTGACGGTCAAGGATGGGGATGGCAACCGGTTCTGCATCCAGAAGATCAGCAACGCACCCTAGAAGCTTGGCAACAATCGGTACAAACGGGAGAAATCTATGAGTGTGAACACCGTTTGATGCGGTTTGATGGAGAATTTCGCTGGTATTTAAGTCGAGGTGTCCCGGTACGAGATCAAGGGGGAAATATTGTTAAATGGTATGGAACCGCAACGGATATTCATGAACAGAAGTTAGCCACGACCGAACGAGAAAAACTCTTGGCGCGGGAACAGGCAGCTAGGACCGAAGCTGAAACCGCCAATCAAATTAAGGATGATTTTTTAGCGACTCTCTCCCATGAATTGCGGACACCGATGAATGCCATTATGGGATGGGCTAATTTACTCCGCACCCGTCGGTTAGACTCGGCTGTGATCACCCGTGCTTTAGAAACTATTGAACGAAATACAAAATTACTCAATCAATTAATTGAAGATATTTTAGATGTATCAAGGATTATTCAGGGTAAACTTTGCCTGAATTGTTATTCTATTAAAATCATGCCGATGGTTGAAGAAGCCATTGAAATGGTGCGTTCCACTGCCATTGCTAAAGGGGTTGAGATTGTCACGGTTTGGGAAACGGCAACCTCAGCATCGGTTTTTGGAGATATCAATCGTTTGCAACAAATTGTCTGGAATTTACTCTCGAACGCGGTTAAATTTACCCCATCGGAAGGACAGGTTACGGTGAAGGTGTCAAGGGTTGAGGAGAATTTAGAAAACACAACTTCGATATCCTGGGTTCAGATTCAAGTCATTGATACCGGGTGTGGCATTAGTCCTGAGTTTCTACCCTTCGTGTTTGAGCGTTTTCGGCAAGCGGATGGTTCCACTACTCGACTTCATGGGGGATTAGGATTAGGATTAGCGATTGTTCGTCATTTGGTGGAAATGCACGGAGGTCAGGTACAAGCGGAAAGTCCGGGTTTAGGACTGGGGGCAACTTTTACGGTGAAGTTACCCCTACTAGAACCCGAATCCTTGAAAGTTCCGACGTCTGGAGATCCGGTTTCTGAAGTTGAATTAACAACATCTCAAGTTTTGTTATCGGGTTTGCGAGTATTGGTGGTGGAAGATGAGGCGGATACAAGAGACTTAATTCAAGTTACTTTACAAGAATATGGGGCAACGGTAACGGCTGTTGAAAAAGCTTCACAGGCTTTAGAGGTCTTCCAGAAATCTTCTTTTGATGTGTTAGTCAGTGATTTGGGAATGCCGGAAGTCAATGGTTATGCTTTAATCCAACAAGTCAGGGATCTATCACCAGAAGCGGGAGGGAATATTCCCGCGATCGCTTTAACCGCCTATGCCAGTGCCGAAGATCGCGAACAAGCCCTGGCGGTTGGTTTTGAACGGCATCTTCCGAAACCTGTTGATCCGTTGGCCTTAGCCCTGATGATTTCAACGGTTGTTGGAGGTGCTGACCGTTAAAAACTCACAACCAACTCTCGAAACCAAAGTTAAAATCAAATAACAGTCTCTATCCGATAAAAATTCCTGACTTGATCCTAAGTGTGTAAACAAACTGATCCTGTTCAAGAATCAAGGTAGGACAACTGGGTTTTTCAGTTCATTCACAAGGCCACCATGAACGTTTCAGAAACATCTGAGGCTCCAGACACCCCCCTATCCCCCTATTCAGAATCCATTACACCGGATGAAGCAACGGATTTTTTTAATCTCTCCCTCGATTTACTCTGTATTATCCGATTAGATGGTTATTTTAAACGGATTAACCCGGCATTTAAAACCACCCTAGGATATACTGAGGAGTTACTTACTCGTCCTTTCCTCGATTTTATCCACCCCGATGACCACCCTTCGACTCTACTCCAGGTTGAGAAACTTCGGCAAGGAACAGCAACGACTTATTTTGAAAATCGCTACCGTTGTCGAGATGGGTCTTATAAATGGCTGGCTTGGACAGCGTTTCCCGTTGTGGAAACCCAGTTAATTTATGGTGTGGGACGAGTGAAGAGTGAACACAAACCCATAGAACAGGAACATCGAGGGTTAGAAGCTGCTTTACGACAAAGTGAAGAACGGTTAAAGTTAGCTTTAGAAGGCACAAATGATGGGGTTTGGGATTGGGATGTGGTTACTAATGAGGTGTTTTTCTCAACCCGATGGAAAACGATGTTGGGTTATGCCGAAGATGAGATTAGCAATCATGTTAATGAATGGGCAAATCGAGTCCATCCTGAAGATTTGCCTTCGGTAACTCAACTTTTGCAAGATCATTTCCAGGGGAAAACTCCGTTTTATATCAGTGAACATCGAGTTTTGTGTAAGGATGGCTCCTATAAATGGATTTTGGATCGGGGAAAAGCTTGCCGAGATGAAACGGGAACGGTAATTCGGATGGCGGGTTCCCATAAGGATATTACTGAACGAAAACAACTGGAAGATGCGTTACAACGGGCAAATCAACAGTTGGAACAACGAGTCGCAGAACGAACGGCTCAACGGTCAAAAGCCTACAGGGATTTAGCAGAGCGAGAAACCTTATATCGGCTGATTGTCGAAACGGCTAATGAAGGGATTTGGATTTTCAATACCGATGCTAAAACCACTTTTGTGAATCAGAAAATGGCTCTTATGCTCGGTTATACCGAAGCCGAAATGCTCGGTTCTAGTCTGTATGACTTTATGGATGAAACGGCTGCATTGCAAGCGAAGCAGAAACTTAGCCGCCGCATATCGGGACTCAGCCAACAGGATTTTGCCTTTCGCCGTCGAGATGGCTCTATTCTCTGGGTGATTATCTCCACAAATCCTTTGATTGATAGCCAAGGAAACGTCATCGGAGCTTTGGGGATGGTTACCGATGTCACGGAACGTCATAAGACCGAGCAAGCCCTACGGGAAAGCCAAGAACGGAATCAATTGGGGATGGAAGTTGCCCGGATGTTTGCTTTTGAATGGGATGCCGTAACGGATCAGGTGCAGCGTTCTATCCATTGTGCACCTTTATTAGGACTGCCTGTATCGGAAGCTAAACAAGACACCGGACAACGGTTTTTTCAGAGGCTTAGTTACGAAGATCGGGAGGTTTTTCTAAGCCTACTTAAATCCCTGACTCCAGAAAATCACACCTATAAAACCCAATATAAAATTCTGCGACCCGATGGTATAAATGTGATATTGGAAGAAAGTGGTCGTGCCTTTTTTGATGATCAGGGAAAACTGCTCCGGCTATTGGGGATGACGGCTGATGTCACCGAACGGGAACAAGCCACCGCCGCATTACGCGAAAGTACCGCCATTCTCAATGCCATTAACGAATCCACCCCCACCTTGATTTTTGTCAAAGATTGCCAAGGAAAATTTCTAATGGCAAATTCGGCGGTCCTACGGCTGTTAAGAAAATCTGAGTCGGAGGTGGTGGGAAAAACCGATGCTGAAGTCCTACCGAATAAGGCAGAAGCAGAAAGGATTATGGCCAATGATCGTCTCGTGATTGAAACTGGAGTCGTGGAGAGTTTTGAAGAAGTCGCTGACTTTCCTTTATGTCGGCGCATCCACCTCTCCACCAAATCTCCCTATCGAGATGAAAACGGAGAAATTATTGGTTTAATTGGTATTTCAACGGATATCACAGAGCGTAAACAAGCGGAAGAAGCCTTACAACAAAGTGAGTTAAACTTTCGGACATTAGCAGACTCCATGCCTCAAATCTTTTGGACAGCCCGACCCGATGGAAGCGTAG
This sequence comes from Planktothrix sp. FACHB-1365, assembly GCF_014697575.1. GTDB lineage: Bacteria > Cyanobacteriota > Cyanobacteriia > Cyanobacteriales > Microcoleaceae > Planktothrix. The sequence continues at coordinate 551,305 of NZ_JACJSC010000001.1, read as the reverse complement.
ATTACTATAATCAACGTTGGTACGATTACACAGGCACCACCTTTGAACAATCTCAGGCTTGGGGGTGGAAATCGATTCTGCATCCTGATGATCAAGAGCTTTGTCTGGAACTTTGGAAGCAAGCGGTACAAACCGGGGGGAAATATGAGATTGAGTATCGGTTTAAACGGGCAGCGGATGGGGAATATCGGTGGCATCTAGGACGGGCTTTCCCCTTGCGAGACTCCCAAGGACAGATTGTTAAGTGGTTTGGTTCATCAACGGATATTCATGATCAAAAACAAGCTTTAGAAGAACGGGATCAAGCCTTGGAACGTCAACGCATCGCCCGTGAACAAGCTGAAGCGGCGAATCGGGTTAAGGATGAATTTTTGGCTATTTTATCCCACGAGTTAAGAACTCCTTTGAATCCTATCTTGGGTTGGGCTAAACTATTACAAAGCCGTTCCCATAGTCCCGAACAAACCCAAAAAGCGTTAACCGCCATTGAACGTAATGCCAAACTTCAGGTGCAATTGATTGATGATTTATTAGATATTTCTCGAATAATGCGCGGAAAGTTGAGTCTGGAATTAGAGCCTGTTTGTTTAATTGAACCCCTTCAGGCGGCGTTGGAAACAGTTCAGTTAGCGGCAACGGTCAAATTAATTCACATAGAAACCCACTTAGAAACCGATATCCCTCCCATTTTAGGAGATGGCAGTCGGTTACAACAAGTGATTTGGAATTTACTCTCCAATGCCATTAAATTTACCCCGGAAAAAGGACAAGTCACCCTAACATTACAACGGCTAGAGGGTTGGGCTACTCTACAAGTGAAAGATACCGGAAAAGGAATTAGCCCGATCTTTTTACCCTATCTGTTTGAGTTATTTAGTCAGCAAGATACATCTACAACTCGACAATTTGGGGGGTTAGGGTTAGGATTAGCGATCGCTCGACAATTAATTGAAGCCCATGGCGGAACAATTACAGTAGAAAGCGCTGGGGAGGGACTGGGAGCAACCTTTACAGTTCAGTTACCTTTGATGGTGCATCCTGAACTTAAAGTTTTTTCTTCGGGTAACAATGAACCCATTTGTTTACAAGGGTTACGGGTTTTGGTAATCGATGATGAATCCGATTCCTTGGAGATGGTTTCGTTTATTCTCGAACAGGAGGGAATGAGGGTGACGACGGTTTCCTCAGCCCATGAAGCATTACAACTGTTCCTGCATTTACCCCTAGATATGATTATTAGTGATATTGGGATGCCGGAAATGGATGGTTATAGTCTGCTGCGTCAAATTCGCACCCTTCCTCCAGAACGAGGGGGGAATATTCCAGCGCTGGCATTAACCAGTTATGCGGGGGAACTGAATCGCAAACAAGCACTACGCGCTGGGTTTTCTGATCATATCCCCAAACCCGTTGAACCGATGACGTTAATCCATAAAGTTGCTAAACTAGCCGACTATTGCGGTTAAGGATTCAACATATAGGGAATAGGGAACAGGGAACAGGGAACAGAAGGGAAAAGGAAATAGACAAAAGTGATTACTGATCTGATCAACTATCTGTAGCAAACATTAAAGGATGGAATATAAGCCTTTCACAGCTTACTGTTCCTTAATGCTATAGATTTTTATAAGCCGCCCAACCGCCTAACTCAGAAATATCAGGCCATTGATATTGTTCGACTAATTCACGGGGATAGAGCATCGCCGTTAAGACTTCCCCATCTTCTAGTATCACATCCCCTGGATACAGATTTGGAGGTTCGGTTGCCAGAAGATGTTCATATTGTTCTAGGGAGATCTCATAGACTTCCCCTGGAATGGAAATTCCGCCTTCTACTACTTCATAAATTGCTGGATGCCAACCATTTCCAGCCGCGTGTAACCGATATCGGGGAAGAGTTTTGGCAGGTTTAACAAATGTTGCATTTCCTAAATTACCATGATCCGGCTGACCCCGGAGAGCAGAACCACAAATAAATAGGCGCTTTGTGTTGTTAGTCATTTTAACAGTTTCCTAAAATTTGCATCAATTTTTTCAGTTCAATAGTCGTTAAATCTCGCCATTGACCGGGTTCAAGTGGGTTTAAACTTAAATGTGCGATCGCTACTCTTACTAACCGTAACGTCGGAAACCCCACCGCCGCCGTCATTTTCCGCACTTGACGGTTACGACCCTCCGTTAAAGTCAATTCTAACCAAGCCGTCGGGACGGTTTTGCGAAAGCGAATAGGGGGTTCACGAGAAGGTAAATTGGGTTCTGGGGAAAGTAGTTTCACTTGTGCAGGTTTAGTGCGATAATCAGAGAGTTGTACCCCCTGACGTAACTGTTTTAAAGCTGTTTCATCGGGTATGCGTTCCACCTGTACCCAATAGGTTCGAGGATGGGCAAATTTAGGATCAATTAAACGATGTTTAACGAAATTATCATTCGTTAATAATAATAATCCTTCGCTATCTCGATCCAAACGTCCAACGGGATAAACGAACGGAATAGAAATAAAATCTTTTAGGGTTTTACGGGGAGTTGTTGTCGGATCTTCATCGGTAAACTGACTCAAAACATCATAAGGTTTATAAAATAAAAGATATCGATAAGCCATAAGTAGAATTCGCTTCTTGATCCGTTTCATCCCTTAAAAATTTTAAGCGGTTTCGTCTCTAAAATCTTGACTAAGGGTGATTGTTATAAAATAATTCTGGAATCCATTATTCCCCATTCCCCGATATTGACGAAAACATCAATCTTTCTTACAATGAGAAGAGGTTCCCTGAGAGCTTGAGCAGACGAACTGCAAAAAATTGTTAAGCTCACTGACGGGAACCTTGATCCCCGATAGTCACAACCCAAGCAAAACTGCTACCATACCAGTGATGCTTGCCTGACATCTAGGGTGGCGAGGACGCTTACCGTTAACCGTTACTAACAATTACAGCGAATGGCTACAGTAAAAGATAATTCTAGTTCTGAAAAGAAAAAAGCTCTAACCCAAGTTTTAAACCAAATTGAGCGAAGTTTCGGGAAAGGTGCCATTGTCCGGTTAGGGGATGCCACCCGGATGAAAGTGGAAACCATTCCCAGTGGTGCATTAACCCTAGATTTAGCTTTGGGCGGCGGTTTACCCAAGGGACGGGTGATTGAAATCTATGGGCCAGAAAGTTCGGGTAAAACCACATTAGCGTTACACGCGATCGCCGAAGTGCAAAGAGCCGGAGGAGTAGCCGCCTTTGTCGATGCAGAACACGCCCTTGACCCGACTTATGCGGCTGTCCTAGGGGTGGATACGGAAAATTTACTCGTTTCTCAACCGGACACCGGAGAAATGGGCTTAGAAGTGGTGGATCAGTTGGTGCGGTCTGTGGCGGTTGATATTATTGTGATTGACTCCGTGGCGGCGTTAGTTCCCAGGGCTGAAATTGAAGGGGATATGGGGGATGCTCACATGGGGTTACAAGCTCGGTTAATGAGTCAAGCCTTACGCAAAATTACGGGTAATATTGGTAAGTCAAATTGTACCGTGATTTTCCTCAACCAATTGCGTCAAAAAATCGGGGTAACTTATGGCAACCCGGAAACGACAACGGGGGGAAATGCGTTAAAATTCTATGCCTCTGTGCGTTTAGATATTCGTCGCATTCAAACCTTAAAACGGGGAACGGATGAATACGGAATTCGGGCTAAAGTTAAAGTCGCTAAGAATAAAGTAGCTCCCCCTTTTCGGATTGCAGAATTTGATATTATCTTTGGAAAAGGGATTTCTACGTTAGGTTGTTTAATTGATTTAGCGGAAGAAACAGGAGTATTAAAACGCAAAGGAGCTTGGTATAGTTACAACGGCGATAATATTGGTCAAGGACGGGATAAAACCCTAACTTATTTGGAAGAAAATACAGCCTTGGCAACTGAAATTGAACAAAAAGTTAGAGGGGCGTTAGACAGTGGGGCTGTGGTTTCAGCCAATTCTGTCACCCAAGTTGATAGTCATGATGAAGAAGAGTTTGATGGCGGTTCAGAAGAAGAATAATTGAGGTTGATGGGGGCAGGTTGATAACGGTTATCTGTTGTTAGGAAATCGGGTTACAAACCCCGCCCCTTAATAGAAATAGGCTTCTTGGAGGTTGCGATCGCCCTTTTCCCCGTAGAGACGTGCCATGGCACGTCTCTACACAATTTGTTGATTTTGTCAAGAGGAGTATTTTGGATTAAACCATTCTTTCTAAAAACTCGTGCATCGCCACACAGAAATTTAGTCACAAAATCCAGATATTTAACGACACCATAAGGGTTTTAGCCTTCATTTTGCCATATAGACACAATAACCCCTTGGGTGCTATTTTCTTAAGTCTACCAGAACCCCTAGAATCTCGTCAACTCTTTGAGAGTAATTTTCAATAAAATATGATGATTTCCTGACAATCTTTTAAAAATTCAATTTATTTAAAACAAATAATTAGTAAAACTAATATAAAAAATCCTTAAATGTCTGCTACAAATAATTGCTATGGTGGCTATTCCCCATTCGTAATTCGTAATTCGTAATTCCCTATTCCCTTTAACTCTTAATTAATATTCTGCATAACCCACCTGATCTAAACGCTCTTGTTTTTCCAGAACAGATTGTTTCAGGTTTTCTCGATAATCTAAAACCTTTTGTAATAGTTCAGGATCATGACTGGCTAAGATTTGTACCGCTAATAAACCTGCATTTTTAGCATTGCCAATCGCCACCGTTGCCACCGGAATTCCCCCCGGCATTTGTACAATAGAATAGAGAGAATCAACCCCCTGTAACGTTCGAGTTGTGACCGGAACTCCAATCACAGGTAGAGGAGTTAAAGATGCAACCATTCCCGGTAAATGGGCGGCGCCTCCTGCTCCAGCAATAATCACCTTGAGTCCTCGCAGATGGGCTGTTTTTGCATAATCAAACATCCGTTCTGGGGTACGGTGCGCTGAAACAATTGCCACCTCATGGGGGATGCTAAATTCTTCACAAATAGCGATCGCAGCACTCATCGTGGGTAAATCTGAATCACTCCCCATGATAATCCCCACAACAGGAGGAGTAGAGTTAGGAAATAATGATGTAGAGTTCAAAGTCTTAAATTATTCCTCATGACAACAACACCACAGCCAGACACTGCTAACCTCGATATTATCAATGTCCGTCTCCCTGGATCACAAAATTTACAACACGTTTTAATTCGCCAAGGTCAAATTGATGGCATTAAACCAATGTCGAGTTTATCTCAACCTTTATCCTCAACAGAAATAAAACAATTAGATTTACAAGGAGATTGGCTATCCTTGGGCGGAATAGATTTACAAATTAATGGCGCGTTAGGATTAGCATTCCCGGATTTAGAACCCCAGGACTTCCCCAAATTAACTCAAATTTGTCAATATTTATGGGAGCAGGGAATTGATGGTTTTATGCCGACTATTGTGACGACTTCTGTTGAGAAAATACAGCGATCGCTGGCAACAATTAGCGAATTTATGCAAACTGTTCCCCAAAACCAACCCACCGCTAAAATATTAGGGGTGCATCTTGAAGGGCCATTTCTCAATCCCAGTAAACGCGGCGCCCATCCCCAAGAGCATTTGTTACCCTTAACTCGTGATAACGTGCAACGAGTTTTGGGGAACTATAGCCATTGTGTTACAATCATCACCCTAGCCCCTGAATTAGACCCCACAGGAACCGTCATTCCCCATTTGACCAATTTAGGCATTATTGTCAGTTTAGGTCACTCCCAGGCTACCGCAGCCCAGGCAGAACAAGCATTTATTCAAGGGGCAACAATGGTGACTCATGCCTTTAATGCCATGCCCAGTTTACACCATCGAGAACCCGGTTTATTAGGAGCCGCGTTAGTTAATCATCAAGTTCAATCTGGTTTTATTGCGGACGGACAGCACGTTTCTCCTTTGATGGTAAAGTTACTCTTGGGAATGTCGGGAATAACCCCAACCTGGGAAACCCGCAATTTAATGCCTTTATTTTTAGTCAGTGATGCGTTAGCACCCTTGGGACTTCCCGATGGTATTTATCCTTGGGATGAACGACAAATTGAGGTTAAACAAGGAACAGCCCGTTTAGCGGATGGCACTTTAGCCGGAACCACGTTACCCTTGCTAATCGGGGTACAAAATTTAGTGCAATGGAATTGTTGTGGAGCGGAAGATGCGATCGCTTTAGGGACAATTGCCCCTAGACAAGCGCTCGGCTTATTTTCCCTTGTGGGTGAATCTGCATTTCAACTGTTGCGATGGCAGGTTGATTCATCTTCGGAAATTCCCAGTTTAAGTTGGCAACGACTCCTGAGTTTTGATGCTGCAACTCACGATTAAATACAATACAATAAAGTTGAGTAAATGAGAGTCCCTGTTAACTTTTGTATACAAATATGGGTGAAGCTAAACGTCGAAAAGAAACAATGGGAGAACGCTATGGCCAAGAAGAAAAAATCTCGCCTTGGCTTCCCATTACCAAAAACCAAAGCCAACAATTTATGGAAATTACCACTAAAGTCAGTTGGATTGGCATTGGGTTATTAGTGGTGGTCTGGATTACGATTCGATTTATTGGCCCTGGGTTTGGATGGTGGCAAATTGATTAAGATCCAAGGGAACAGCCTTTGATCTGAGCAGGTCTTCAACAGGAACTGATCCCGGAAACGAAAGATCTACTATCCGATTACTAGGGACTAAACTTATATCAAGTATTAAATCTTTTTATAGGTTTAGACGTGATTTCTCAGCTAATCCTTTGCAGAGTAGGATCTTAGCTTAGTTAGAACCGTATAGTTAACAAAAATTTAACAGTATTGTTTTCCTAGATACCTTATTCCGGGAGTAGTTTCGTTAATCTGCAAAACGGTGTGTGTTTTAACCTCCAGGAGGTGATCTTTTCAATTTAGGCGGGTCAGACTAAGATTAATATTTCAGCACCAAAACCTTAAGATTATGTTACATTCTGGAAATAATCTTAGGTGTGGTGATAGGAGGACAATTTATGTTTCTCAGACTTGCAGAGCAGCACCGCAAATTTGTTCAGGACTTGGTGATGAACCTCCAAGCTCTAGCCACCGTGCTAGAACGACAGGGGTATCTGGCGTCATGCTATACCTGTGGGGGCCAGATGAATAGCGCCTCCTTCATGGTGAGTTTAGGCGAAAATCATCTAATTCGGTTTCTAGTGTCAGACTATGGCATTACCTGGACAGAAATGCGTGATGACCGCGAACTCATGAAGCTTGAAGGAGCCGAAGCCATTCAACAGTTGCAGGAATTAGCCAATTTAGTGATTTACAGAGGAAGCGTTTCTGGCTGTGTGATGACTCCCAAACTCGTCCAGCGTGTTTAGAAGACCTGAGCTTTCCCCGTCTTCTAGGAGCTAATGATGTAAATGGAGTATGACAACCGCCTGTAAGTGGTAATCTGAGATCAGAAGCAACTGTTTAACATTGCTCCAATCCCTTGAGGAAATTCCAGGGAGATGTCAGCATCCCACTTGTGAGCAACAAGATTGGAGTTTATGGTGACACTAGAATCTGATTGGCAACATCTGTTTGTTGAGACGAATAATATTCGCTTACACACGGTTACTCAAGGCGAGGGTGAACTCGTCGTACTCCTGCATGGGTTTCCTGAATTTTGGTACGCTTGGCGCTATCAAATTCCAGCCCTAGCCCGTTATTTTAAAGTGGTTGTGCCTGATTTACGCGGCTACAACGATTCTGACAAACCGGAAAGTGGCTATGATTTAGATACTCTTTGTACCGATATTCAAGGATTAATTGAACGTCTAGGCTATGTCAAAGCTCATATTGTTGGGCATGATTGGGGGGGGTTAATTGCATGGCATTTTGCTCAAAAGTTTCCCCAATCTCTCAACCGTTTGGCGATTCTCAACGCTCCTCCCCCCCATCGATTTGTACAAGAATTAGTTAGTAATTTAGATCAACTTCGCCGCAGTTGGTTTGTTTTTGCCTTTCAAATTCCCGGAATTCCCGAATGGTTAATCCAACAGAATTTAAAAGAATTTGTCACGAATGCGTTGCGTGAACACGCTATCCGTAAAGGCGCGTTTAGTGCAGAAGAAACTCAAATTTATGAAGCGGCTTTAGAAAAACCTGGGGTATTACCCGCCGCCATTAATTATTATCGTCATTTATTTTGGCCCCCTACTTGGTTATTCAATTGGACAAAAACCCCGGCTAAAATTTTATCTCCGACCTTAGTGTTATGGGGAAAGGAAGATTCGTTTTTAAGCCATCATCTCACCGAAGGTTTAGACCGATTAATTGCTGCCCCCTTTAAGCTACAATTAATTCCTGATTGTGGTCACTGGATTCAACAGGAAGTTCCTCAAACGGTAAATCGAGAATTGTTGAATTTTTTAAGACGTTAATGCTCAGTAGATCAGCTTTAATTCTTAAAATTAATCAGCATTAATCCCCATTTTTCATACCCCTTTTAGTAATATAGCAAGTCTAAATGGATTGTGCCCTGATCATCATCAAGATTATTAATCCTAAAAAATGGACACAAATCCCAGTGTAGGGGCGAGGCGCGCCTCGCCCCTACGATAAATTGGATTTTAAGCCATTTATAACTGATTTAGACTTGCTATATAAATCATTAAACCAGTTTTTATCATCGTATCGTATTGATCAGTAGATTTTATAAAAAAATTAAACTTTTAAAAATTTATAATGCTAAAACAAATTAACTTAAAAAATTGGAAAAGTTTTAAGGATGCAACCTTATATATTGACCCACTTACTATTTTAATTGGAACTAATTCTAGTGGCAAATCTAATATTATTGATGCTTTGGATTTTTTAAGCCGCATTCCTGAAGCAAAATCTTTAGAATCAGCTTTAATGGGTGATAGTCATACCCCAGGAATTCGAGGGGGGTTAGAATGGGTGGTTAGAAAACCGGAAACTCAGTTTACTTTAGAAGCGGTTATTAGTGGGGAATATGAACAGGAAGATGAGCAAGTTGAATTTGATTGTCTTTATACCGTTACAACTGAAATAGAACCTAAAATCCAATTAATTAATGAATTTATAAAATTACTTAAATCTAATGAAAACAAAAATAGTAATAACTCATCAGAAAATACGATTAGTAGTATAGGTTCATATCTAAATTTCTCTTTGGGTGGTATAAAAATAACTCCGGGAAAATATGAATTCCCTGCATTAAATACATTGTTTCCTAGAACTAAATTCCTTTTGGGAGATCTAAAATCTTTACCTGTTTATGATTGTGATTCTTTGAGGACTATGAAACTAAGCCACAATACTACTGCAAAAGTTATAAAAAAAATATTTATTATTAACCCAATTCCTCAGAACATGAGAGACTATTCTCCTCTATCAAAAACATTAGAACAAGATGGCTCAAATATTGCGGGAGTTTTAGCAGCCCTTCCTGAACCTGAAAAAGAAAAAATTGAACAAACTTTACTGAATTATTTATCCCAACTTCCCGAAGGAGATTTACAACGAGTTTGGGCTGAACCTGTGGGAAGATTAGGTAGTGATGCGATGTTATATTGTGAAGAAAAATGGGGTAAAAATCAAGAACCTTTATTAGTCGATGCAAGAGGAATGTCCGATGGAACCTTAAGATTTTTAGCCATTTTAACTGCTTTATTAACCCGTCCCGAAGGCAGTTTAATTGTGATTGAAGAAGTCGATAATGGTTTACATCCCTCTCGCGCTGGTTTACTTTTACAAATGTTACGAGAAATTGGGAAAAAACGGAATATTGATATTTTAGTTACGACTCATAACCCCGCTTTAATGGATGAATTAACCCCTGATTTTATTCCTTTTGTTATGGTTGTTTATCGAGATCAAGATACTGGAGAAAGCCAGTTAATTCCTTTAGATGAAATTGAAAATTTACCCAAATTAATCGCATCAGGTTCTTTAGGGAAAATCACCCAACAGGGATTATTAGAAAAAAGTTTAGCTGAACATCGGGAATATCAATAATGGGAAAAGTATTAATTTTTGATAAGCGAGTTGCAGATTATTATGCAAAGTCGGGTTATGAAGTCGAAATTCTGACGGGAGATGGAGGATTAAAATCTTATGAACCTGCAAAACCGCCCTTAATTCCTCGGCGCAAGCAAAAGTAACTAGATTAAACCGTTTACTCAGAGTCAAGATTTGTGATTCTACTTTGATCTTTTTCAGGAATAAATTCTCCAGTTCCTTCACAGAAAAAACAAGTTTCTTCCCGTTGGATTTCTCCTGAACAATCTCTAATTTCAGTATATCCTTTTCCTTCACAGTGGGGACAGGTTTGAGGAATGATTAGGTCTTTTTTCATAGTTATAGAGAGGGGAATTAAGCCCTGAAGGGCTTACTACAATTTAATGCTCGATACCGACTATGGGTAAAGATAAAGAATTGAGTTGAGTCACTTTTTCTGGGGTACTTTTTAAGGGAGTTTGATTTAAACGGTCAAAAACATAACGGGAAATTTGAGGGAAAACCTTTTCATTTTTTGACCATGCAGGATCATCTCCAAATACGGCTAAAATATAAATGGCTTTATCGTTTAAAGTTCTAACAAAGGCTACTTCTTGACGAGAACGGCTGGTATAACCCACTTTAGACCCATAGTAAATATCAGGCGGTAAGGATTCTCCTAAAAAGCTTTCAACGGAGTTAGAATCAATATTTTTCCAAGCTTTTGGGTTTAAATCACGAGTTAATAAATAAGCCATTTTGGTACTTGCTACAGGAGAAATGGCTTGTTTTGTATAAATTTCATACATTAATCGTGCGGTTTGGTCTGTGGTGACGAGATTTCCTTTAGAATAGGGGGGATTTTCTCGGAGTTGTAAATCTCGACCTGTGGGTTCTTCTCCTATCCCTGTAATGGGATAATTTTTAGTCGTTAAATTAATCCCGGTATAACCGGATTTTTCAAAAAATTGATTAACTTGACTGCGTTTTTCCACCCATTTATCTAATTTGGGTTTGTCTAAATTTTCCCCAGATTCAGTTTGGGTAATAGCATCAACAATGCGACTAGCAGCATCATTATCGGAAATTCGCATCATCTGGGATAAATCGGTATAAAAGGGGGATTCTTGGGAAATATATCCTTTTTCTGCATAGCCAAAAAATGCTACCATCCAAAATAATTTAGCAACACTGGCGGGAAATCTGAGGGTAGTATTATTATATCCCGCAATAGTATGAGTTTGAGGATTACTAACATCTATTAAGCTAATTGATAAAGATTCCGTCGGTAATCCTTGGGTTTTGGCAATATTAACAGCCCCATCAACAATAGTTTGTAAGTCTTTACTGGGGGTTAAATTAGGAGGAGTTTTAATATTATAAATAACCGTTTTATCGGTATTGGCTGCTACTGGAGTAGAACTCGTAATATTTTGAGTTTGGGGTTGGGGTTTTGTGGGTGGAAATAAGAGTTTAAAAATCGCTCCCATTGTCCAGTTAAAGGTTAATAATAGGGCTATTAAAAATAGAATTCGAGAGTATTTTAACCGTGCTAAGGGATGGGGAGATTTCGTCCTTACCTTAACAGGCGAGTGCCTTAAAGAATAGCCTCGAACAGAAGAACGTCGCACAGACCGACGGCGCTGGGTAATAGAAGCCATATTAGCGGAAATAGGAAAATTAAATATAGAATAATACAATAGCAGAAGAAAGCAATTGTAGAATAATCCATTATCGCCTGATTAACCCAAATCAGGTAAAGTTAAAGCCAGTTGATAGATTTGGCGACGGGAAATGGAGGTGGCTTCGGCGAGTTGGCGACTGGCTTCGGAATGGGACATCCCCTCTTGAATTAGACGTTGGAGTTCCGCTTTAATTTGATCTTCTGTCAGAAGCGTTGCCGTTTCCGTAACACCTGCAATCACTAATGTTAATTCACCTTTGGGGTTATGATCTTGATAGTATTGTACGGCTTCTGCTAAGGTTCCGCGCCAAAATTCTTCATGGAGTTTTGTGAGTTCCCGTGCGATGACAATTGACCGTTTTGATCCTAAACTTTGCGCTAAATCTTGTAAGGTTTCCAGAAGACGATGGGGTGCTTCATATAAAATCAGGGTTCGAGATTCTGTTTTTAATAGTGTTAAACGTTGTTGACGCTCTTTATTTTTCGTCGGTAAAAAGCCTTCAAAAACAAATCGATCCGTTGGCAGTCCCGCCGCACTTAAGGCTGTTAAACTCGCACTCACCCCAGGAATGGGAATCACGGGAATTTCCGCTTCAATACAAGCCTTAACCAATTCATATCCGGGGTCAGAAATTCCTGGCATTCCAGCATCAGTCACTAAAGCGATCGCATTTCCCTGACGCAGAGACTCAACCAGAGTGGGAATTCGGCGATGTTGATTATGTTCATAATAACTCAGTTGCGGCGTTTTGATGTCAAAATGGTGTAATAACTTGGCCGTATGACGGGTATCTTCAGCCGCAATCCAATCGACACTGTGTAAAATTTTTATCGCACGTAAGGTTATATCTTCCAGGTTGCCAATGGGAGTACCAACAATATAAAGGGTTCCAGCTTGAATCGTCATGTTGAATTAAACGCCTTACGCAAATATAACTGTGATATCAAGCACCATACCTCAAGGATAATATTAGGTATCTTAGAGAAGTATAGGGTACATCTCCAGTTCATTTTTGATCTTGAGATTGAGGCTTGTTGCTCTTGACCCCAAAAATCATGAACTGAACCAGAATGCTGACACTATCAGGATTTGGCACAACTACTTTACTTTATAGCAGTCCCACCAGTTTAGTGTATCGGGGCTATTGGGTTGACCATGAACAGCCGGTTGTGCTGAAAGTTTTGCGGGAACAGGGACATAACCCCAAACAGTTAGCTCGGTTTCAGCGAGAATATGAACTGATTCAGTCTCTCAATCTCCCTGGTGTGGTGAAAGTTTACGGCTTAGAACACCATCACCCTCACCCGATCATGATTTTAGAAGATTTTGGGGGAGAATCTCTAAAGCAGTTAAGCTTGGCGGGTCAGTTAAATTTAATTGAATTTTTGCAATTAGCGATCGCCATTACTAAAAGTTTAGGTCAAATTCATGGATTTAATATTATTCATAAAGATATTAACCCCAGTAATATTATTTTAAATCCTCAGACGGGAATTGTTAAACTGATTGATTTTGGCATTGCGAGTGTTTTATCTCAAGAAAACCTTACCTTTATTTCTCCCAATACCTTAGAAGGAACCTTAGCTTATCTTTCCCCTGAACAAACAGGACGGATGAATCGTCCGATTGATTATCGCAGTGATTTTTATGCTTTAGGGGTCACATTATATGAATTACTCACGGGTCGATTACCCTTTCAAAGTGATGATCCTTTAGAATTAGTCCATAGTCATATAGCTAAAACTCCGATTTCTCCCCGTCACTATACGGCTTTTAGCTTACCTGATACCCTATCCGGTATTATTTTAAAATTAATGGCTAAAAATGCCGAAGATCGATATCAATCTGCTTATGGAATTAAAAGTGATTTAGAACATTGTTTAGAACAAATTAAAACCCAGGGTGATATTGATTTTTTTCCATTAGGAAGCCAAGATTTATCCGATAAATTACAAATTCCTGAAAAATTATATGGTCGAGAACATCACCTGCAAACCTTGTTAAAAGCCTTTGAACGGGTGAGTCAAGGCAACCGAGAATTAATTTGGATTTCGGGCTATTCTGGTGTGGGAAAATCCGCCTTAGTTCGAGAAATTCATAAACCAGTGACGGCTAAACGAGGGATTTTTATTTCAGGAAAATTTGATCAATATAAACGAAATATTCCCTATTTTGCCATTGCTCAAGCCTTAAATGAGTTTTGCCATCAAATTTTAACAGAACGGAAAGAAATATTAGAGCAATGGAAACAAAAAATTTTAGCTTTTGTAGAAAATAAAGGACATCTTTTAATTGATGTAATTCCCCACTTAGAAAGAGTCATTGGCAAAACATCTGCACCTAAATCTCTGGATTTACAAGCCACTCCGAATTGTTTTTTATGGACTTTTAAAAAATTAATCCAAGCGTTAATTCAACCTCAACATCCGTTAGTGATTTTTTTAGATGATTTACAATGGGCAGATTGGGCATCTTTAAACTTGATTAAAACCTTAATTCAAGATGAAACCATTCAATATTTAATGATTATTGGAGCCTATCGCCATCACGAATTAAATCTCAATCCCCCCTTAAAATCAACCCTAGAAGTGATTAAAGAAAGCCAAGATAAAGGGTTTAAAATTATTCTCAACAATTTAAATTTATCAGATATTAATCATTTAATTGCAGAAGGATTAAATTGTTCTCTGGAAGTCAGTCAATCCTTAGCAAATTTAGTTTATCAAAAAACTCAAGGAAATCCTTTTTTTACTAAAGAATTTTTGAAATCCCTTTATACAGAAGGATTATTGCAATTTCAATACCCAAGTCAATTATCATGGATACAAGGCAACCACAAAGGCAAGTGGACATGGAACCTGGAACAAATTCAGGCTAAAAATATTACGAATTATTGTAATAATCCTCCTAAAAATTTACAAAAATCTGATATTATTAATTCATCCAATTCCTTAGATATTGCTAGTATTTTTAAAGCCTCTCAAGCTCTTTCACGGGAAATTTCTATTGAGCATTTACTCACCAAAATCATGAAAATTGTATTAGAAAATGCGGGAGCCGAGCGGGGATATTTAATTTTAGAATCTGATGAACAATGGTTTATTCAAGCATCGGTAACAACTGTTCCTGATCAAGTTCAAGTTTTACAAAATATTCCGATTGAATGGATGAATCCCCACACAAATACCCCGGAAGTTTGCAACGCTATTGTTAATTATGTAATTCACACCCAAGAGAGTTTAGTGATTCATGATGCTACGGAAGAAAATAAATTTACCAGTGATAATTATATTCTTCTCTATCAACCTAAATCTATTTTATGTGTTCCCCTCTTGAACCAAGGAAAACTAATAGGAATTTTATATTTAGAGAATAATTTAATGGCTGGAGCTTTTACCTCAGAACGGTTAGAAATTTTAAATTTACTGTCTTCTCAAGCCGCAATTTCCATTGAAAATGCTCGTCTTTATCAAACCTTAGAAGAAAAAGTCACCGAACGAACCCAAGCCTTACAACAAGAAATTTTAGAACGTAAACGCATTGAACAAGCACTACGGGAAAGTCAAGAACGATTTGAGTTAGCCATGCGAGGTGCTAATGATGGTCTATGGGATTGGAATATTATTACAGGTGAAGCTTATTATTCCCCTCGTTATCAAGAAATGTTAGGATACACCGAAGAAGAATTTAGTCCCAAAATTGATGAATTTATTCAGAGAATTCATCCAGAAGATCGAGACTTTGTTCTTAACCAAATTTATAAATATATTTATCGGAAATATTCTCATTATGAAATTATTTTGAGAATGCGACACAAACAAGGTCATTACATTTGGATTTTAAGTCGAGGAATTGGTTTACCTGAACGTCCTCATAAAATGACTCGAATTGTGGGAATTAATATTGATATTACGGAACGAAAAAAAGTTGAAGAAGCCTTAAAAGAAGCCAAAGAAGATGCGGAAGCCGCGAGTCATGCTAAAAGTGAATTTTTAGCCAATATGAGTCATGAATTACGAACCCCCTTGAATGGAATTTTAGGATATACCCAAATTTTAAAACGTTCAACAACCTTATCTGAAAAAGAACAAGCGGGAATTCAAATTATTCATCAATGTGGAACTCATCTTCTGACCTTGATTAATGATATCTTGGATTTATCAAAAATTGAAGCAGGAAAACTAGATATCTCAGTTCAGCCCATCAATTTAGAAACTTTTTTAAAAGACGTTATAGAAATCTGCGCGATTAAAGCCAAACAAAAAGGTTTAACCTTTATCTATATGCCTTTATCTCAACTCCCAACCGTTGTGGAAGTTGATGAAAAACGCTTAAGGCAAATTTTAATTAATCTTTTAGGAAATGCCGTTAAATTCACGGACTCTGGAAAGCTAACTTTTAGCTTAAAAGTCATTGAGAAAGAAGGATTAACTACTTCTTTATCCACTCATCATCCTCTTGATACAACCCTTCAATTTCAAATTGAAGATACCGGAATTGGCATGAATTCAGAACAATTAGAGCGGATTTTTTTACCCTTTGAACAGGTGGCAGAGATGTCCTATCGTGCCGAGGGAACCGGATTAGGGTTAGCGATTACTCAACGATTAATTAAACACTTAGGCGGAGATTTATTTGTAGAAAGTCACCCTGGAAAAGGGAGTAAGTTTTGGTTTGAATTAACGCTTCCGGCTTCAAGCGAATGGCAACCGATACCTGACGGTAATTCCTTATCTTCTATTGTAGGATTTAGAGGAGAAAAATACAAGATTTTAGTCGTGGATGATAAACCTGAAAATCGCTTAGTGTTAGTCGATTTATTGCAACCTTTAGGGTTTGAAGTGCTAGAAGCGAGTAATGGTCAAGAAGGGTTAGATCAACTGGAAATTACCCAAGCCCATTTAGTGATTGCTGATTTATTAATGCCAATTATGGATGGCTTTGAAATGACTCGGCGCATTCGTTCTTTACCCAAATTCAATAATATTCCTGTGATTGCAACTTCTGCATCTGTTTA
Organism: Planktothrix sp. FACHB-1365; assembly: GCF_014697575.1. GTDB lineage: Bacteria > Cyanobacteriota > Cyanobacteriia > Cyanobacteriales > Microcoleaceae > Planktothrix. Next base: position 534,608 of record NZ_JACJSC010000001.1, on the reverse strand, counting down.
TGAATGGGATCGACAACAAAGCCATGATGCGGGATGCAATGATTTTCTTCCTAAACCCTTACAAGTTGAGGATTTACTACATAAACTTAAAACTTGGTTAAAGTTAGAATGGGAATATGATCGCCCCCAACAAACTTGGCTTCCACCCCTTTCAGAAAATCCGCTTACTTTAGTCATTCCCAGTCCTGAAATTTTAGATAATTTAGTTAAATTAGCCAAGCGAGGGAGAGTTTTAGAATTGGAAGAGGAAGTGATGAAGCTCAAAGCCTTTGATCCGCGTTGGAGTTTATTTGCAGATCGGATTAAGTCTATGACTCAAGAATTTCAATTAACACAAATTAAGGAGTTTTTAAATCAATGCACAATCAACTCATTTTAATTGTTGATGATAATCCCACCAATTTAAAAATTCTGTCACAAACTTTAACCAGTGCAGGCTTTCAATTGGCGATCGCAACCAATGGAGAAGAAGCCTTAGAGGAGGTCATGGAGGAATTACCAGAACTGATTTTACTCGATGTAAAAATGCCTAAAATTGATGGATTTGAAACCTGCCGTCGTCTGAAAGCAAACCCAAAAGCTCAGGATATTCCGATTATTTTTATGACAGCATTATCCGACACCATTGATAAAGTTAAGGGTCTTTCTTTAGGGGCTGTGGATTATATTACCAAGCCCTTTGATGAACAAGATGTTTTAGCAAGGGTTCGAGTGCATTTACGATTAAGAGCCGCCCAAAAACAAATTATTGCTCAAGAAAAATTAGCGTCTTTAGGAACAATTACCGCAGGGGTTGCCCATGAACTTCGTAATCCTTTAAATTTTGTAATTAATTATGCTCAATCTTCTATTGATAGCTTAAATGAATTATTCTTAAATATCCAGGAAAATCCTCAGCTAGAACCCCAAAACATTCTCAATCAGTTGCAAGAGGTAATCAGGGATTCTCAAGCTATTTATGAACATGGAGAACGGGCTGGCCGAATTATTGAAAGTATGATGCAGTTGGCTCGTTCTGAACCGGGAGAATATCAATGTATTAATCTCAATGATCTTTTACCTCAAGCCCTTAAATTAGCTTATCATAGTTTTAGATCCAAACATCTACAGTTTTTAATGACAATTCATACACAATTTGATTCCAATTTAGAACCCATAGAAGCAATTGTATCGGATTTACATCGAGCTTTTATTAATATAATTGATAATAGCTGTTACGCCCTTTATTTAAAATTCCTAGAAGAGCGGAATCAAAACACTCATTTTAGCCCCACTTTATCCTTAACAACAAAGAATCAAGAATCTTATATTGAAATTAAAATTCATGATAATGGAATTGGGATTCAACCTGACACGATTGCTAATGTTTTTACCCCTTTTTTTACAACCAAACCCCCCGGACAAGGCATGGGGCTAGGCTTATCTTTAACCCATGATATTATTGTTTTACAGCATGGAGGAAGCATTCAACTTGATACAAAATGGAAACAATATACTGAGTTTACCTTAACTTTACCTAAAATTCAGCAGGAGAATTAATCCCATCGGATTTTGAGTCACGAATAATATCTCATCTAATTCTATTGAACCGGAGGTGATTAAAATAAAAAAATCATATCACTAAGTCCAATGTTCCCTGTCCCCTGTTCCCTGTCCCCTGTTCCCTGTCCCCTGTTCCCTGTTCCCTACACGCTATATTATTATGCCTCAAACCCCAGCTTATATTTTAGTGATTGATGATGAACCGGAGTTACAACGGTTGATAGAAAGACGATTAAAACATCAAATTGAAATTGGAGAATTCCAGTTTTTGTTTACGACCAGTGGTATTGATGCTTTGGATATTTTGCGTTCAACTCCCCATATTTCTATGGTTTTAACCGACTTAAATATGCCAGGGATGGACGGATGGGCATTGCTTGAACAAATTCCTAAAATTGATCCACTCCTTAAAGCCGTTGTTGTCTCGGCTTATGGCGATATTCAAAATATTAGAACGGCCATGAATCGAGGAGCTTTTGATTTTTTAACCAAACCCATTAACTTTCAAGATTTAATTTTAACAATCCGCAAAACGATTGATATTGTCACTAAAAGTCGCCTGCAAAAAGAACAACTAGAAGCTGCTGTTGAAAATTTACAATATTTGGCTCTTTATGATAAACTTACTGGGCTACCGAATCAAAATCATGTTTTAGAATGTATTCGAGTCGCCATTGATCAACAGTTAGATTTTGCCGTGTTTTATCTAGCCTTAGATCGATTTAAAGTCATTCGATATGGTTATGGAAAGACTTTGGCTGAAGAGTTTTTAATTCAAGAAGTTGAACGGATAAAATCTTGTCTTGAAACTGCTGATGTATTAGCTCGAATTTGGAAAGATGAATTTGTTTTGTTTTTACCGGGTATTAAATCAGAAATGATTGCCTTAGAAAAAGCAAATCAAATTCATAAAGCTTTGAAATTATCTCTAGGAGGACACCGAATTATTGCATCAGGAAATACCAGCATTGGGATTGCATTATCCAGTTTTCCCTCTGAACAAGCAGAAGATTTTTTAAGGGCAGCAGATACAGCGATGCACTATGCTAGAATGCAGAATCAAAAAAATTGTACGGTCTTTTTTAATCCTGAAATGCAGATGGCAGTTTTAAATCGATTGCAGTTAGAATCGGATTTAGAATTAGGGTTAGAAAATCAGGAATTTCGGGTTTATTATCAACCAATTTACAGCTTAGACAATCAACATTTAGCAGGGTTTGAAGCCTTAGTTCGTTGGCAGCATCCGAGTCGAGGCTTAATTCCTCCTGCGGAATTTATTCCTTTGACAGAAGAAACTGGACTGATTATTCCCTTGGGAGAATGGGTACTTCGAGAGGCTTGTCGTCAATTTAGTCGCTGGTACAAGGAATTTCCAGAGCAATTTCCTTTAATACTCAGTGTTAATTTATCCGGTTTACAAATCTTGAATTCCGATTTTACTAGCTTAATTGATAATATTATTCAATCTAATCTCTTGGAAGGATTCACTTTAAAACTAGAAATTACGGAAAGCATTTTAATGGAAAATCCTGAAATTGTAACCCAATACATGAGTCAATTTCAATCTCGAAAAATTCGATTAGCAATTGATGATTTTGGAACCGGTTACTCTTGTTTATCTTACTTACAATCTCTTCCTTTAGATACATTAAAAATTGATCGTTCTTTTATCTCAAACCTTAACTTAAATCCCAAAAGCTTAGATATTATAAAAACCTTAATTACCTTGGCTCATAGTTTAAATTTGGATGTGATTGCAGAAGGAGTAGAAACAGAAGAACAAATTGCTATTTTAAAGAATTTAGGCTGTGAATATGCACAAGGGTATTATTTTTCACCGCCTGTTGATGCCAACTGTATTTTTCAGCTTTTCCAGAAAAAAAAAGTTTATTAAACTCAATTTAACCTTTTGTTAACTTCTCAATTTTTAAAATCATTTTATGGGTAAACAAGGCTTATTTGTGGGATTAATCACCCTTGATTTCATTTATTCGGTTAACACTTATCCCCATAAAAATCAAAAAATTGTGGCTTCAAATTATAGTGTTGTCGCTGGGGGGCCAGCAACCAATGCTGCTGTTACTTTTAACAGTTTGGGGAACCAATCTACCTTACTGGGAGTATTAGGTAGCCATCCTTTAACCCAACTGATTCGAGCCGATTTACAACACTATAATGTTAATATTGTAGACTTAGATCCGACTCGTTTAGAAGCGCCTCCCGTCTCATCAATTATTGTGACTCCTGAAACGGGTGATCGGATGGTTGTTTCTATTAATGCGACAAAATCCCAAGTTTCAAACTTCTCAAATTTACCTGATTTTTTAGATAATATTGATATTATTTTAATCGATGGTCATCAAATCCCCATGAGTCAAATTATCATTCAGCAAGCCAAAACCCAGAAAATCCCTATTATTTTAGATGGAGGCAGTTGGAAACCGGGATTAGAAACAATTTTACCCCATATCACCTATGCCATTTGTTCCAATGCTTTTTATCCGCCTAACTGCCAAACTTCCGAAGATGTTTTTAATTATCTCAAAGCCTTAAATATTCCTTATATTGCCATTACTCAAGGAGAAAAACCGATTCAATATGCTACGCTTAAAGCAGGAAATGGGAAAATCTCGGTTCCCACCATTCAAGCCATTGATACTTTAGGAGCAGGCGATATTTTTCATGGGGCTTTTTGCCATTTTATTCTATCCCAAAACTTTACCACAGCCTTAGCTGAATCCGCCCAAATTGCTGCCCAATCTTGTCAACATTTTGGGACTCGCCAATGGATTCAATTCTTAGAATAGACAATTTGCACCCCTTAAGATATGATTACAGTATGCTCTTGTGTTTTTGAGTTTTATTTTTTTATTAAAATATCCTATTTTTAACGTTAAAAGGTTGCAACGCTATGACCGATATTCAACCCTTAAAAATTACCCTTCCCCCTTTACAAATCACCTTAAATGATGGCCAGAAAGTCAGTTTACAATGGCTTCCTCAACCTCCCATTCATGAACCCCAACAACCCTCTCAACCGCCTGAAATAGTTCCTCCGCCTCAACTTCCTGATGGTTGGAAAAAATGGGTAGCCGCCAATAAATTAATTAATCAATCCGATGAGGCTTTAATTGAATGTATGGTTAAAAATGGGATTGATGTTAAGCTTGCTATTGAAGAAGTTACAGGCATCACCAATCAACCTTATTTTCAAGCCGGACAAGAAATTCTGCAAAAGTTAGAAAAACTAGAATCTCTTTTACAAATTCAAAATCAACTTGCTGCTTTATCTTCTCATTCTAACACTATTCCTCGAATTCCCTTTTTATCAAAAGATGAATTTTTAGACCAATATTATTCACAAAATAAACCTGTTATTTTAACGGGTCTGATGAACAACTGGGCAGCTTTGCAACGATGGACACCTGAATATTTAAAAGAAAAATATGGTAATGTTAGCATTCAAGTGCAAGGAAATCGCAACGCTGATCCCAATTATGAAATTAATTTAGAACAACATCGGAAAACGATGTTATTTCAAGATTATATTGATTGGGTTGTTCATGCTGGAGAAACCAATGATTACTATATGGTGGCGAATAACCATACCTTGAACCGGGAAGAAATGCAGGGTCTTTTTGAAGATATGGAAATTTTTCCTGAATATTTAAACCCTGACATTAAAGCCGGAAGAACATTTTTCTGGTTTGGTTCAGCCGGAACTGTAACTCCTTTACATCACGATCCTATTAATATCTTTTTAGCTCAAGTTTCGGGGCGCAAACTAATTAAAATGATTCCGCCTCAACAAACCCCCTTTCTTTATAATACCATTGGGGTTTTTAGTCCCATTGATCCGGCTAATCCTGATTATAGCCGTTATCCTTTATATCGAAACGTTCGTTCCATTGATGTGATTCTACACCCCGGAGAAGTGATTTTTCTTCCGGTGGGATGGTGGCATTATGTTAAAGCTTTAGAGATCAGTATTTCAGTATCTTTTATTAATTTTATATTTCCGAATGATTATGATTGGAAAAATCCCTCCTTTGGTCACTATTAAACAAAGGGTGTGCCAACCTATTATAGGACTCACACCCCAATAATTTTAATTTAAGCTATAAACATCCTTGGCTTGACCCATTGCAAATTTGAGAGAAAGGTGAACCGTTTTATTAGAAAATCCTGCAAAGGTGATGACCGCTATTAAAGCTAAAATTGCATCCAAAGCAAAAATACTTGAATAACCTAATTCTTCAGCAATGCTTCCAAAAATAGGCCCAGCCAGGGCAATTCCGACATCAAAACCTGTTAAACAAAGGGAGAAAAATTGACCTCGTTCTTCTGGAAGACACCGATCTGTAATTAAGGTAATCATCATGGGAATAACGATTCCTGCTCCCATTCCTTCTAATAATGCAGCTAATAAAATAATGTTACTACCTGTTGTTTTAGATAAGAGTAACATTGCTAAAAAATAACAGATTAAACCCCCTGTAATAAATATACCTCGACCATAGCGATCAGAGGCTCGACCTGTGGGAACCCGCACTAAAAAACTAGCGATCGCGGCGGTACTATAAAATAAACCTGAATTAAAACTTAACCCAGATTCTTTCACGGATAAGGGTAAAAATGTGACTAAAGTTCCAAAAATTAAACCCACCATTAACATCACAAATGCGGGAATTCGGAGACGGGGACTCCACAACATTTTGCAGTACCATAATCCTTTTTCTAGGAACGAAGTTGAGGATGAAGTTGTTGTCGGTTGATTTCGTTGAGGTTCAGAGACTTGGGAAATTCCTAGAAATGCTAATAAGGCAAATCCTGCGCTGGATAAAAAGATGGGATCATAGCCAAAGGCAGTTTGCAAAAACCCTCCTAATGCTGGGCCAATTGCCATGCCAATTGGGGCAACTAAACTCATATATCCGATGACTTCTCCCCGTTTATCCACAGGGGCAATATCAGCCACTAAAGCACTATAACCGAGGGTAAATGCGGCGAGACTGATACCATGAAATGCTCGCAAAAACAGCATCAATAAAATTGATTGTGTCCATAAATATCCTAGAGGAGCGATCATTGCCACTATCGTTCCAATTAGTAGGACTAATTTACGACTTTTGCGATCTGCTAAGGGGCCAAACCAAAATCGAGAGGGTAATAAACCCAAGGCAAAAGCACCCATTACCCAGCCAATTTGTTGCTTAGTTCCGCCCAGAAGTTCAACATATAAAGGCAGGGTTGGTAACAGTGCTGTTAGACTTGTCCAAAAACATAAACCTGCGATAAATAGTATTAATAGACTCCGTTGGCGTTTCGGATCAAAACTACGAAAAGTGTTCAAAATATCCCTTCCTTAATAATATGTAGTATCCACTTAAACACGACCCAGGTTTGGGGCGTGTTTTTAACCGAATGTTTGACTTATTTCTATTTTGTAACAATTTGTTAAATTTTGCCATACTCCTCAAGAGAGTTGGGATTAATATTGGCAATTTGTTGATTAAACCAGAGGGCTGCCATGCCGTTATCTATCTGAGTTAATTGTTCTAAGGTTTGTTCTATCAGGAGAATGGGCAAACCTGAAAGTGCAACAGAATATTCGATTTCTTCATATTTTCCCTTTTCTCCTAACCGAAAAGCAATTACTTGTTTTCCTTTAACATTTGTGACCCAATATTCAGGAATTCCTAATGCGGCATACAGTTGTTTTTTCTCATCTAAATCAGTGGCTAAGGTGGTATCAGAAACTTCTCCCACTAAATCAGGCACTCGCCAACGATTTAAGTCAATGCGACGAGGTTCTCCAGCTTGCCAACGAGGTGCATTTTCACCAATATATAAAACATGATCGGGGGCAGAGGCGCGAGTATTTGCTTTTTCAAGTTGACAGCGACCGAGTGAACTAAAACTGACAACGGGAAATCGAGCAAACCAAAAGGCAAATAGCATTGTTAATAAGTCACTAATACTAGCATGATTAATTCCTTCGGAACCCATTTCAATCCATAAATAACCGACTTGGTAGAATATTTTAACTCGTTCTAAAGTAGGATGATCCCGATAGGCTAAGTAATCATCCCAGGTTGCAGTTTGCCATTTATAAATTTCAGAATTGTATACGGGAAATGTTACTGAGGATAGAGTCATAATAGTAACAACCGATGTCAAAAATCAAGAATCCTAAGCAGGTTCTGAAAATTAAGGGGAATTAAAATAATTTAATTGTAACTATAGCATATTTTTTTGAGTTTATGGAGAGTCTTTCTTCGGATAGACGTAAAAAATTGAGAAAACTTGCAATATTCAAACTATGGGAAAATTAAATTGGGGTTAATCCATGTTATTAAAAGATAAAGTTGCTGTGATTAGTGGGGCGGGTTCAGGAATTGGTAAAGCAACAGCATTGTTATTGGGAAAAGAAGGCGCAAAAGTAGCAACGCTTGATCGGACACCTGAAAAAGCTCAAAAAACTATTGATCAAATTAAACAAGCAGGTGGAGAAGCAATGATGACGGTTGCGGATATTTCCCATTGGGAACAAGTACAACAATCAATAGATAAAATTGCCCAAACTTGGGGAAAAATTGATATTGTTTTTGCTAATGCTGGAATTAATGGGGTTTGGGCTCCTTTAGATGAACTTTCACCGGAAGAATGGAAAACAACAATTTCGATTAATTTAGATGGAACCTTTTATACTTTAAAATATGCCTTACCTTATTTAAAAAAACAAGGCGGGAGTGTGGTAATTACCTCTTCTGTTAATGGCACTCGAATGTTTAGTAATAGTGGCGCAACGGCTTATGCTTCTACAAAAGCGGCTCAAGTTGCTTTTGCTAAAATGACAGCTTTAGAATTAGCAAAATATAAAATTAGAGTTAATGTCATTTGTCCGGGGGCAATTACAACAGAAATCGATCAAAATACTGAACGAGAAGACTTAGAAGAAGCTCAAGAACCTGTAGAATTTCCTGAAGGTAAAATTCCCTTAACGGACGGTCAACCGGGAACGTCTGAACAAGTTGCACAACTGGTTTTATTTTTAGTCTCTGATGCCTCTAGTCATATTACTGGAACTGAAGTTTGGATCGATGGCGGACAATCTTTATTACAAGGATAAAGTTTTTTAGGATAGAATTAATTAAGTGCTATATTGTTAATCCCTACGGTCTTAGATTATGCCTCAATATTTTGGACAATTACACACCCTCGACCCCAATTGGTCACAAATTGAATCTGTTAAAACGGTAGAAGTAAGCGATCGCTCTATATTATTTAACTGTGGGAATGTTTATGTTAAAATTAGTGTATTAGCCGAGAATTTAATTCGAGTTCGTTATGCCCCATCCGGTGAGTTTTTGCCTCGTCGTTCTTGGGCGGTTACGATGGATGATTCAGACTGGCAACCTGTTCAATTTAAAACCCAAGAAACCGAACAAACGACAGAAATTATTACTGAAAAAATTAAGATCTCGATTCAACATCATCCGTTCCGCGTTCAATGTTATGATAACAATAATAACCCCTTTGCTATTGATGCCGAATTAGGCTTTGCATGGCGAGAAGGGTTAACAGCAGTTTGGAAAAAGATTGAAGCGGAAGAACATTTTTATGGCTTTGGAGAACGCACTGGATTTTTAGATAAAATTGGAGAAATTAAAACCAATTGGACAGTTGATTCTTTAGATTATGATGCCTTAACCGATGCCATGTATCAAGCCATTCCGATGTTTATGGCATTACGTCCTGAGTTAAGTTATGGCATTTTTTTGAATAGTACCTATTGGAGTCGCTTCGATATTGGCGTTGAACAACCAGGAGTTTGGCGGATGGAAACCCAAGCTCCAGAACTCGATTATTATATTATTTATGGCCCTAAACCTGAACAAATTTTAAATACCTATACTCAACTCACCGGACGAATGCCATTACCTCCCCGTTGGGCGTTAGGCTATCATCAATGTCGGTGGAGTTATGAATCAGAAATTGTTGTTAAAAACCTAGCAAAAGAATTTAGAAACCGCAAAATTCCCTGTGATGTCATTCATTTAGATATTGATTATATGCGAGGATATCGAGTATTTACTTGGAGTCATCATCGCTTTCCTCATCCTCAAAATTTAATTCAACATTTAAACCATAACGGTTTTAAAACTATCACCATTATCGACCCTGGCGTTAAATATGAACCCGAAGGGAATTATCCTATTTTTGATCAAGGATTAGAAGAAGACTATTTTGTTAGAAAACCCAATGGTCAATTGTTTCATGGTTATGTCTGGCCGGATAAAGCAGTTTTTCCAGATTTTTTAAACCCCAAAGTCCAAAACTGGTGGGGAGAATGCCATCAAACGTTAACAGATATGGGAATTGCAGGCATTTGGAACGATATGAATGAACCCGCCTTAGATGACCGTCCTTTTGGCGATAAAGGCAGTAAAATTACCTTTCCATTAGATTGTTTACAAGGGCCATTAGAAGAACAAGCAACCCACGCCGAAACTCATAATTTGTACGGATTAATGATGGCAAAATCCTGTGCAGAAGCCTTAGTAAAATTGCGACCGCAGGAACGATCTTTTGTATTAACACGGTCAGGATATGCAGGAATTCAACGCTGGTCATCGGTGTGGATGGGAGATAACCATTCTATTTGGGAACATTTAGAAACCTCTCTTCCGATGTTATGCAATATGGGTTTATCGGGAGTGGCTTTTGTCGGTTGTGATATTGGCGGTTTTGCCGGAAATGCAACCGCAGAATTATTCGCCCGATGGATGCAAATGGGAGTGTTATATCCCTTGATGCGAGGTCATTCTGCATTATCAACCGCCCAACATGAACCTTGGGTATTTGGAGAAAAAGTTGAACAAATTTGTCGAGAATATTTAGAATTACGCTATCGTCTTTTACCGTATCTTTATACCTTATTTTGGGAAGCCACCCAAACCGGATCACCGATTCTCCGTCCGCTATTTTATCACTATCCAAATGATAGCAAAACCTATACCTTATCCGATCAAATTTTACTCGGTTCAGCAATTTTAGCCGCCCCCATTTATCGCCCCGGTGTTGAATGTCGGGCGGTGTATTTACCTGAAGGGATATGGTATGATTGGTGGACAGGAAAATCCTATTCTGGATCACAATATATTTTAGCCGAAGCACCCTTAGAGCGGATGCCTTTGTATGTCAAAGCGGGTTCAATTATTCCCTTACAACCCGTGATGCAATATGTTGATGAAAAACCGATTGATTGTTTAACCTTTAAAGTTTTTCCAGGGACAGGAGAAGGGATTTTATATGAAGATGATGGTCGTTCTTTTGAGTATGTTCAGGGAATGTATGCAACAACGAAATATCGACTTTCTCAAGACAATCAAGAATTAATCGTTGAAATCGAACCCCGTCAAGGACAATGGACACCCCCTAACCGTGAGATTATTATTGATGTGGTGGGAGTGGGTGAACAACATTTTCAAGATGACGGTCAGGGAAAACAATTACGGTTTGGTTTGATCAAGAATTAGAAGGACTATCCTTTTTTTCAAGAATAGTAGAAAGTAAGTAACGTAAGGCTTGATTAACATCTTCTGATGTTTTAAAGACTTCAGCAACATCTGAATCTAATCTGATTGGAATTGATGATTCAGTTGTTTGATTGCTAAAGGGATTAGGACGAGCTATTTGATAATTAAAATGATATTCTGAAAATAACTCGTCTCTAATAATTTGTGGCTCAAATCGTTTTTTTTCATTTTCTAAATGAGCATTTGCTATTGCTATTAAATAATTAAATTTTTCCATCGCTATTAAAACTGCACTTTCCCCTTCTGGAGGATTAATAACAATAATATCTCTATTTGCCACAACTTGATTAAACACTTGAGAAATATTTTCTCTGACATATTCCCAATAAGTTTGATTAAATTGCATCAGATTTAGCTTTAATTTTTCCTCTAACTTAGCCGGATCAGTAAAAACTTGATGAAAATGACTACTAAAATAAACTACTTCATAATCAGGTGCTAATTCCTGATCTAACTGTTTCCATAAACTTAGTCCTTCCCATTCAAAACGTTCTATTTCTTCCGGTGTAACTTCAGGAGAATCAGAAGGATCAGCCAAGTTTAATCGAGCTTCAAAAGCATCAGCCCAATAATATAAACGTTGAATAGTTTCTTGACTTAAAGGTAAAGATTCTGGCTCTAAATCACCCACTTTATCAGGTTCATCCCACCATAAGGGGTAACATCCATAATCTGTCATTAGTCTAATTTTTATAGGCATATAATTGAACCTCTATAAAGATTATTTTAGTTTTGTTCTCGGATTTGCCCCTACAATATATCCATTATTACCTATTGTAACTGCAATATATTTAATCTCACCCTTGTAAATAAATTGATAAACTGGACGGGGGTTAACTGTTTTTCTACCTTGGGAACTAACAATGCTTCCTTTGATAATTGCTCCCATAACAACATCAACAATTTCATCTGCATTAATTCCTATCCTAGCAAATTGATCGGCTTTCGCTAAAATATGCTGTAAACCTCGGTTTTCATCTCCGGTTTCTAAGAATACAATTTGATCATCCGCACATTTAGCGATTCTAACAATCTTTTTAGGATCATGCTTGATTCCTCTGGCTTGAAGTTCTGCAAGTAAGGCAGATCTTTCAGTTTCATAGTCTGGCATTTGAGTCAAAGGCTTACCTACTATAATGTTAAAATTATAGAACAATATTATAACCGATTAAAAAGCGTACCCAAACTTTTGTTAATAAAAAAATGGTGCAAGAAACAAATTGTTAATGATTGGATTTCCCGATCAATTAATTGCGCCTTACGCACCCTAAAAACTAACTACCATACACTGGGGACAAGTAATAAGGTGTTCTCTATCTAAATTTAATACAGCCTGACTCCCCACACTCACTCACGCCCCACCCCATAACCAATCTCAACAGTAAATTTTGATGAGTAGCAGCTTAGAATTTTTCCCACTCCTGTCTATTTTCTGATGAATACATCATTAGCCTCTAAGCCTTTCTGAATAAGCGTTTGAGAAGCTTGTCGTCTGCTGAATAAATCAAAATTTTTTGGAAATTCGACTCGGTGCAGCCAATTTAAAAAAAAAATCGCTAGGATAGAAATCAGACTAAAGCAACTACTGAAAGTGAACTGAACCTTAAAAGTCAGTTGATACGCAGGTTGGTTGCCCTAACTGTAATATATAAAAGAGGTACTATGGCTATGAAAAATTCCGATAAAATGAGAAACTATCTGAAAGAGGTGGCGAAAAAATGTGATGTCCCAACATTTAACAAGCTGGATAATATTACCGACTGCTTAATTCGGTCGGGTAATGACTATGATGTGCCCATGTTAGTCAGAACAGAAGAACAAGCCTATCAACTGATAGACAACGCAAAATATCGCCTTGATATTGAATTAGATTCTCCCGTGGCAATGTCCTATATGTCTGCACACCCTATCGAATTATTAGAAGATTGCTTGAATTTGGAAAAAATATCTTGGCGTGGGGAAATTTTTATGAAGTATTTTAGCAAAGAATTAGCTAAAGATGTGGAGCAAAGAATCAAGAAAGCAATTGACTGTCCCTTTGATCTGTCAGTTTTAGATGGGAAAGAAGTACCATCGCTCAGTCGAATTATTCTTGAACTTCTTACGATTGATCCCAAATTGGAGAAGCTAATTTTGGAATGTGCGGTTAAGGTTTATGATAAATGTCACGTCTCAGAATTTCAACCTGAATATTTCATGGAGGGTGAAGAGTGGGGATTCCATTATCAAATAGTTACAGAAGGGTTTGCTAATGAATTTCGGCAGGATTTGATCCATGCAGTTCAAAATCGTGATTTAACAGTTTTCAACGAATTAGTATCTCGTGTTCCCTTATTGAAAAGTTTACCTCAGTTTAACTACAAACCTCAACGTCTTCTGATGAATCAATATTAATTCCCATCGGGTGCGTAAGCACCCTACTAATTTTATTGAGGAATAGCCGAGAGTAAGGAGCGTAAAGTAGTAGGGTGCGTGCGCTACGTTTACGCACCAAAAGTTTATTAATTAATCAAAGTCGGTGCGTGCGGCTTCGCCTTACGCACCCTACAGAGTATTAGAAAATTAAGCTCCGACGGCTTCTTTTGCCGCATACATCACTTCTAACGAAATTTCATTTAAACCGCGTTCACGGGCAAATTTTTCGGTATTGCGTTTAACTTTACCGCGTACAAACCCCGGAATTTTATTCAGTTCAGCTTGGGCTTCTTTCGTCCAATTCAAATCAGAACCCGCCGAAATTCCTTTGGTAATTACTTCTTTAGTATCGTGTCCGCCGAAGATTTCTAACAGGTGATCTTCCATTCCTAAAGTAAAGGAATTATAGATTAAATCAGTAAGCTGATTCGTGCCTTCATAGCCTAAAAAGGGTTTATAACCGATGGGGAAATTCTGAATATGAATGGGAGATGCAATCACACCGCAGGGAATATCTAATCGTTTCCCAACATGGCGTTCCATTTGGGTTCCAAAAATAGCAGAAGGTTCAATGCGGGCAATCATATCTCCGATTTGAGCGTTATCATCACTGATGAGAATTTCATCGCAATATTCACTCACTTGTTCCTTAAACCAATCTGCATCATATTTGCAATAAGTTCCCGCACAAACCACATGAATTCCCATCTCCCGGGCGAGAATTTTAGTCATCGCCGCAGCGTGGGTATTATCCCCAAACACAACAGCTTTTTTCCCGGTTAAATTCTGACAGTCAATGGAACGAGAAAACCAAGCGGCTTGGGAAACATAGAGGGTTTGATTATCAATATATTCGCTATAATCTACATCAGTGCCTTGAGCATTAATCACTTGTTGAATTTTGCGAATACAACGGGCAGTTTCCACCACTCCCATCGGAGTAATATCAACATAAGGCATCCCGAATGCTTCTTCTAAATATCCGGCTGCCATTAACCCTAGTTCTCGATAAGGAACTAAATTAAACCATGCACGAGGTAGGTTTTTTAAGTTATGAACCGATGCTCCTTCGGGAATCACTTCATTCACTTCAATGCCTAAATCTGCCATTAACCGTTTTAATTCAGTGCAGTCATGTTGGTTATGGAAACCTAGGGTAGACATTCCAATAATATTAACAGAAGGTTTTTCGGTTTTGCCTTCGGGTAAATCGCCTTTTTTCTTAGCTTTTTCAATATAAAATTGAACGATTTGTTGTAACGTCCGGTCAGCCGCTTGCAGTTCATTCACGCGATAATGATTGACATCGGCTAACATCACATCGCCTTTGGCATCTAGTTGGGCGCGTTCAACAAAATTTTGTAAATCTTCTTGTAAAATACTAGAAGTACAAGTGGGAGTTAAGACAATTAAATCGGGGCGTTCTTCCTGATCTTTTCTAACAATATTATCAACCACTTTTTCTTGAGAACCCCGTGCTAAAACGTTGCGATCTACCACACTAGCTGTCACCGGGGTATAGTCCCGTTCCCGTTCTAACATCGACCGCATGACGTTGAAATAATCATCCCCTAAAGGGGCGTGCATAATGGCGTGAACATTTTTGAAAGAACTGGCGATGCGAAGGGTTCCAATATGGGCTGGGCCAGCATACATCCAATAAGCCAATTTCATAGTGTCTTTCTCCGTTGATGGGTGATTAGGATCGCCTTGTTTATGTTCTCAGAAATTGTGCTAATCGCTAGTCGTATTTATACTTAGCGATCGCACACTGAAACCGGGTTGTACAGCCTAGATCCAGGCTAAAAACCCAGTTTCTCAAATCTATATCAGCATTTAGTTTGCCACTAAAACAACACTTTTATTGTTTAATTGCAATGATTCTTAAATTTTGAGCAACATTTTGTTAAATTGAATAGAAATGTTAAGTTCAATTTTAAAAACTTGACATAAAATCAAAAGTGTGTTTTCTAATTAATTTTTGTTAGGGAAAAAATGCGAACCTCAGAAGATTGGGAATGGTTGGCTGCGAGTTCTGAATATTTAGCTGCGATCGCTGTTCAAGACTTATTACAGGAGAAAAAATGGATGGAAGCAACAGAAGGGTTAGCGGTTTTAATTGAATCTAGCTGATATTCAAGAAGAAGTTCCCAGTTTAAACCTAAATTTTATTAATTCTATTTGGGAACAATGTTTTAAACGAGCCATTAAAGATGCTGAGGATGAAATGGGTAAAAAATGTTCGTTAATCTCTTTATCTTGGCAAGAAGTATTTGAAGAAGAATATCGTTTATTAAATGACAATTAAAATCAATGAGTAGGGTGCGTAAGGCAAAGCCGCACGCACCAATTTAACATAATTATACCAAAAAACATTATGTTTTTGGGTATAATTAAAGGTGCGTACGCTACGCTTACACACCCTACGGTTTAAATAACGGCGATACATTCGATTTCTACTAATACATCTTTGGGAAGACGGGACACTTCAAGGGTCGCCCTAGCGGGGGCTGTTTCGGGTTTAAAATATTTGGAATAGACTTCATTAACTTGAGTAAAATCGTTCATATCTTTTAAGAAGATTGTGGTTTTAACAACGTTTTCCAAAGTCGCCCCTGCTTCGGTTAATACCGCCTCTAAATTTGACATCACTCGTTCGGTTTGTTTGATGATTTCATCGGGATAAACAATTTGGTTAATGCGGGGGTCTATAGCAATTTGTCCTGATAAATAGATCGTGTTATTGACCATTACCGCTTGATTATAAGGGCCAACGGGTTTCGGTGCTTTTTCAGTTTTAATGATTTTACGAGTTATGGCTTTTTCTGTATCTGATACTGTTTTTGCTGTTTCAGATAAATTAGAAGGGTTATTTTCTAATTTATTACGTTCTCCATTCGGCATTATTGCACCTGTGAAGTCAGCATTTTGAAGATTAGCCCCATAGATATTAGCACCCGTTAAGTCAGCTTTTGCTAAGTTTGCTACCTCTAAATTGGCATTAATTAAATTAGCTCCTCGCAAATTAGCTTTTTCTAAATTAACATTTTTAAGTATTGCTTCTTTCAAATTAGCATTTTCAAGATTAGCACGTTCCAAATTTGCATCTGTAAAATTTAATGTTGATAAATCTACGTTAGCTAAATTAACTAATTGTAAGTTAGACGATTGAAAATTACAGTCTTGAAATCGTCCTTTTTCTAAATTGGCTCGACTTAAATCTGCATTTGTAAAATCGGCTCCATTAAAAGATG
Source organism: Planktothrix sp. FACHB-1365 (assembly GCF_014697575.1). Taxonomy (GTDB): domain Bacteria; phylum Cyanobacteriota; class Cyanobacteriia; order Cyanobacteriales; family Microcoleaceae; genus Planktothrix. Next base: position 517,795 of record NZ_JACJSC010000001.1, on the reverse strand, counting down.
AATTTCCTAAATTAGCTCCTGTTAAATTTGCCCCACAAAGAGAAGCTTGATTAAAGTTAGATGATGTTAATTGGGCATTACTAAGATGAGCTTTGTCTAACGTACTATTGCTTAAATCCGAGTAAATTAAGTTTGATTTGCTCAAATTAGTTCCACTAAGGTCAGCCCACATAAGCCTTATGCTATGTCCTTGTACATTAGTTAAATCAGCATCATTGAGACAAGCCTTATTAAGCAATGTGCTAGATAAGTTAGCCTTAGTAAGAACTGCATTGCTTAAGTCTGCACCAGTTAAATTAGCATTTGACAAATTAATATCTCTTAAATCTGTCCCTTTAAGATCAATACCACTTAATTGTGCTTTCTCAAATTTACGTTCACCTTGTTCATATCTTTCTAACAGTTCTTTAGCATCCATAATTCACCTCTTGATTATCATTATATTAGTTTATCATTAATATGAACTCCTCCACATCCTCGTTCCCAGCAAGATGCTGGGAATGCCAAACAGAGGCTCTGCCTCTAGTATCCTATTTATTTATAATAGTTCTGTGGTGGCAGAGCCACATAAATTGCATTTCTAGGTAGAACCTACAAATGAGTAAAACCTTGTAGGGTGCGTAAGGGAAGCGCACGCACCAAATAAACAAAATTGAAGAATAACCCTGGAGTCAAATTCCCCAGGCTTCCTTAAAGTGTGTAAGGGAAGAACACGCACCAAATAAACAAAATTGAAGAATAACCCTGGAGTCAAATTCCCCAGGCTTCCTTAAAGTGTGTGAGGGAAGAACACGCACCAAATGAACAAAATTGAAGAATAACCCTGGAGTCAAATTCCCCAGGCTTCCTTAAAGTGTGTGAGGGAAGAACACGCACCAAATGAACAAAATTTAAAGCAAAAGTCCTGATGATTTTGAAGGATAATTAATGGTGCGTGCGCTTCGCTTACGCACCCTACGGTTTAAATAATTCTTCAGCATAATCGATTTTAATTATAGGAAAAAAATACTCAATTAATATTCCTATTATAAACCCCCCTAAAATATAAAAGGGGGGGATAGCCGAGAAATTCAGAAGTTAAAATTACTTCCGTTTGGTAATGATAGGAGATGTTGTCAGATTAGCAACGGTTTTGGTTTTCACCAATGCGTTTTTAAACATCGGAGTATGGGTAATTGCATCGCTTGATAAGGTAAATAACGGATTCGATAAAATACCTGATAACGAAGTCGCGACCAAAGTTAACACTAAACCCACTTGTAGAGGACGCATTCCGGGTAAATTCCATTGCATAGCCGGATAATTTTTCACCGCATCAGACATTTCTTGGGGCTCTTTCACCACCATCATTTTCACAACGCGAATGTAATAATAAATCGAGACTACACTGGTGACTAACCCTAACAAAACTAAGGCGTATAAACCCGCTTGCCAACCTGCCCAAAACAGGTAAATTTTGCCAAAAAATCCCGCTAAGGGAGGAATACCGCCCAAGGATAATAGACAAATACTTAAACACAGGGTTAATAGGGGATCTTTTTGATATAACCCACTATATTCACTAATTTGATCCGTTCCCGTTCTCAGAGAGAAGAGAATCACACAAATGAAGCCCCCTAAGTTCATAAACAGATAAATCAACAGGTAAAATACCATGCTGGAATATCCGGCTTCTGTTCCAGCAATTAACCCAATCATCACAAACCCAGCTTGGGCAATAGATGAATAAGCTAACATCCGTTTCATGCTGGTTTGAGCGAGCGCCACGACGTTTCCTAAGATCATACTCAGGAGGGCTAAAGCGGTGAACACAAACCGCCATTCATCGGCGACGGAAGGAAAAGCGTTAATCAGTAAGCGAATGGCCAGGGCAAACCCGGCGGTTTTGGAACCCACGGATAAAAAGGCTACAACGGGTGTGGGTGAACCTTCGTAAACGTCCGGTGTCCATTGGTGGAAGGGAACAGCCGAAATTTTAAAGGAAATTCCAGCAATGACGAAGACTAAAGCGATGACAACGCCTAAAGATTCACCGCTAGAAGTTGCTAAAACCTTGGCAATTTCGGTTAAATTGGTTTTGCCTCCCGACAGTCCATATAATAGGGATAAACCATAGAGAAATACGGCAGAACTGGCAGCCCCAATTAACAGATATTTCAATGCGGCTTCGTTAGAACGGGGGTCACGTTTGGTATATCCTGTTAATAAATAAGAGGAGATACTCAAGGTTTCTAACGCTACAAAAATGGTGACTAATTCATTCGCCCCGGATAGGAACATCGCCCCTAAAGTTGCAGTTAATAGAATGGCGATAAATTCTGCTAAGGCGGTTCCCGTTTGTTCAACGTAGCGGATGGACATTAAAATCGTTACGGCTGAAGACAGGGCAATAATTCCCCGAAAGACGATACTGAGATCATCCCCATTGAAACTGCCTAAAAAGGCGATGGTATTGGTCGTATCCCATTGAGTGTACAACACCCCAACCGAAAGCAGTAAACCTGCGATCGCCGCATAAGGCGTCCATTGGGAAGATTGAATCCTCCCAACAATCAAATCACCGACTAACACCACCAAGAGGGTAATGATGACAATCCCCTCTGGCCAAATAATCCCAGCGTTCAACTGCGCTGCAAGAGTCGAAAAATCCATAGCCTAACCTAAATGGATAGTATCGTTTACAACGAATTGGTTCTTGAGATATCCTCTCAACGTCCAATTCCCAATCCTTTGAACATTTCTTAACATAACTTCTTTCTTACCATGTATTTGTTTCAATGGCTGATAGGCATGAATTTAGATTAAAGTTTCCAGTTCCTCCAGCATTCCTCAAATAGAACCTCAGCAAGTTTTTGAGAACAGCGTTGCTGGCGTCTCGAAGTCCATGATCCCTCTTTTTACCCTCGTCTCGGTTGAATACCTTCTTAATAAAGTAGTCATTGAGCAAGATCATTTAATTATTATAGTATTCTGAATTAGTAATATGAAACCCGTTTTGTTCTTAAATTTCTGCATTCTTTCGATGTGTGAATATGGAAATTTAGGTTTCTTGCTATTAGCTATATATGCTCTTTTTAATTTATAATTATTTATATCATTGTTTTCTATAAAAAGCTCAATCGTATTTTTAAGCTGTTCCTCCCCCTCCTCTATCCAAATGCTATTTCTATAGTTCCTTTCTTTTAACTCTACCAAAATAATACGGTTCTGATAAGTAAGCATTCCATCGCAACGACTATTCATTGTACCATCGGATCTTTTGATTTCAATACAATTATCAATAGCAGTAAATATTATCTCTATTTCATTGCTATTATCAACAATGGCGATCCATTTTTCGTCTTTATGGGAAATATCAATATCAATATAAGCCGGGGTAGGTGATGGATCGTCACACAGTCCAAATTCAGATTGATTTGTCCTATTCTGACAATTTGGATCAAAAAAATTTATGCTCATAATTGTTCTTCAATTTCTAGTAAATCATCAAAAAGTTGATTAGTCTCTGCTAATGAAATATTTAGATAATTTTCGTCAGAAGGCAAACCGTCATAGGTAGGAAGTTTTTTAATTTCTCCTTGTTCTGTTAATTGATATACGATAACATCTTCTTCCGATATGCAAGATTCTTCTGGAACAATTGTTTCTAGTTTTTCTTTGAGTATATGATTGTTTGGATTATCATAGAATCTCTGTAAAATATTATATGTTTTTATTGCTAATGTCAGATAATTAATAATGTAAGGACTATGGGTAGTAAGAATTAGTCCATTTCCTTCTGTAAGGTTAGCAAATTCTAGTAATTTATACAATACTTCTTTTTGGGATTGTGGAAAAAGATTTTGTTCTATTTCTTCCACAATATTTAAAAAGCATTCATTCTTATATTTAGAAGATAACACTTCCAATGCTGCTTGTTTTAGTTCCTCTGACAGACTATCATTAGAAATAATTTTCTCAATTTCCATTGTTAATCTTTTTTTATCTTCTCCACTAAGCTCATTTTGTGCTGTTTCTTGATTTTTGCTAATAGATAGGGCAATATTTCGAGAAACTAAAAATAAAGGTACGAAAGATTGAAAACCACTTGAAGCCTCTGAAAGTTTTAACTTATAATCATGCCCTATAATATTTGAAATTTTGTTAAGTTTATCAAATTCTAAATTGACATTGCCCACAGGTAAAGTTAAGATACTCGATAATTCTTGTTGTGAGCGTTCTAATTCTTTCCAAAAAGTATATAATGATTCAGGTAATCCTTGTATTTTTCCTGGCCATCTTACAGAACTCAAAAAGTTTCGCTCTGCTGGCACATACATAATTTTAGGAACAATATATTTTTCAGGATTATTATTAATCCCATAGATTTGAAATTTACCTTCCTTATAATTAAAATTATAGACTTTTCCTCGATATTCAATTTCACTTATAGGTTGAAAGTAATTCTTTAAGTTTTGATAATTACAATATTTGTTTACAAATCGATTATAGCTGATTACATCTTTTTCCTTTAACATTCCACGATATAATGCTTTTTCTAACCAACTCAATGTTGATATCAACTTGGCAATACTACTTTTCCCTGTTCCTTGATGACCAATAAAAACAGTAATTTTACGAATCTCTATAAATTCGTTATTGTCTGTTAAGCCTGATTTAATAGGGCCAAAATTTTTAACCTTTATTTGTCTCATAAGTTTTTAAATTTTTATATTCGGTTAATTCTGATTTAAACCATTATTAAACATTCTAGCATATTTGCAATTATAAAAATCAAAGTTAATCCGTAGGAAAGATTTAAGATTAAAATTTATAGATAATTCAGATAATTTTACTTAGCTCCTTAAACGCCAAGCCATTAAAGGTTCAACTTTACCTTTAACAAAAATCGGATCATAAGGTTCAACCTTGAGTTTCCGATTTAAAGCTTGATATAGGGTATCCGAAACCGTAATTTCTCCAGCCGGAGTAATGCCTTCTAAACGTTTACCCGTATTCACCACATCTCCAATAACGGTGTAAGTTCTCACTTCCTTTCCGCCAAATAATCCCTCAATCACTTCCCCACAATGAAGGCTACAACCTGCTCCCAAACCATAGGAATTCAAGCTATTTTTAGCGGCTTTTTGCATGGCTTGAGCCGCTTGAATGCCTTGTTGGGGGGTAGCATAAATCGCCATAATTTCATCCCCGGCTAGGGTCATTTTTAACGGATGATATCGTGCTGCTTCCGGTTCTACGGTTTGATAATAATGGTTTAAAACTTGGGCGGCAATATCCGGTTGTTTTTCTTCACACCATTGAGTAAAGCCCCGAATATCCATAAATAAAATTGTGCGATCGCATTGTTGAAAGGCTAAGGCTTCAGGATTATTTAAAGCCGTTGCAACCATATAACTTCCCATCCCCCATTCTGCCATATTTCCTAATAATTTAGCAGTTTGTTGAAGCTGGTATCGTTGTTGGGATAGTCGAAAGGCTTGTAACCCTAAAAGTAGCCCAATTAAAATCAGACTTAAAGTCAAAAATAAATGAGTCTTGCTTTGAAGAAAATTCAGAAAGGTTTGCCAATATAACCGATCAGAATCCCAAGGAATTTCAACAACAATATAAAACGCAATAATCATTAAAGTTCGGGTGATACTTTCCAGAGGAAAAAATAACCAGTCTGCTTTAAAATTACCATGAAATCTTAATCCTTGAAGGGTAGCAATGAGAAAAGAAAAGATTAAGAATACAAGATGAATGGGTTCTTTTAAAAACTCTAATCCATCATAAGGTAAATCCAGGACTATGTACAAACCAACCCCGACTAAATTTCCCCAAAATCGATTCGTTTTTGGACGAGAGAGAACCCAGGCTTGTATTAACATCGCTACAATTAATAAATATTCTGTTGGGTCAGTTAAATACTCAATCCAACTTTTAGAAATAATATTAGAGAGACTTTTTAAAATTAAAAAATAACCACTGTTACTCAAAAGCTCACCCCAAAAAGCACTCTGAGCATTTCCTGAAAATCGAGATTCTAAAAGGGATGTTAGGGAATTAGAGGAAGTATACATGAGTGCAGAATTCAATGCTGATATCAGTTTTGAGAGTTAGGATTCTACCGAGACTGCCATATTATCATCAAACCAACTCTAATTTGAGTTAAATTTATCAGGACAAAAATTGTTGTTAAGTAGGTTGGATTACGGCAATCATCATTGAACTGTGAATCTTGATTTTATTAATCCTTAGCACCCGAATCGTTAATAATTTTTTTAAAAATCAACTCTTTGTATTATAACAGACTTTTTGATCTTAAATATCAGTCATTAATTTCCACACCCCATGCCCTCTCGGTTAAATTTAGATTAACTGGGTTTGACTAACACGATATTCCCTTCTAGTTTAGCTAGATAACGTTTTAATCCTCGATCAGCCGGCCCTTTAATCACTTGACCCTCTGGGGTAAATTGGGACGCATGACAAGGACATCCAAATTCTTTTTTACCCGCTTCCCATTCCACAACACAATCTAAATGGGGACAAGTGGGATTAACAGCAGAAATCTCCTGGGGATTGTTGGGATTACGAATAATTAAAACAGGAATTTGAGAATTTAAAATAGAGCCCTGTTCATCAAGTTCTTGAAGAGTTCCGACTTGGATAAAATTATCAGGGCGAGTCACAACATTAGTAGAATTTTTAGAGTTAGAACAAGCAGCTAAAGCCACAGGAAAGAAACTCGCTAAAGTTCCGACACTTACCCAAGTTAAAAAAGTCCGACGCTTCATAATTAACCTCTAAATTTCACGGATTAATTCTTAGAACTATGTAGAGACGTTTCCACCAACATCTCTACATCAGTAAAATTTCAAAATCCAGTAATAAAAAAATAGCTTAAACCTCTAAGCAACACTTAAGAAAAGATTTTCAGCCGTATTACAATCGGGACAATTGGTAAACCCTAAAGTATTGGTTGTATAACCGCATTCAGGACAGACATAAAACGTTATTTTAGCTTCTTGCCAATCGTTTAAATTATCCTTAGCTTGAGTATATAAATTAGCGTGTTGCTTTTCAGCATCAATCGCGTAGGTAAAGGTAACAACGGCATCTTGATTCCCTTCAGCACGCGCTTGTTCAATAAATTGGGGATACATGGTATCTCGTTCATAGGATTCTCCCTTAATCGCTTCTTGCAAATTTTCAGCCGTGGATTTCACGGTGGGAGTTTCAATTTTTGCTTCGGGTGTAGCACCCAATTTCCGAATCACTGCGCCATGATTAGCAGCATGAATCGCTTCTGCATCCGCCGCAGCTTGAAATAAAGCAGCAACTTGCAGATATCCTTCATCAGTTGCTTTTTGGGAAAAAGCAAGATAACGAGCATGGGCGTTAGATTCCCCATTATAAGCGGCTTGTAAATTTTTCAGCGTTGCTGACGATGTATTATTACTAGGTGTAACAGAGTTTTGAATTTGAGGAGTCGCTGGAGCCGTTTTCACCGTAGGTTGATTAGAATTACAACCGACTAAACTCAACCCACTTAACAGCGTCACTGTCACGATACTAACGGTTGGGCGAAACAGGGAACGCAGATTTAAAGAATAATTCATCTTGATTCGGTTTCCTAACTCAGAATTGAACAGATAGCTGTTTGGTTACTGAAATTTAAGGTAAACCTAAAAAGTGACAATCTGGTGACAGCAGATTACAGCAAACCCAGCTTTTTCTTCATCTCCTTCCTTGATGAACTTTAGACGGTGAAAATCGAGAGAAATATCTCTTCTTTTCAAGATTAGGATGATGTTCAAATCAGAATTTTGATCCGGGGAGTTCAATGGACACTGCTACTTTTTAATTTTCTCTATTAACTTTTTATTCCTATTGTTAAGAACCTTGAATTTAGTTATAGTATTGTTCAGTTTTGTATCGAGTAGTGGATGAGTCATCCCTTCCGTGAAAATAGAGAGTTTTTAAGCGTTACCATAAAAAAAGTAAAACTTCAATTCTAACTTAAAACTAAAAAATCAATTATGGGCATTGCTACAATTAACCCGGCAACAGGCGAAACGGTCAAAACCTTTACCGCCTTGACGGATGCGGAAATTGAGAAGGCTTTAGCACTCGCGGATCGAGCCTTTCGAGACTATCGGCGAGTCTCCTTTGATACTCGTTCGCAATGGATGCAAAAGGCGGCTAACCTGTTAGAAGAAAACGCCGAAACCTACGCCAAAATCATGACGTTGGAAATGGGAAAACCCATTACCTCCGCGATCGCAGAAGCGAAAAAAAGTGCCTCCGTTTGTCGTTATTATGCGGAAAATGCGGCTCAATTTTTAGCGGATGTTCCAGTCTCCAGCGACGCTATAAACAGCTTTGTTTCCTATGAACCCCTAGGGGCAATTTTAGCAGTAATGCCTTGGAATTTCCCCTTCTGGCAAGTGTTTCGCTTTGCCGCGCCTGCTTTAATGGCGGGAAATGTCGGTTTACTCAAACACGCTTCTAACGTGCCTCAATGCGCCTTAGCTATTGCGGAAATTTTCCAAAAGGCCGGATTTCCTGACGGGGTGTTTCAAACCTTATTAGTGGGCTCTAATAAAGTCGCTCAAATTATTAGCGATGATCGTGTCAAAGCGGGAACCTTAACCGGAAGTGAACCCGCAGGTGCGAGTTTAGCTTCGTTGGCGGGTCAAAATATTAAAAAAACCGTCCTAGAATTAGGCGGCAGTGATCCGTTTATTGTGCTAGAAAGTGCGGATTTAAACGCAGCAGTTGAAGCCGCCGTTACTGCACGAATGTTAAATAATGGGCAATCTTGTATTGCAGCCAAACGGTTTATTTTAATGTCAAGTATTGCCAATGAATTTGAAAGTCGGATGGCGGAAAAATTTGAGGCTTTAAAAATTGGTGATCCGATGTTACCTGATACCGAAGTCGGGCCCTTAGCAACCCCAGATATTTTAACGGAGTTGGATGATCAAGTTCAACGTTGTGTTGAATTAGGAGCCAAAGTCTTAACTGGAGGTCAACCCCTAGATTGTCCAGGGAATTTTTATCCCCCAACTATTTTAACTCAAATTCCTGAAGGAGCCCCTGCTTACAGTGAAGAATTCTTTGGGCCGGTGGCGTTAATCTTCCGCGTCAATTCTTTAGATGAAGCCATTACCCTTGCTAATAGCACCATTTTTGGTTTAGGCGCTAGTGCTTGGACAACAAATCAAGCTGAACAAAAGCGTTTAATTCGAGAATTAGAAGCGGGTGCAGTGTTTATTAACGGTTTAGTTAAATCCGATCCTCGCTTACCCTTTGGCGGCATTAAACGTTCCGGTTACGGACGAGAATTGAGCAGCCAAGGAATTCACGAATTTGTGAATATTAAAAGCGTTTGGATTAAATAGCGCACAAGAAACCGGGTTGATGACCGGAGTTTAGGAGATAAAATCAAGATTTTAGTTCATCAACCCGGTTTCTAAATTGGGTGTACAAATATCAAATTCCATTCTTCTTAAAAATTATGAATACAGCACAACTGTTAGTTAAATGTTTGGAAAATGAAGGGGTCGAGTATATTTTTGGAGTACCTGGGGAAGAGAATATGCAAATTCTTGAATCCCTTAAAACATCCTCGATCAAATTTATTACAACTCGCCATGAACAAGGTGCTGCTTTTATGGCGGATGTTTATGGTCGCTTAACCGGAAGAGCCGGAGTTTGTTTATCAACATTAGGCCCTGGAGCAACCAATTTAATGACAGGGGTTGCTGATGCGAATTTAGATGGAGCGCCGTTAGTTGCAATTACGGGTCAAGTGGGAACTGATCGAATGCACATTGAATCCCATCAATATTTGGATTTAGTGGCAATGTTTGCTCCGGTTACGAAATGGAATGCTCAAATTGTTCGCCCTAGTATTACCCCAGAAATTATCAGAAAAGCGTTTAAAATAGCGCAAGCTGAAAAACCAGGAGCCGTGCATATTGATCTGCCGGAAAATATTGCTAATATGGCGGTTGAAGGCTATCCTTTAAAACAAGATAAGCGAGAAAAAGTTTATTCCGCTTATCAAAGTATGAATGAAGCTGCCATCGCCATTTCTAAAGCGAATAACCCCTTAATTTTAGTGGGAAATGGGGCAATTCGTGCCAATGCTAGTGCAGCTTTCACAGAATTTGCTACCCAACTGAATATTCCGGTTGTTAATACCTTTATGGGTAAAGGCATGATTCCTTATACCCATCCTTTAGCGTTATGGACAACAGGATTACAATTGCGGGATTATATTAGCTGTGGGTTTGACAAAGCCGATTTAATCATTGCTATTGGCTATGATTTAATTGAATATTCCCCGAAAAAATGGAATCCCCAAGGCAAAGTTCCCATTATTCATATTAGCGAAACGCCTGCGGAAGTTGATAGTAGTTATATTCCGATTGCTGAAATTATTGGGGATATTTCTGACTCTCTCCAGGAAATTTTAAGACGTTCAGATCGCACCGGAAAACCCGAACCTTATGCCTTAAAATTAAGAAGTGATATTCGCAAAGATTACGAATATTATGCTAATGATAATGGATTTCCGATTAAACCGCAAAAAATTATTTATGATTTGCGTCAAGTTATGGGCCCAGAGGATATCGTGATTTCTGATGTCGGTGCTCATAAAATGTGGATGGCGAGACATTATCATTGTGAACGTCCGAATACTTGTTTAATTTCTAATGGATTTGCTGCGATGGGAATTGCCATTCCCGGTGCAGTAGCGGCAAAATTAGTTTATCCTGATCGCAAGATAGTGGCGGTAACAGGAGATGGCGGATTTATGATGAATAACCAAGAATTAGAAACCGCCTTACGAGTGGGGACACCGTTTGTTACCTTAATCTTTAATGATGGCGGTTATGGATTAATTGAATGGAAACAAAACGATCAATTTGGTGAATCTTCATTTATCAAATTTGGGAATCCTGATTTTGTTAAATTTGCCGAAAGTATGGGGTTAAAAGGCTATCGCGTTGAAGCAACAACGGATTTAGTTCCAATTCTTAAAGAAGCCTTAAATCAAGAGGTTCCTGTTGTGATTGATTGTCCTGTAGACTATAACGAAAACTCACGTTTTAGTCAACGTTCTGGCGGGTTATGTTGTCCGATTTAACCCCGTTGTTATGCCGTTGTTGTGTTTGAGCACCCTATTTTTAACTCAAAGTATCTATTGAAAAATTAGCGATCAGGCTTTGAAGTTGGGGGATAGGAGAGAGAGGTGCGATCGCCCCTAGAAACCGGGTTTCTGAAGAGATATTGATGGAATACTATTAATCTCAAGGAGAAACCCGGTTTCTGGATTGTGTGCGATCGCTCTACTTAAAAAGGAGAAATCAACAAATGTTTGACCTCTACCAGCGTGTTTCCTTAAATTGCGATTTTCCCGAACATCACCTCAAAAAAGGCGATGTAGCCACCCTCATTGATTATTAGTGATAAACCACAGAAAAATATGAGTATCTAAGATAATTTTCATGGATTGGTAAATAAGTTAATAATTTCTTCAGGGAGGGGATCATTAAAATCATCAGGTACAACAAATTTACCCTCACACAAACCAATAGGACGGCGTTCTTTTTGAGGTGGTTTTGTTAGTATGGGTTTAATTTCAGCAATAGGTTGATCTGCTTGAGTAATGATTAAAGTTTTGCCGTCTTGAATCAGTTTTATAAATTCTGATAAATTGTGTTGAATGTCGTCTATTTTTAAAGTAATTATGGCATTATTTTTAATAATTTATTTTTCATTATTAATTATAACTTCATTGAGAATTTAGGTAAATGGGTTTTGAACAAAAAGCGATCGCCCTTTGAGATTGGGGATAAGAGAGACGCGATCGCGGCTAAAGAAACCGGTTTTCTTCTTAAACACTGTTGGGGAAAATCAGATCTCTCTAGAAACCCGGTTTCTGAGAGAGGACAGGTGCGATCGCACTTGAATAAATTAATCAATACAATTAATTAATATTGTTTTGGTTCATAATAAGTTATAATCAATAGGGTAAGTTTTAATCAAGATCAATGTGTCTGGCTAATCTCATAATGACTACACAATCTGCTTCGCGTTATGTCGCACGTCACCCTGAAATTTTGCAAGGGGAACCGATTATTACAGGAACGAGAACTTCAGTTCGTGCGATCGTAGAATTGTGGCGTTTGGGTATTACTCCTGAAGAAATCCCGATGCACTTACCTCATCTAAAATTAGCTCAAGTTTTTGACGCACTGAGCTTTTATTTGGATCATCAGGAAGAAATAAATACTTATATTGAGCGTAATCGAATTCCTGAAAACTTGATTCATCCTGCTGTCAAAGCGGCGATGAGAAAACCGTGAAACTATTTGCAACTCTTCATACAGATGAAGATGTTTCTAGGCTTGTCGCTACTTTGCTACGGGCTAGGGGTTTTGATGTGACGACAACGAGCGAACAGGGAATGTTGGGTCAATTGGATAGGCAACAATTGGCTTATGCTGCATCTGTTGATCGATGTTTGCTCACTCACAATCGCGTGGACTTTGAGCGATTACACCTAGAATATATGACAGAAGGATGGGAACATTCTGGTATTATTGTGATTCCTCAAAAAAATGCCTATGAAATTGTTCAACGGGTTGCTATTCTGTTAAATACGCTAACGGCTGATGAAATTGCCAATCAGCTTTTATATGTTTAAATTGAGTGTCTATTGAAAAATTAGCGATCGCCCTTTGAGATTGGGGATAAGAGAGGTGCGATCGCGGCTAAAGAAACCGGGTTTATTCTTAAAGATTGTTGGGGAAAATCAGATCTCTCTAGAAACCCGGTTTTTGAGAGACATTGCTCTTGACTTTTAAAGTAGGTCAGACAGTTAAGATATTAGTTAAATAATTAGCTTAAAATCTGACACATCCAATATCATTGATTAACTCAATTATTGATCTAAACGAATGTAAGCACGAGGAATCCAATAATTTTTATCTACTACTCGTAACCAAATATCATCTGTAGTTTTCTTATCTTCATCCCAAATCTTGTCTGGAGAATTTTGTGTTTTTTCCAACATATCAAAAATTAATCTATCACCATAATTTATTTTTTGTTCTATATCAATATCTGTTTGTTTGGGAGTTTTATACAGATTAACTCCATATCTGTTTTTAACTATACCAGAAAAAACTTTTCGTTCTTCATTTTCAGATTGACTATCATATAAATTTGAACTTTGTCCACAAACTTCTTGATAAAGCTGATCTAATTTTTCAGCATTTTCTGTTGATGGATTACACAATGCTTTTTTCCAGTTAGATACAGTAATAGGTGTTACTTCTAATTTTTTAGCTATGTCATCATCAGTCATTCCTTTATCATTTAATACTTGTACTTTTTGAGATGCACTAATTTTAGAAATGGAACCTGTATTGATTTGATTTGTATTGGGAGTAGTTTCTATGTCCTTTGTAGAAGGATTGATTTCTTGTTTAGGTACTGTAAAAACTATGGCTTTCTCAAGAATACGACTGCCAGTACGATAACCTGGATAAGTTGTATAAAGGATAACTCCATCAGCTTCACAACCTATCATTGGTTCATGCTTATCGGGATTAAAATTCTTATCTTTCGGTTCAATCCATAGTTCACCTGGTGGCTGATCATTAATAATATCTTTGACTAATTTTAATCCTTTTTGAGTTAAACTTTCCAGACTTTCGATAATCTCCTTGGGAATATTATTAGTAGATTGTTGAAATAAATCTTGAGTAATTAGCTGAGTAATTTCTTTTGCTTTCATTGTCCAAAGATTACTTTCAGATGAAACACTGTTGTTTTGTTTAATCCAATTAATTTCAGACTCAAAGATTCGCTGAGATAGAATAGATCTGATTTTTGCTTCTTCCTGTTTGCGATTATTCTGTAATTCGTGATTAATTGAGGTCAAATGGTTAAAAATTTGCACAGTGATTCGCTTAAAGTCTTGACTAGAAAGAGTTTTAAACTCTGAAATCAAGGTATCTCTTTGACGGCGAGAATCATCAGAAGTGATAGTTGTTGTTTCATTACGGTGTTGTTTACTTAATGTGGCAAACATTTCGCCTGATCTTTTCTTAAGTGCTTCATTTTCTGCCTCAAGTTCTTGAACTTTTTCCTCATAATAAGAAACACTGCGTCTTTCTTGCCGTAGTTTTTCTAAGTCCTGCCTCATGGCATTTTCACTATTTTTGGTATCTTGAAGTTGAGCATTCAGTTTGTTATAATGCTCGGAAAAAGTGGAAAACGCTTGTACTGATAAAATTGGGTCTAGCAGTTTAGTTTCAAGCTGTTGTTTTTGTTTATTAGGGTGTAATTGCTCAGAAATTTCAAACAGTCTCAAAAGAGTGATAAACAAATAGCGATTTTGACGTTCTAAATACTCAATTTCTTGTCGGCAACTTTGTTGCTGTTGATAATTACCTACTGAAAGTTGACTTAATTGTGCGAATACTTCAAACACAACTTTATGATCTCGCATTTTCTTTTCTAAGTTCTCAGCTTGAGGATATAGCCCATTAATTCCAAAGCGTTGTAACAGCCACTGAAATAACTGAGGTTTTGTTTTTTGAAGCTGATCAATTTCTGTGCTTAATGAAAGATCATTTTTTTGAATTTTGGCGAATACTTCAAACAATATTCGAGTGTCTTTGATTGTATTTGCTAATGCTTCAGGTTGCTTATGTTTCTGCCATTCTTTAACATCAAATAAATTAATAAGCCAATTAAATAAATCAGGCTTTTCTTTTTGTAACCCATCAAGAGACTGTTTTAATCCTTGTTCAAGTTGTTCAATATCGAGTCGTAATGTTGACAACAAACCAAGTAATTTTTCAGGATTGGTAATGGCTTCTTCAAGTAACTGTTTTTTTCTCAACCATGTTTCCCATCCTTGTATGTTAAACTGAACAAGAAGCCATTGAAATATTTCTTTATGATTTTGCTCAAGATTAGAAATCCAATTTTCCCATGAATCCTGTTGAGAATTTGAGTCAGGTTGTTGAGATTGATTGTTATCATGTTGTGAACACATGGTTTTTGCCTCCAGTAAAATAATTGAAAATGATTGTAAGTCAGTGTGAATTTTAAAAAAATCTTGTAGTAAGAGATTTAGATATTAAGCTCTTACTACATCCTTTTTGGTTTACTTAATAACCAGAATTAAAGCGAATAGCTGTTTTAAAGTCTTCTCCTGATGTCATATCTTTAGCATGAACTTTTATTTCCGTTTGTCCGAAGTAAAATGTCACTTCTACTTGGCGATCAAGTCCGCCTTGAGTGAATGGCATTTCGACTAATAATTCCCCTAATTTGGTAACACCTGGTTCATCTGTATAGCGGATATCAGTTCTGGGTGTTGAAAAAAATTCAAAATCCATCGCTTTTTGAAGACGATCTGCTGGTTGAAAGATTGTTGTTATTTCTGCATCTGTTGGTACACGATCTCCTTTCTCAACAAGAACGGCAAAACGATCCATACAGAGATATTTGTTCAAGTCTTTTGCCCAAATTTTTTTACTTTCTGGATCAACGTCTTCTACAAATGCTGGAGTCAAACTGACACCATAAGTTAAACGGCTACGTCTTGCCCGAATAGCTGAGGGATTAACCCCAAAGGATGCCGCACCCCCAAGAATAGCAAGACCTGGACGAGGTGGCATAACAATATTTTGGACTTTTTTGCCAAATTCCTGTTCAATTCGTTTTCTGAGGACAGGAGAAGTAGAAAAACCACCAACCAGAAACATCAGATCACAAGATTGATTGTCTAATTCTTGAAACTGCTCTTTAACTTTTTCCACAATCCCATCTAAGGTAGGCTTAAAAATACCTTCCATTGTTTCACGACTGATATAAAGATCAGTATCATCTCCATTTTGTTCATCTGCTAACTTTTTGAGAACTTGGGGATAATTCTCCTTTAGGAGATTGTAGAATTTAACTCCTAGAGGAAAATAAATTACATCACCACTTTTTTCGGGATCAAAAGCACATTTAGTTCGTTCCCATTCCTCCATCATTTTCAAATAATCTAAAGGTTCTTTCTCCTGAAATTGTTCTATAGCTTTAAGAGTTAACTTGTTTGCTAAATAGTCCAAAAAGCTGTCGTCCACATAAGTTGAGCCAAAAGCACCACCAGTACCGGGAGCGATTTCATCTAATGCGACATCTTTCAAACCATCACGCACTTGCACAACTTCATGGACAGTAATATCTACTGTACCACCCCCACAATCAACAATCATTAAATGAGTACCCGGAGTAAGGGTATTTTTATCTATTTCCTGACAGAAAATAGCTGCCGCTTCTGGTTCAAGTACCAGAAAAAGACGCTCTGATTCCTCCTCAGAATCGCCAATTAATCCCGCTTTTACAGCCGCTCGGCGCATTAAATCTTTATCTTCATCTTTCCAGATCGCAGGAATTGTTAAACACCAGCGAATTTCTTTTTCATCAACAAAATTTGCATAATTTGTCTTAATTTCTTGGAGAGCTTCATCTTTAATCAAACGGATATATTCAGCAATAAGATCAATAACATAGAATTTTTGTCCATTTTCTATGGTGTAAATGCCTTTGTGATCTCTTTCTCCTTTGTGTAACTTCATCTTAAACTTCTTGAGAAAAGAGTAATCTTTTGCCAATCCTTTAGAGCGAAGTTCTGCTAATTTTTTAATAGCACTATATCCCCAAGCTTCCACATTACCATCAGGTGACATTAAAAGATGAGTAGCAGTTTTAGGATAACTTTTAGGACTATCATGCCAAAGATCACGATAGACGCATTCTAAATCCTCTTTATATTTATAAGCAAAACCGGAGTGTGATGTGCCAAAATCAATAGCGACAACTAATAAAAAATCTTGACTCATAATATTTGATTCTCCAAAGAGTGAAAGGAACGTAAGTTTCAAGCTATTGCTCAGAAATCTACCTTTATTTATTTATCGAGCAGAATCTAAGTTTTTATGCAAGTTAGGTAAAACTAGCGGTAATTAATTGTAGGTTGGGTTGTGGGAAGGAAACCCAACCACTACAGATCCTATGTGGGTTTACCGATTAAATAGGGTATAACCTTCTTGATCAACTGGAAGAAGACCACGAATTTTAAGTCTTTTCCAAGTTTGATAAAGTGTTTGAGCATAAGGTAAATCCTCCTGTGGTAAAAGGTCTAAACATTGACTGAGATACTCCAGATATTTATTAGCTTCTGGTGTAATAACAAACTTCATTATTTCCAAATTAGTAATCTGTTCTAAAGAGTCAATACCTCGCATTAATAACCAACATCTGACCGATTCTTCTACCTGCTCTGTGGCATAAGATTTGTTATCAAGAAAAGTCAAACTGTGAGCTAAACTTAATAACATCTCAGGAATCCAAGCTGATTCAGTTTTTTCTAATTGCTGATACAATGATTTAGAAAAAGCAATAACAGCTTCCACTATTTCGATTTGGTATTCGGCGGGTACGTCTTTTAATAAATCTGGTAATAATTGTGGTAATAAGGGAGGCTTACGCTTTTTAGGTGCAACATCTAAAATAAAATACTCATCGGCAAATTTGCCGATTAGAATACAAATCTGAATCGATAAAAAACGACAAAATTTTTCTTTATCTGAATCAAGAATTGTATAATTACGGTTAGGTAACTCGGCTGGATTTTGTCCTCTTTCTAAAAGTCTTTGTTCTCGTTTAATAAATTCTAAATCAGCTAAAAACTTCTTAACAACTTCTAAACCCCAATCTTGATCAAAGTCATTGGTTGTACCTGTTTCTTCCGCTTCAAGATTACGTTGTTCTTGCCATTTTAATAAACGTTCTTTGGTAGCATCATATAATAACTCTATCCAGGATAAAGATTCTTCTTTTGGTAAAGAGCCAATATAAGGGATATCAAGTAAATCAGTGGCATAGCCATATTCCAGATGGTAATAACTTCTTTCCACAATGGTATTAATAATTACCATTGGTTTCAAAGTATTAAGAATAGTTTTCATGGCTCCTTCTGCTGATAATGCTTTGGTTTTCCAGACACCTGTTAAATAATCAACATCTCTCCCTTTTTGTTGATATTTTTCAATAAAAGCCCGCACTTGTTTTTTTAAACCTTCTTCAATTTCAGGAAAGTTATTAGGAGTAGAATTAGAACCTGTACCTGCTGAATCAAATTTGAGGATTGGTGGAACAAATAAAATCATTAATTTATCCGATGTCATCATCTCTTTAATTTGTTCATCGTCAAGGGTTAGAGGCCAATTATTTAAACGGCGTTGTTGACGAACGACAGTGAGATTATTTTGCAAATCAAGTTTTTTGAGTTCTTTGGCTAAAGTCGCATCAATCTCCTTTAATTGCAGTTGAAACTCTTTTTGTTGTTCTTGTAAAAACACTTGCAATTTACCTCTAAAAATTTCCAATTGCAAAGCATTCTCTCGATTTAATTTAGCTTCTTGTGCTTGAAACTCTCGATTTAATCTTGCTAATTCCGCTTGTAATTCACGGTTGAGCATTCCTTCACGAGCCTGAAAATTCTGATTAAATACTGCTAGTTCAGCTTGAAATAAACGATTAAGCTCCGCTAAGTCAGACTGTAATTGACGATTCAATTGACCTTCAATCATCTGAACTTTTCTATTAAGATTACCTTGTTCAACTTGAACTTCTAAGGATCTTTGTTGCGTTACAACTTGCAATTGCATTTTAGCCATTTCCATTTGTTGTTGAATATTATCTCGTTTGTCATAATATTCAATCAAATTCTGATTGTTTCTTTCTTGAGTTCCGGCCGTAATTCTAGCTCCTCTACTTCCCGTGTAAAAGAGATCGTGTAAACCATCTTTAATGTGTCCCCACAAGCCTTTTCTTCCTGGTAATGATTTGGTCATTTATCTTACTCCAATTTAATTCACGCCACCATAATAAACACACAACAAATAAGCAGCCGCACCAACCACTCCTTTTGTTGTTTCATAAACTTCTTCGCCACCTTTGTTGTAAACGTGACAGCCATGTACCCAACCTACACAATGGTCGTCGTTATCATAAACTTTGCCATCTGTTCCTGCATAACCTAAATAGTGGCTTGATGTATTGTAAACAGATCGCCCATCTACTTTACCAACCCAGTCACCCGAAGAACTATCTGATGTATGTTTGTAAATCCAGCCACTATTACTTATTGTTGTGTAAGGACAATTATCATGGCAGTTCATGACTTGAAGTTGTTCTGTAATAGGAAAATGATATTCATTTTGACCTAAATTTCCCGATTCGTGGCTGCGATCGCTATGTATAGAACTCTCTCCATACCCTATATTCTGGTGATAATTAGGGTGTGGAAGATGAAGATTTGTTGAATCTGGCCATGAATAATCAGGCTGGTTATTATCAAAAACACCTGCACCATCAAACCCAGTGGGAAAAGAAAATGCCTCAACTCCATGATGTTGATTAAAATCCGGCATTCCTGAATGATGCAAATTATCTTGAGTGCTAGAGTCACCTACTTGAGAATACAAGGCAGGATCGCTACTCAGATCGCCACCTAAATCCAAAGATGTAAGGGCATTCAAGGCATTATTAATGTCATCAGTCATAAGCTAATCACCTTAATACTCAGGACTTATTAATCGAGTTCCCGAAACCTTTGCGATCGCTCTCCCTCTCGAAGCGCTGACCATAAAGGCGCGAGTTGTTATAGTGTAGCACAAATATACTACATGACACTACCTCTGAACAACCCCTCGTAACTCTCTATCTAGGTATCCAATTTCAGCCTCAACTTTTACGCAAAAAGCCGAAACTTGTTAAGTCGTTGTTCATTGGTTAATCTCCTGAACTCTTGAATCTGAATTTTTTGGGGAAAACCCGGTTTCTTGGATCTGTTCTGAGTCCGCGTAGGTGGACTTTAACTTTGTACCAACAGGTTGAAACCTATCGAACAAAATTGATTCTGGTAATAGCCTACCACCCTCTCACGGAAAAAAAGTTGCCAAAAAGTGAATTCAGAGGTGAAAAAAGTGACAAAAAGTGATAAAAAGTGAATCTTAATTAAGTTAAGTATTGATTAAATCTCTAATTTTTCACTGGGGTTTCAATGAATCAAGACACAATATAATCAATGTTGATCCACAAATTAAACCGAAAACCCTTAATTAAAACTGAGATTAGATCTCCCTAACCCCCTAAAGGTTGGATTCAGTGTAGAATAATCCATTAGAATTGTATAACAACGAATTTAATTAGGAGTCTGGGATGAAAATTGCAACGTGGAATGTTAATTCAATTAGAACTCGAAAAGATCATCTATTGCAATGGTTACAAACTCATCCTGTTGATATTCTTTGTTTGCAGGAAACTAAAGTGATTGATAAAGATTTTCCTCGTCTATTCTTTGAAGATATGGGTTATCACCTTTATATTTACGGTCAAAAAGCCTATAATGGGGTGGCAATTTTAAGCAAAACTCCCCTAGAATCGGTTCATTTTGGATTTTCTGGTATTTTAAATACTGAACAAGCTCAAAACTTTGATGAGCAAAAACGAGTTTTAACGGCAATTGTTAATGGTATTGCGATTGTTAATTTATATGTTCCCAATGGTTCTAGTATTGATAGCGATAAATATCAATATAAATTAAAATGGTTAAATTATCTCAAAGATTATTTAAAAATTCTGTTAACTCAAACGGAAAAGATTTGTATTTGTGGGGATTTTAATATTGCTTTAGAAGATATTGATATTCATAACCCCAAAAATCGAGAAACTCATATTATGGCGAGTGATGCTGAACGTCAAGCTTTACAATCAATATTAGAATTAGGCTTTCAAGACGCCTTCCGCAAGTTCACAACGGAAGGCGGACAGTTTAGCTGGTGGGACTATCGCCAAGCTTCCTTCCGACGCAATAGCGGATGGCGCATTGATACCCATTATTTAACCTTACCCCTGTATGAAGTCGCCAGCAATTCTATCATCGACAAAATCCCTAGAACCTGGGAACAGCCGAGTGATCACACCCCTGTTATCTTAACCCTAGACTCAATCACAGGAGCATAGGCTATTTAGACTCTTGCATTTTGACAAGAGTTGTCGTATCTTAATTGAGAAGCTTTATCAACTAATCTGGAAAAATCCAGATGAATTGAGAGCTTGCGAAAACATGATAAAAGGCACTAGACTGAAAAGTTGAGCAACTTAGCCTAGAGCCTAAACCCAAAAGCGATAACCATCACTTTTGAAACATCCTGATGTCTTGATTGAGCGATAACCCTGGAAAGCGATCGCTTAATTTTGATTGGATAGTTTCATTGTAGGTTTTTTTTCGATTTTCTGTCAACTCTGTTGTCAGGAAACTTTGTTTTCCGATTCAATTTCTCAACTAATTGAGAATAAATCTTAATTGATAGAACCTCCAATGCAAACCAATACCTCAAATTTCCCCCGTTCTCTGGATTTAGCAACACTGTGTATCTACGGACTTAGTATTTTATCCGCAGGTTTATTTCTATTTTTACCCTTCGTAAATTTACTGCATCCGAGTCCTTGGCAACGAAGTTTAGGAACAATACATGGCTTTGGTTCCCTATTAGCAACCGTCGTCATTGTTTACACCGGACATTTAGCATTTCCCCTGCTTAGAGGCGCGAGTAAAATTCTGCCTCAAATGCGAACTTTAGCCTTTTGGTCAAGTGTTATTTCCTTTTTAGCTATTGCTACTGGAAACTTAGCTTATATGCGATATCGCGCCGATATGCAATTTGGCGGGGCTCGCGCTTGGTTAAAAGAAAACTCTCCTTTAGGTCAATATGTTTTGATGGAATATCACGAATTTAGCGTGTTATTTACCCTGCCTCTCTGTGTCGCCTGTACTTGGATTTTATGGCAATATGGGGACTCTATTTTAGAGAAACAAAATCGACCGATTTTAACCGCAACCTGTATAGGATTAATGGGAATAATGTTTTTTGCGATGGGAGGAATGGTAAGCGGATTAGCCGTTGCCAAAATTCATTCTTTATAATTCCTAATTTTAACCTACAGGTGACATCAATGAGTCAATATTCAACGCCATCAAATTCTCTAAAAACCGAACCTTTTTATGGAAAAATTTGGCGAGAAATCAAACACTTTCCTCACGAATTATCCACAGGTGCAAAAACTCCTCCAACGGTTTCTGGCCCTGCTGCGGCTGCCTTAGTGAGTGCTGGAATTGGTGCATTTACAATGATGGTGACACACCATTTATCTGATACCTCTAAAGCCAGAGAAAAATTTATTTGGATGCTGGGAAGTTGGATACCGGGTAGCCGTAACCCTGACCCCATTTGGGGAAATATTGGCAGTTATACCGGAAAAGAAACGATGTTATTAGTCGGTTGGCTAATCAGTTGGTTGATTCTTTCTCAGCTTTGGAAAAACAAGAATATTTCATCTAAAACCATCTTTTTCTGGATGTTTTTCTTATTAGTAGCTGCAACAGCAATGTGTTGGCATCCTCTATTTCCTTATTTACCCTTAACTTAACGAGATAAAAATGGTAAACATGGCAGAATCTAAAACTATACCTCCTCAAAAATTACATAAGATTGTCTGGATTTTAGTCGGGGTTTTTACACTATTTGCAGGAACCTTTCCTCTGGCAATGTGGCGGGTCAGCCAAATGGATAATTTTCGAGGATATCACGTTAAATCCGTTCCTAACCCCCATTCTCAAAAACAGGTGATACCGGAAGTTAAAGCTGTAGTTAATATAGCTGAAAATTCTGTTATAACCGACTCTAATCAGTTAGAAGAATTACAGCAAACTCTTTACCAAAGTCTTGATACGGCGTGGCAAACTTGGCCGACCTTTACCACCCATTTAATGTATCAAGTGAGTGTGAATATTCAGGGAGAAATTTCCCATTATATTCCCTTAAATCAATCTGCTAAGGATTATCTTCAAGAAATCCCTTTATCTCAACTCAAGACAGCGTTGAAATCTACATCTCCATTAGGTGAATTTATCGTAATTTTCACGCCAAATGGTTCCCTAGAACTCAGTCCTTTATCAACGAAAACCCCCTAATGATCAAGGGTGATTCGGGAGGATTAAAACAGCTTAAACCTGTCCTCCCGTCATTGTTTATTCAATAAAAACTCTCAAAAACTATGAACAAGACTCTACCCATTCAATCGATGACTTCCTCAATCTTAAAGTATTTTAGAACAGGTGCGATCGCTAGTTTACTCTTATTGAGTAGTAGTTGCAATAATATAGCCTCAACTAATAGTAATTTATCCTCACAAGCCGTATCACCAGACACGACAACTCTAGTGGTGAGTAATTTTGCGGATCAAGTTGTGATTCCGACCTATCAACAGTTAGTAGAAGACGCCGAGGAACTGTCGAAAGCCGTTAATCAGTTTGTGGAAAACCCCACCGAAGAAACCCTCAAAGCCGCACAAAACGCTTGGATAGTGGCTCGTTCACCTTGGGAACAAAGCGAAGCCTTTGCCTTTGGCCCTGCGGAATCTTTAGGCTATGATGGGGATTTAGATGATTGGCCTGTGAATGAAACGGATGTTGTTGCTGTTATTAATAGTCAGGATGAAATTACCTTAGAGTCGGTGAAAAAACTGCAAACAACGCAAAAAGGATTTCATACAATTGAATATCTATTATTTGGTTTAGATTCTCAAAAAACGGCTGATGATTTTTCAAAACGAGAGTTAAAATTATTACAAAATTTAACTTTAGCGTTTAATGAATCTGCCAATAATTTAACCAAAAGTTGGGCTGAAGGAGTCAATGGTAATCCTGCATATCGGGAAGTTTTAGCAACCGCAGGAACCAATAATAATCCCGCCTATCCCACCCCACAAGCCGCAGTTGAGGAAATTATACAGGGGATGTTAGGCTGTTTGGATGAAGTGGCGAATGAGAAAATCGGGAAACCCTTAGAAACGAAAGATAATTTAACCTTTGAAAGTCGGTTTAGCCAAAGTTCTCTAACTGATTTTAAGAATAATCTTAAAAGTGTTGAGAATGCTTATTTAGGGCAAATTTCAGCAACCGGAACCCAAAGTAATAGTATTAGTGGTTTAGTGGCTCAAAAAAATCCTGAATTAGATCAAAAAATTAAACAAGAATTAAAAGCAGCTTTAGAAGCAATTAATGCGGTTCCCGCTCCTATTGAAAGCACGATTAAAAGCCCTGATGCAACGGCTAAATTAACATCAGCTAAATCAGCGATTTTAACCTTGTTTTCTACAATAGAAACACAACTTCTTCCCCTGCTCAAAACAACCTATAGTAATCCTAAATAATTTATGAAAAAGTTCTGTAGGGGTAATGTCCTTCCAAATCCAGGCGCAAAGAGGGTTTGGAAGGACATTACCCCTACGATAAAATATTACAACCTATAATACAATGCAAACTCTATCCTTAAAATATCCTCCTAGAAAACCGATTAAATTTTTAATCATTTTCGCCATTACAATTTTAGGAGGAATTACCCTATCTCATCTTTGGCATTTTCAAAATTTGTTTCAACCCGAAATCCCTTTAGCAGGAGGAGAAACAACGGTATTTAACCGCAGTTCTAGTAGTTTTGAGCAACCCTTAGCTAATTTAGGTGAAGCTGGAAAGAAAAAACATACAGAATCTAATACTGCTTTTGAGGCGAATTTTGTCACCAAACCTGCACAAATTCATCCTGGGTTAGGGCCTTTTTTTAATAATGCCTCCTGTGCAGGATGTCATCTGAAAAATGGTCGAGGTTTACCCGAACCTGGACAATTATTAGTCAGAGTCAGCGCACCTAAAATTAATCCAATTCAACCCGGTAATTATCATTTAGAAGGGTCGATTAAACTTGATAATATGCCTCCTGTTTTGGGACTGGGAACCCAAATTCAAGATTTCGCCATTTATGGACAAAAGCCTGAAGCTACAGTTAATATAGAATGGCAAGAAAAAACGGGTGAATATGGCGATGGTACATCTTATGAATTGCGATCGCCTCAACCCAAAATTACCCTTCCTAATGGTCAACCCATTGCAACAGATATTCAAAAATCATTAAGAATTCCACCCCCTGTTTTTGGTTTGGGTTTATTAGAAGCAGTTCCTGAACAAACGATTTTAAATTTGGCTGATCCTCAAGATAAAAATCACGATGGAATTTCAGGAAAAGTCAATCGAGTTTGGGATGTTCAAAAACAATCACAAGCATTAGGACGGTTTGGTTTAAAAGCTGGAAATCCAACCTTAATTCAACAAAATGCGGGAGCTTATGTGAATGATATGGGAATTACAAACCCCTTATTTACTGAAGGTGAAAAACAAACGGATATTGATCAAAAAACTTTAGACTTAACAACATTCTATGTCCAGACTTTAGCCGTGCCCGCCCGAACATTATTAGATGATCTCCAAGTCAAACGCGGCGAAACTTTATTTACTCAAGCGAATTGTGTTTCCTGCCATTTACCCACCTTAAAAACTGGGAATCATGCGGTTAAAGAATTAGCTAATCAAACCATTCATCCCTATACGGATTTATTATTACATGATTTAGGCCCAGGATTAGCTGATAACCGCCCGGAATTTCAAGCGTCAGGAACAGAATGGCGCACCCCGGCTTTATGGGGAATTGGGTTAACTCAAACCATTTCTCCCTATTCCGGCTATTTGCATGATGGTCGGGCGCGAACCCTCGAAGAAGCGATATTATGGCATGGGGGAGAAGCTGAAACCGCTAAAGAAGCATTCAGAACCCTGAACCAGAAAGACCGAGAGGCGTTAGTCCGCTTTTTGCAGTCGTTGTAAATTTTTTGGGAAAAAATCTTCAGTCAAGGGTACAGATAGGGTAATATAATAGTTTGTGCAAAATCTTCATTAAACTAGGCTCATGGCTGTACCCAAGAAGAAAATGTCCAGGTCAAGACGCGATATGCGGAAGGCGACTTGGAAGCGGAAAGCAAGACTACAAGCTGAAAAAGCGTTATCCCTCGGTAAGTCTGTTCTCACAGGTCGTTCTACAGGATTCTACTATCCCATTGACGACGCAGAAGAAGGCGACGAAGAATAAACGATTACCTGTGCGAAATTATCAAAGAATCGGGGCGAGGAAGTCTCTCTGTTCAGGTGAGAAAACCTCGTCCTTTTGGTTTTTGGATAGAATTTTATTGACATCCTCCCAACACCAACGATCAAGCTAATGGTGTGGGATTCCCAAGACTCACGACTTGGGTTTCTGCTTCCGTCCCTTTCGGGTTTTCGCACCCGCCTCAACAGATTTACTCTGTTCCGGTCTTACAGTCGCTCCACAGACTGACACGGCCAGCCCGGCCGCCAAAATATTATTTGCTGCATTAATGTCACGGTCATGATGTCTCCCACAATTAGGACAATCCCATTCCCTGATCTTTAATGGCAATTTATCTAAAATATGTCCGCAGTTTCCACAACGTTTGGAACTGGGAAACCATCGGTCTATTTTAATTAATTTTCGCCCGTACCATTCAGCCTTATAGGTTAACTGACGGACAAATTCTGCCCAATTTGCATCACTAAGTAAATAGGCTAGAAATTCCTAAATCTATTCCTACATTTTTTTCGGTGGGTTCTAATTTGTTATTAGTTAAATCATCAATTCTTAAAGAGACAAACCATCGACCACTAGGGTCTAACTTAACTGTTACTGTTGAGGGTTGACATTCTTTTGGAAGTTGACGACTCCACCGTATCGGTAAAGGTTGTTTATTCTTAGCTAGATAAATTTCACCGTTTTTATAGGTGAATGCAGATGACGTAAATTCTGCACTACCCCCATGACGTTTCTTTTTAAAGTTGGGATATTTAGCCCGACCTGCAAAGAAGTTGGTAAAAGCGGTTTGCAGATGTCTTAATCCTTGCTGAAGTGGAACTGAACTCACATGATTTAGAAAGTTCAGTTCTTCTTCTTTTTTCCATTCAGTTAACAGGGAAGATGTTTGAGAATAGCCTACTCGTTCTTTCCGTTCGTACCAAGCTTGGGTTCTGGCTGAATCATGCTTTATTATAGATTAGTCGAACACACCCCAATGTTCTCCTCAACAGGTCTTCTTGTTCAGGAGTTGGATAGAATCGGTAGCGATAGGCTTTTTCTGTCATGTCTTACATTCTAACACGGAATCTGTAATTTGTTTTTTGATGTCCCGCCATTGATCCCGACACCAACGTTCCTTATGGTGCGGGTCTTCTGGCTCCCATTTTCGATAAAATTATTTGGATCTGGGTTTACTATTTTAGGAACCTTGGTCTATAATTGGGGAACACCTAAAACCCGACACCCTGGGGTGAGGCTTGTCCTCACCCCACCCCCAAGTTTTAAACAGCATTACGATTATCAATAAGTTGTAAATTACAGGGTTAGTTGTCTAACTACCGTAATTCCTTTTTGAGCTAACTTACGGGCTTGAGAACTATTCGGTAATATATGATTGCCATTAGAAGCAATCCAATGAAAAGACTTTGGTTCTTGATTCAATTCAGGGGCATCATTGATGAGAAAATCTTTTAACCATTGAAGCTTATTGAGAAAACAGTTTACTTCATCTGTTTTAGCACTATGTACTTCGATAAAATAAGTTTTACCATTATATCCAACTGCATAGTCCCAACGTGAAGCATTAGGATATATTGATTTAACTGCTGTATCAATATCAACACTTCCTTCACATTTCTTAGGATCATTAGGATCGACTTTGGTACTATTTAAACCTAGAGCTTTTAATCCTTTTTTAAAATCATTCTTTAATAAAGGTGTATTATCGATCGCTTGCTTAAAACTCATTCCTTCTCCTGAATCGCTTGGGAAACAACATCCGATGCTTGACTACTAAAGCTAGTTAATCCCCCCCAGTTGGCGATCGCAGGGTCAGGATCAAATGGATCTAAAGATGAAATATTACGGACATAAACACCGTCTTCTGTTTGGTCAAAATAGTAGGTCGAAAAAGTCTTATGATTGAGAATAGTCTCAAATAATTTTGTAGTTGGGACAGACTGCTTCAGAGCAAAAAGTTTATAAAGATATTTTATATCAGGATTCTGTTCGCGTAAGAAACGAATAGCCCAAACCGCTTCTAAAAGGACAGGAGAATGAGTTGAAATAAGTAAGCGATATCCTCGATATAAAAGTTCCAAGCACATCAAAATTACTGATAAAATTGCTTGAGGATGCAACCCCATTTCAGGTTCTTCAATGACGACCCAATCTATATCAGACTTTTTAGATGCTTTTGATATCGGCATTAGCCAATAAAGACCTAGAAGTAAAGGCATAAATTCTCGTTGTCCAGCAGACCAAGACATGAAGGATAAGCGATTTCCATTCATATTAATGTGGATGCTTTTACTCATTCCAGTGGTGTTAAGTTCTACCTGAGCACCGTGAAAAATACTCTGATCGAGTGCATCACGAAGTTCTTGTTTAAGACGACCTTTCTGAGGAAAGATTGGGCTACCTTTATTACCCAAACCTTGTTGCATGAGTAGCAATAAATGCTCGCTAAAATTGCGAACGACATAGGGAGCTCCATTGAAGCTCCGAAACAATCGAGGCCATCCATTTTCAAGAGTTAGCACACGCTGGGCTGGCATAAAGAAAAGCTGCTCTTTTTTGCGACTATTTTCATTCAATAATTGGTCTAAATCTATACTTTTGTCATTGCTATATATTTCTGTGTTTTTACTCCAGAGATTTCGCATTCCATCTCCGAAATAAAACTCGATTAAGTTATTGATATCTCCTCCCCAGTCATAGCCATTTTTTTTGATCGTATGTACAATATCTCCACTATCAAGTAAGAGTTTTATTAATTGCAATAAAATACTTTTACCAGTAGCTTGAGAGCCAATAAATAGAGTTAAATCGCCAAATTCTATATCTGCTGTTTTAATTTGTCCTAGATTAGTAAGGCTAAGTTTTTTCATTTTTTTATCTATTGATTGTAAAGGACAAATGAGATTGATTTTAAATAAATATTAAAACCCAGTTTTTTAATTGTAACATATTTTTGGAAATTCTATCACAACTAGAAACTGGGTTTTGGTAAATTAAAATTTGTAATTGCGATCGCGCACCCACAAACTAACAGGAATTGCTTTTCCTTGAGCATTAACTTTAACTTCCACAACAAAAGATTGTTGATCCTTCATTTGTGCTTCTGTAATGGTACTATTAATTTGTTCTCGTTGATTTTCTGGCATATAATACCGTTCTAAACCATATTCAATACTCCATCCCGTTGATTTTCCTTGTAAAACAATCTGATTATTAGATAAATTCTGAGGATATTCTGCACTGACTTTTACAGGTTTCCAGGCTGAAGGATGTTGAGATTTTGTTGAATCTTTGGGTTGTTCTAAGGTGACATAAATTAAGGTTCCAGTGGGTAAATATTCTTCACCTTTAACGATTTCTTTCCAACCGGGAAGCACTTGAAGAGTATTAAGATTAGAAATATCATAACTCAGGGTTTGATAATATCCTCGAAAGAAATCATAGGGGTCAACGGGTGCAGTTTGCAGGATGACTGTTTTTCCTGTCACCTGAGTATAAAAGGCTTGAGAAGGAACCGCTAAAATTAGAATTAACTGAAATAATAACGGTGTCCAAAATTTCCAAGCCGGAATTTGTTTTTTAACAACAGGAGACTGATTTAAAGTAACAGAAGATTGAGTCTCATTCAAGTTAGCATCATTCATGGGTTTTACTCCTAAAAATAGATCAGTTAACGATTTTGTGTTTTAGCAACGGCTAATAAATGGCGTTCAAACCATAAGCCTGCTACAATCACTCCGACACCACATAAGGTAAACACAAAGGCTTTGAGAATGAGTTCCGTATTGTATTCAAAGGTGCGACTCATAATTTGAGAAACTAATAAAATCATTCCCCCCCAAAAGGCAAAGCGTTGAGTTTGGGCGAGTCCAATTCTAATTAATCCCGTTGCTAATAAAAACATCTGAACGTTAAACAAAAATGTTGCAAGTTCAGAAATAGGATGAATTTGTAAATGCCAAAAACAGATTAATCCAGTTAATCCTAAAAATCCTACAATTACACTGGTAACGGAATCAAACCGCCATTTATTGGGATGAATAGCAGTCGGTTTAACCAGTTGGAACCATTCTAAAAATAGAATGCCTAAAAAGAAGACGAAATCAATTAAAACAAAGTTGCTAATCGGAATTAAATCGTTAGAATCTGTTAAAGGAAAGTTATTCCAAAACCCGTTAAACGAGAGACTAAAAAATAAAACGGCTAACAGAATAATGGATAGGGTTCGCGCTAAAGGTTGAAAGCGTCTACTATCAACATTCGGCCACAAAGTATCATCATAACCCCACAGTAAAGCGGGAGTAAAGATGAATAACAAAGCGAATAGTAACCCTTGGGGTAAATCGGAATTAAACAAGGGAATAATACTAATCTGTAAAGCCGGAATTAGAATCAGTAATGTCATCACGAATAGGACACGGGACTGACACCAATAAGCCAGGGAAATAAACAAAAATCCGGCAATTAACGGGGTATGTTCTAACACTAAATGTAAGATAGAAAATTCTTGCTGTGAGAATAAATCAGAAGTTCCTGTCCAATATCCTATTCCATACAATAGTAGTCCTAAAAATCCTAAAGAAGTGATTTGCAGACTATAGGACATGACTAATACCCCAATTCCCCACACCAGAAAGAGTTCATAAGCAGAACCACTTTGATGAAAAATTTGTCCCATTAAGGCAATATTTGCCCCTAAAATTAATCCGCCAAAAAGTAATAATCCTTCTCCTAAACGTCGTTTTCTTCCCACTTGAAAAGAATCTGATGGCTGTTTCCATAAATAGAAACCAGCCGCATTGACTCCAATAAATAAACTCAGAAGCAGAATGACTTTAACGGCTTTTGACCAGTCTTGCCAATTCGCAGCCACAAAAGTAATTACACCTAAACCTAATAGAATGCTGCCTAAACCGATTAAAATCATCACAAACCGACTACTGGCGGCGGTTTCAAGATGATCAAATTGATAGCGTGTTGCTAACTGTTGATATAGAGAATCATCAATGAGTTGTTCTTCCTGCCAAAGTTTGGCTTCTTGGCGAAGTTGACGTCGGAATTTTTCATTAATCATTTTAATTGAAATTAAACAAGGTTAAAAGAATCAGAGGTTTATTCTATCCTAGGATAGAATTATATTTTAGTTCTAACCTAGAGATTTTAGAAACCGCAACTCTTGTTCTAATTGAAAATTGAGGTTAATTGTTAAACTTTGTGACAGATCCTTAACTTGCACAGAACAAAGCAAAAGGAAAAAACTAATATGAAATCCCATTATGAACGCTACAGATGATCCCCCCTGTAGAGACTAGCCATGCTTAGTCTCTACAGGGGGATTTGTAGCAAACATTTAGGGATTTCATATAAAATTTGCGATCGCAATCAACAGATTAATATTTACAACTTCTTTGTGTCTTTTTATCTTTTTGATTCAATTAAAGGTTTGACAGAAAAATTTTTTATTACTATTCCCTGTTCCCTCTTTTAGAAGCTAAAAATTTCAGCATTTTTTCAAAGACTTGGACAGCGAGTTCTGATCCGTTATCTCTAGTAAAAATATCATAATTGGGATGGGAGTTAGCCTCAATAAACCAATATTGGTTCTGTTCATCTACCGCAATATCTAACCCCGTATAATCTAAACTTAATTCTTTAAAAATAGGTTGACAAAAGGTTTCAATCTCTGATATAATTTTATCATCATTAATATATTTAGCTTGCGCTCCTTCCCAATGTAAAGGGCTTAAATTCCCGATAAATCTTGCCTGACTAATATCTTTTTCATACAGTAATATTAATTTTTGATTTAAAAAAACGGCTCGATATTCCCGGTGAATTAAAATATATTCTTGAGCGACAGCAACATAATCATAATTTTTATCATGAATATTAAAAATTCTGGTTAATCCTGTTTCAATTTCTTCAAGATCTTGACATAAAAAAACATTCTGTCCACTGGAACCAGAATTGCGTTTAACAATCACTGGAAATTTAAAAATTCTCTCGATTTCACGAGCAATATCAGGACTGGTTTTAAACTGTAAATACTCTTGATATTTTTGATCACAAAATGGGGAAAGAAAGCCTATTGTTTTCGGGATATTAATTTTCCCCTTTAAAATCGAGTAAGTGTATTCCTTATCCTTGAGAATTTTAAAAACAGATTGGTCAACAAAAGGTGTACTATAATTACAGAAATAGTAATTTTTATCGAGCTTAATTTTGACTAAATTTTCATGACTATGGAGAATTTCATAATCAATATTGAGGTTTTGACAAGCTTGAAGTAATAGCCGAATATTATTTAACATATAGCAGAGAACAGGGAACAGTAAGAATTAAAAGGGTTTCAGGGTTTAAAAATGTCTTAACCGTAATGCGTAGCACTATATAAATAACTGAATGCAATTTTGAAATCTTAAAAAATCGATACAGGGAAATCGGAGATGTCTAAAAAGACGATATAAATAACGCCTAGGCTATCTCCTGATTTCTAGTATCAGAACGAGTAGAAACCCCCTATAAATCGAGTTATCGTGTAGGGTGATTTCCCTGGATTTGTTGGCGACCATTCCGAATCACTCGCATCATTTCATTTAACTGTTGCTCGATACTTCCTAAAACGTGATCTGCATAGTCATCTGCACCATTTTGAATTTCTTCACATTCAGCCAGAGTTCGCGATCGCATTTCTTCTAATTCCTGTTGAAGACGATAGCGAATTTGTTCAATTTCAGACAAAGTTTGTTGTTGAAGCGTCTCACATTCGTGTTGAACTTGTTGACGCAATTGATCCGCTTCAGCTTTTGCCTGTTGAATTAAACCCATCTCATTCAATATTCGAGCCGCTCTTTGTTCAGCCGCATCGATAATTTCCTGAGCATATTCTTCCGCTTCTTGAAGAATTTCATCCTTATGACGGACGATAATATCTGACTCTTGAAAAGCACTCGGTAAATTCAATCGAATTAAATCTAATTGATCGAGTAATTGTTCTTCATCGACTAAAGTGCGTCGAGTTAATGGAATTCTGGGACTATCGAGAATCATTTCCTCCAGTCGGTTAAGTTCCCGTTGGATATCAATTCCAGGGGAATTACTCACCGGAGTTTCAGGTTCTACACGGAGTCCATTTTGTTCAGGTTCTAGTCTTGGAGTTGATTCCTGGCGTAACATTTATAGATTTCTTGAGCAACGTGATTAGGAACAAGATGATCAACAGAACCCCCAAATCGGGCAATCTCTTTGACAACACTACTTGACAAGAAACTATATTCTTTTGAGGTTGCCAAAAACACCGTCTCAATTTCTGTTGACAGGGTTTTATTGATGAGAGCCATTTGCAGTTCTAATTCAAAATCTGAAAGAACTCGCAGACCTCGGAGTAAAACTTGAGCGTTCCGTAGTTTTGCATAGTCTACCGTTAGACCATCAAAACTGGCTACTTCTAAATTGTTCAAATGTTGGGTACTGTAACGAATTTGTTTAATCCGTTCCTCTACGGTAAATAAAGGCTTTTTATTCGGATTTCCCAAAACCGCCACAATCACCTGATCAAACAGTTTACAACCTCGCTCGATGACATCTAAATGTCCTAACGTAACCGGATCAAAACTACCCGGATAAAGGGCTATCACGATCAAGGTAAGATGAAAGTTACTGCCAAATTATAGAACGAAGGGGGAACTCCGGGAGCAGGGGGGAAATTGTTAACTTTTGACACCTGATACCTGAGTTAACAGGCAAGATGCCTGTTCCACAGACCTGACACCCTCTTACGCACTAAACGGCGATTTACCTTCTCTGAATTGGCGGGCCATACCCGATGAGTCGATCCCGGCGGTACGGAAGCGACGGTCTAAATCGGTAGCATCGGGAGAAGCTTTTTCCGCTTCTTCCATGGTCACCCGTGTGGCAAGCACCTGTTCAAATAGGGCTTGGTTAATCAGTTGCATTCCTTCGTAAGTATCCGATTCCATTAACTGTAAGGCGCTTTCCTCGTCTCCTTTGAGCAGATAATCCCGCATGGCTGGAGTATTAACCAGAACATCGTGAACCGCCGTGCGTTTATTATCAACGGTAGGAACTAATAATTGAGCAATCACCGCCACTAAAGAATCACAAATTTGAATTCGGACGGCGGGTTGTTCATCAACGTTAAACAGGTTTAATAGACGATTAATCGAGTTTAAAGCATTGCGGGTATGCAGAGTTCCTAATACTAAGTGACCCGTTTGTGAAGCTTGTAACGCCGTATTAACCGTTGTGCGATCGCGCATTTCCCCAATTAGAATTACATCAGGATCTTCGCGCAAAACTGCCCGTAAGGCGTTATGGAATTCTAAGGTATGTAAGCCAACTTCCCGTTGACTAATTAAACACATCTTCGAGGGGTGAACAAATTCAATCGGGTCTTCAATGGTAACAATATGCTTTTTCGCACTTTCGTTTAGGTGACGAATCATCGCCGCTAACGTGGTAGATTTCCCTGAACCCGTTGGCCCTGTAACTAAAATTAAACCTTGGGGAGAACCAATAATATTTTTGAGAACAGGCGGCAATCCTAACTCATCAATAGAGGGAATCTGCAAATGAATCAGACGCAGAACCATTGCCCCCCCAGTCAGGGAATCAAAACAATTGACCCGACATCGCACTAACCCTGGATAAAATATTGCTGTGTCTAATTCTTTTGTTTCTGCAAACTGTTTGCGTTGATGGGGAGTGAGAATTTCATCTAAATACTGTTCAAATAGTTCCGGCGTGACTTTAACATGATCCTTTGCCCTTGCCATTTGTCCTTGAACTCTAAATCGAGGGGTATGTCCGACTCGAATATGAATATCTGAGGCTTTTTTGCTATAAGCATCTTTCACCATCAGTTTAATTGAGGAAGCCGAGGCTATAGAAACCGAGGAAGACTCCACTGAAACAGCACTAGGGGGTGGAGGCATTTTGGGCAGAGGTTTGGGGGAGGCGGAGTTCGTCATAAGCTTAGGGTTGTTTAGCTGACTTCAACGCAATTTTAAGATTAATTGAATTATAGGCAATATATTTCTTACCTGTAGTCTTTGTAAACATTTTTTGACCTTTTCCTTCCGTCAGATCAAGATAGACAAAAACCTGCTACGATCTTTCCCATCCCCAATGCTTTGAATTCATGAAAAACCATCGATTTCACCTACAACACTGGTTAGAATCCCATTGGGTCGCCCCAGCCTATGCAGGGGGATTACTCCTGGCATTATCCATCTTTTTCTTTGGTGCAGCTACAAATACCATGGCAGGATGGCTTTATGTTATTAGTGGTATTAGTTTTGCTTTATTAGCCATTGCTGCAATTTTACCCCAACGTTCTCTTATTTCCCTACAAGTTCAACGAGAAATCATTAATCCCGTTAGTGTGGGAGAGGATTTAACCCTAGAATTAACGATTAAAAATGCCAGCAATCAAGCTAAAACTCTGATTCAAGTTCAGGATTTATTACCTCCAAGTTTAGGAAAATCGGCAACCGTAATCGAGCTTTTACCTGCCCATCAATCTGATCAATGGGTAACTTATATTCCTACCCAAAAACGGGGGATTTATCATTGGGTTGGAGTTCAATTAAGAACCGCAACACCATTAGGATTATTTTGGTGTAGTCGAGAACGAAAAGTTCCTGCAAGTGCCATTGTTTATCCGTTAGTTTTACCCTTAACAACTTGTCCGTTAATCGATGAAATCGGAAAAGAGTATAACCCCAATATTTATGAACATCGTCAGTTTCAAATGGCAACCGAAGGTGTAACCCGCACCTTAAGACCCTATCGTTATGGTGATCCCACCCGTTTAATTCATTGGCGTTCTAGTGCGCGATATGGCGAATTACGAGTTCGAGAATTAGAAACCTCTCATGGCGGTCAGGAAATTATTATTGCATTAGATAGTTCTTTTTTCTGGCAACCCGATGATTTTGAACAAGCTGTAATTGCTGCCGCATCCTTATATTTTTATACTTGTCGCAGTCAATTCAATGTTCAGTTATGGACAGCAAAAACCGGATTAGTTTACGGAAATCGAGTCGTTCTTCATACCTTAGCAGATGTGAATCCTGGAGAAGAGGTATTCGGAAAAGAACCTCCTAATTTCCCGATTATTTGGTTAACTCAAAATCCTGAATCCTTGAAAACGTTACCGTTAGGAAGTCGATGGTTACTTTGGCCTTCTGATTCTCGATTAACCAGTCAAACTAATGATAAAATACAAAAATTACCTGATTTGGGTTTAGAAATTCGTCCCCATATTTCCCTACAATCTCAACTTCAATCTTCCTTAAAATTATCCAATCTTTAGGTAATAATTCTCAATTTTAATTCAATGTCCATTTTCTGAACAGGCAAGATGCCTGTTCCACAGAGACTCCTAGTTTGCCTGATTGACATCTATTGCGGTAAAATTAAAAATAATATTGTTATAAAATTACACGCTGATCCATGACCCCAGAAACAAACGATAAATTATCGAGCCAAAAAAGCTTAATCGCAATGAAGCAGTTTTCGGAACAGTATGCTAGACGCACGGGAACTTATTTTTGTGCTGAACCCTCCGTTACTGCTGTTGTAATTGAAGGGTTAGCAAAACATAAAGATGAGTTAGGCGCGCCTCTTTGTCCTTGTCGTCATTATGAAGATAAAGAAGCTGAGGTCAAAAGCACATTTTGGAATTGTCCCTGTGTTCCTATGCGAGAACGTAAAGAATGTCATTGTATGCTATTCCTAACTGATGATAATGATTTTGCAGGAGATCAGCAAACAATTTCCCTAGAAGAAATTGAAAAAGTTCGCGCTACGATGGTATAATTATTGACTTTTGGTGTCGGGTTTGGTGTGAAAAATTAGGGTAATTAATCGTTAATTCATCATTTTTATTATTCTGATTCGAGGTTAAAAATTAAATTCCATGACAGAAGAAATTCCCCTGGCGTTTTGGCAAGGTGTTGAAGAATTTAACCAACAAGAATTTTATACTTGTCATGACACTTTAGAAGCTTTATGGATGGAAGCCTCAGAACCCGAAAAGAAATTTTATCAAGGCGTTTTACAAATTGCCGTCGGACTCTATCATTTAAGCCAAAAAAATTGGAAAGGGGCTGTTATTTTAATGGGGGAAGGACTGGGACGCTTAAACTATTATTATCCTGATTATAGCGGGATTAACGTCGAACAATTCATGGATGAAACCAGCCAACTTTTAAAAGCATTACAAAACGCTGGTGCTGAAAACGTAGAGACGTTTCTTCCCTTAATGCAACCTCAAGGAACTGTTCAAGGTTTAAAATTACCCAAAATTCAAAAAGTTATATGAAATAGGCACTCTTGCAATTAGGAAAAAATGATCTATTTTTCATTTCCATTCCTTGTCTTTACCTTCCTTCATTCCTGTTCCCTGTTCCCTGCTTTGCACTGAGCTTGTCGAAGTGTTCCCTGTTCCCTGCTATAGTATTCGAGAAATTTGAAACTGTGTTTTGAGTAATATGACTAAATTACGGGTAGGATTACTATTTGGTGGGTGTTCCGGCGAACATGAAGTATCGATTAGTTCCGCTAGAGCGATCGCAAAAGCCTTAACAATTGATGAGAATGCAAATCGATACGAACTGCTACCCGTATATATTCAAAAAGATGGGGTTTGGAAAGATAGGGAAATCGCTCAACAGGTTTTAGAGTCGGGAAAACCTCTATTGATCAGCGATGAAGCTCAACCTTGTGATCGCATTCCCCGGACGATTAATTTATCAGAAATTGATGTTTGGTTTCCAATTCTACATGGCCCTAATGGAGAAGATGGAACCATTCAAGGATTATTAACCTTGATGCAAGTTCCCTTTGTGGGTTCTGGGGTTTTAGGTTCAGCAATGGGAATGGATAAAATTGCGATGAAAATGGCATTTTCTCAAGCGGGTTTACCCCAAGTTAAATATCAGTTGGTGATGCGATCGCAAATTTATTCTAACCCTTGTATTTTTCCGAAATTATGCGATCAATTAGAAGCTGAATTAGGCTATCCTTGCTTTGTGAAACCCGCTAATTTAGGGTCATCGGTAGGAATTTCTAAAGTTAGAAATCGTCAAGAATTAGAAACCGCTTTAGATAATGCAGCTAGTTATGATCGGCGGATTATTGTAGAAGCGGGAGTGGTTGCGAGAGAATTAGAATGCGCGGTATTAGGAACTGATTATCCCAAGGCTTCTGTTGTGGGAGAAATTACGTTTAATAGCGATTTTTATGATTATGAAACTAAATACACCGAAGGCAAAGCAGATTTATTTATTCCCGCAAAAGTTAGCGATGAAATCACCCAGAAAATTCAAGAGATGGCGATTCAAGCTTTTTTAGCGGTTGATGCTTCTGGATTAGGACGGGTTGACTTTTTCTATGTTGAAGAAACGGGAGAAATTCTGATTAATGAAATTAATACCCTTCCGGGTTTTACCGCCACCAGTATGTATCCCCAACTTTGGGCTGCTACAAGTGTTCCCTTTCCTGAATTAGTCCATCAATTAATCCAATTTGCCTTAGAACGTGATTCAGAAACGAAACGGAACTGAATTCCTCAAAGATGGCTTGCATAAATAGCAATTTGCATTTATAATGCTATCATTCCCTTTTCCCATCCTTTATTCCCTTGTTCCAATACGTTGTATTGGAATCCCCCGTCGGAGGCTCTGCCTCCGACCCCCCTATAAAATTGATGCAGAAAGGGATTAACTCATGGGTCTGGAATAACAGGGACGGCAAGGCGAACCCATACAAACTTGGCCCGAAGGCATATTTTTAAAGACACTACTGCGCGCCCCAATCACTGCATTAGATCCAATTTCAACCCCAGGGCCGACAAAGCAATCTGTAGCAACCCAAGCTCCATTTTCAATGATAATCGGAGCCGTTTTTAATTGAAAGTCCGGTGTTTTAATATCATGGCTTCCGGTACATAAATAAGTTTTTTGAGAGATGACGCAATGTTCGCCGATGGTAATTTGATCTAAACTATAAAAGACAACATCATCTCCAATCCAACTATAATCTCCAATGGTGACTTTCCAAGGATAGGTAAATCGGGCTGTTGGACGAATAATCACCCCTTGACCAATTTTAGCGCCAAATAATCGTAAAATTTGACAGCGAATCCCATTTAAGGGATGTAACGTTAAGGGAAAGGTCACGGCTTGAATCAGCCACCAAAATAACACAAACCAACCGGGTTTTCCGCGATCAAAATCCGACTGGTCATATTTCCTTAAGTCTACAAACGTTATTTTTTCCATGCTGAAAATCCCCAAAAGTTAGTTCTGTCATCTGTTTAAATCATTGAGTTTGGGCGGGAGAACCCCACCCCTACGGATAAAATTAATGGGTCGTAACAGAAGGTTCAACTGGGGATTGAGTGGGTTTAGGAGTAACATTTAATTGTCCGCCAAACTTACGCAATTCAAATAATTTAACACCGATTTGATATTCGTATTGGCTTAAAAGGCGACCATAGATGTAGCCTGCTTTTCCATCTAAGAATCCTAATTGAATAAAATAGAATAAAATAAACCGCAACAGAGGTTTAAAGGGTAATCTCACCCAAATTTTCTTTAAAAAACGTTTGCGTTTAACTGAATCACCAAAGAGACTGGCTCCAATGGTTTTACTGTCATCAGCACCCGTTAAGAGATTATAATAAACTCGTGCTTCCCAATTAGAGTAACGGTTATGGCGTTCAATCCAGTGGAATAAATCTCGGAAATCTTCATGCAGCATATCCTCTTTAAGATATCCCACTTTCCCCGAAGACATGACAACGTGCTCGTGAACTTCATTATCTCCAGTATTGGGAACATCCTCCGTTTGTAGGTTTTCATAACGTCCCAATTTATGTTGAAATAAACGTAAATTCCAGTCAGGATATTTCCCACCGTGACGAATCCAAGTGCCTAAAAAGAACACCCGACGATTAATATAATATCCCGTATATTCTGGGTTTTTAATCACTTCAGCAATTTCATCCCAAGATTCAGGCGTAATCCGTTCATCACAATCAACAATTAACACCCATTCATTTCTAAAGGGTAAATTTTCTAATGACCAATTTTTCTTTTTCGGCCATCCCCCTTTAAAATAAAATTGAACAACTTTGGCTCCATAATTTTCGGCAATTTCCACACTGCGATCGCTACTTTGGGAATCAACAACAAAAATTTCATCGGCTCTAGCAACACTCGTTAAACAAGCAGGTAAATTTGCTTGTTCATTTCGAGCCGGAATTAAGACAGAAACAGGAAGTTTGGATAAGTTAGAAGTCATGGTTAAACTTAACAATAAATCAAAGGATTTCTACGAGGATAGATTCATCAAATCAGATTTGAAAATTCTGATCACTCCCATTCAAGTAATTAGGGCTGATTTTCTCGTTGAGACGGGGAACGAACTAAACCGGAAATAGCAGCACCGAGATAGCCAATTTGACCGTAAGCATACACGAAATTATCAAATCGTAAGGCAGGATTGCCAAAATATTTAATAGTTTTGTACAATCCTCGCAGAATGCGTTCTCCGCCGCGTCCCAGTTGGATCATGCCATCTCGTCCCGCTAATTGTTCGCGATAACATTCGCTAATGCCTTGCCACCATCCCCGTTCCATAAACCAAGATCGGTTCACCCGTTCCGGTGCAACATGATGGGCGACTAAGGCTTCAGGAATATAGGCAACTTGCCAACCGTCTTGGAGTGCGAGTTCAGTCATCTGTAATTCTTCATTGGATAACAATCGTTTTCCCACCCGACCTAAATTAATATCAAAACCGCCAATTTTTTCTAAGAAACTGCGACGGATGGAATAATTTAATCCTCTCGGTGTTAAACCTGGATTTTTAATGTCCACCCACTGCTCCCCTAAATTATACGCACCCAAATTTCCAGCTAAATTATCCGATAACCAGGGTGGGGAAGTAATTCCTTCCGGCCAAATCAAAGTAACCTTGCCCCCAGCAATGGCGAGTTTCGGATGATTTTCATAAGCTGAATATAACATCCTTAACCATTGAGGTGTGGCGATCGCATCGTCATCTAAATAAGCAAGAATCGGACTTTGAGCAATTTTTGCCCCCGTATTCCGGGCTACGGATAAACCTGTAATCGGTTCATAAATATATCGCAATTTGGCATGGGGAAGACGAGCTTCCACCACTTGACGGGTTCCATCCGTGGAAGCATTATCTACTACAATCACTTCAAACTCAGGGAAATCCTGTTGTAGTAAACTATCAATCGCTAACCCTAAATATTGTTCTCGATTGTAGGTACAAATAATTGCAGAAATAAGCGGTTGTGACATAGGAATTACGAATTACGAATTACGAATTACGAATTGGGAATTACTGATAACTGGTACAGACGCGCCATGGCACGTCTCTACTGATAACTGATTAAGACTCAACTAAGTTAACAATTGGGAGATGGCTTTGACTAAGTGTTCAGGATCAACGGGTTTAGAAAGATGCTGCTGAAATCCTGCCGCTAACGCCCGACGTTGATTAAATTCTCCCGTGTATGCAGTTAATGCGATCGCCGGAATTTGTCCCCCAACTTCTAAAGGACGTTGGCGAATCTTGTGCATTAACATATAACCATCCATACCGGGCATTCCAATATCACAAATCAGCAT
This sequence comes from Planktothrix sp. FACHB-1365, assembly GCF_014697575.1. Lineage (GTDB taxonomy): Bacteria > Cyanobacteriota > Cyanobacteriia > Cyanobacteriales > Microcoleaceae > Planktothrix. The sequence goes on along the minus strand of NZ_JACJSC010000001.1, from coordinate 475,965 downwards.
CAGAGATTGAAAATCCTCCCAAACTTGTAGAGCTTCCCTGGCAGAAGATGTTGTTAAGAGTTTAGCTCCTAGAGGTTCTAAGATGACCTGAATCAAGTCTCGCATATCCTCATCATCATCTACCACTAAAATTCGCATTCCCTCTAAATTAACCGTTGCTTGTGTTTCCTCAACCCTAGCACAGCATTCACAACAATTTTCCATCAGGGGTAAACGCACCGTAAAAGTCGTCCCTAATCCTTCCCCTGGACTCTCAACACTGACTGTACCCCCATGCAGTTCACACAAATGACGGACAATGGCTAATCCTAAACCCAAACCGCCAAATTGACGGGTGGTGCTGCTATCTTCCTGACGAAAACAATCAAAAACTAAGGGTAAAAAATGATGATTAATTCCCCGTCCATTATCCTCAACTTGGATTTCAACTTGATGTTCAATTTGCTGTAAACGCACTTGTATCCGTCCGCCGTCGGGTGTAAATTTCACCGCATTGGAGAGCAGATTCCAGATGACTTGTTGTAATCGTCCTCCGTCTCCCCAAACCAAACCAATATGGGGAGAAAATACCGTTTCCAAGGTAATATTTTTCGCTTCTGCGGCTAATCGTACCGTATCTAAGGCAGCTTCTACTGTTTCGCTAAGGGAAACCGTACCCACATTCAGCACCATTTTCCCCCGCAAAATTCGAGACACATCTAATAAATCTTCAATCAGTTGCGCTTGTAATTTGGCATTGCGTTCAATGGTGTCTAATGCTCGGTCGGTGGTGTTAGCATCAAAGGTTCGAGATCGCAGTAACTTTGCCCAGCCTAAAATCGGATTCAAGGGCGATCGCAATTCATGGGATAAAACCGCCAGAAATTCATCTTTAATCCGATTCGCATCTTGAGCTTGTTGATACAGTTGAATATTATCTAAAGCTAAAGCCGCCCGATACGCTAATTCTTCAGCAAAAGTCAAATCAGCATCGGTATAATGACGATGGGATTGGGCCGTTAAACAAAACGTTACCGCCCCTAATTTGCGATCGCGAGCAATTAACGGAACAGATATCCAAGAGGTAGGGGCGACGATATGCAGAAATTCGACTTGTTCAGGAACCGTCGTCATGGTTTCGATCCAATCAGGATCAATCTGGGACAATAATATAGAGTGACCCTGAGCTAAAACTTGAGCAATGGGATGATGATCATGGAGAGTCAGAACCCAGTTTTGACGTTGACTCAAGTGTTGATTTTTGCTGGAATCACGATGATAAACCGCTAACCGTCGTAAACTACCATTGCTTCCGGCGACATCAAAGAAACAACAATCGCCTAGAGTCGGAACCAATAATTGGGCTAAATTCATTAAGGTTGTCCGCGAATTCAAGGAACTGACCAAGACTGAACTCGCTTCTGCTAACACTTGTTCCAACTGTTCCGCCCGTTTGCGGGCTGTCAAATCCATCACGGTCATTCCTACACCCAAAACCTCACCATTGGGTAAACCTACGGGATAATAACTCACTAAACTATATTGAAAGGTTTTAACATGAGGAATTTCCAGATTTAAGGGTTGATTTAATAACGGTTGTTGTGTCTCAATCACCTGGCGTAAAATCGGTGTAATTTGAGCCGCCCATTCGGGTAAAACCGTCGCTAAAGGTTGTCCAATTAATTCATTCAAGGGTAAGCCCTGAATCATGGCTAAGGCTTCATTCGCGTGCACATAACGTAAATCATGATCCAGAAAGGCAAGACCAACGGGAGAACTCGATAATAATGCTTGTAATAAAGTTTCGCTGCGATGTAGAGCTAATTCAATTTGTTTGCGGTCTGTAATATTAACGGCGGCACAGGTAACACCCACCACTTGTTCGAGTTCATTAAATAAGGGTTCTACGGTTAAATCAAAACAGAAGTCTTGACCTTGTGGACTCACCCAAACTTCTTCACGGGTTCCAATTCCTGTGTTTAAAACCCGACCTTTAATCCAAGTCAATTTTTCAGCATCATGAAGATCAAATAGATCGGTTTCTAATAAACCAATAATGTCTTCATCAGGGGGATATTTTTGTTTAGGACAATTGTAGATCCAGGTATAACGCAAATCTTGATCTTGACTAAAAACAGTAATCGGAGAATTTTTTAGCGCCACTCGTAGGCGTTCTTCTGTAAGATGCCATTTCGCCTCAGAAAGCCGTTGTTGGGTTAAATCCAAAACAAAAAAAATCCCCCTATCTAACTCTATGGAAAAGGCTGTACCACTAATTAAAACCGGAATGCGTCGTCCAGATGCGTGTACATATTCCTTCTCTAACGGTTGACAACAGCCGGATATTTCAATTTCGGCTAAAGCTTTTTCATCTAACCCTTGATATTCTAGGGGGGTTAAAGTTCGCCAGTTAAGTTCACCCGCTTCTAATTGTCCTCGACTATAACCTAAAAGATTTAACAAGGCATCATTAGCTTCTATAATTTCACCTGATTTTGTCCACACTCCAATACCAACCGCATTACATTCAAATATCCGCCGAAAACGAGCTTCACTATATCGTAAAATCTCCTCGGTTTGTTTGCGTTGGGTAATCTCTTGAAAATAAACCGCTAATCCTTCTGTACAGGGATAAGCTTTGAGTTCTAACCAAATTTGTTGAGTCTTATAGAAGGCTTCCCAAGTCAGGGTTTGTTGTTGGGTAATAGCTTGTTGTAACGGAGTGGCGAGAAATGATAGGGTTTCCCAAAGAATTTGATCTTTTAAAGTTGAAGGGGACAGTTGTAGAATTCGAGTAGCCGCCGGATTCAGGTAGAGACAATAGCCTTGTTGATCTAAGATAACAAACCCGTCCGTAATTTGATCGAGAATATTCACCCCATTCCAATTCATCGTCACATCCTTGCTGGTCTCAGGGGGAGGGGTAATATCGGGGTAAGCTTCCGAGAGGATAAAAGATGGTGTCATTCTAAGTTATGTGCAGAACAGTATGTCTTGGGAGAGCAGCAGGTTTGAATAGAGGGAATTAAAGCCATAAAAAGTTATTCCATTTATGTTGAACACAGACTTAATTTGAGGGTTTACTCAATGAACATCCCCCTATAGAATGAAAAATAAACCGAATTCCCCCTATTTTTCGTCTCTCTTTGGATAGAAATTGTTCAAAATTGTCATTAAATTTTAAATTTTTAAATTAGCTTAAGGATCAAACTTGATGTTAGGTTCTCTCAAAAGATAGATTGAAGCTTAGTCAGAATTGGGAGTATAACGATAAAAGGTTAGCTTTAAAAGTTGGAGATGGGGATCAATGAATTCCTGAAGCAGGATAAACCCTTAACTTGGGACTATTAACCGACAACAGATCATTGATAAACGCCTAAAGGAGGTTGTGTGATTAGTTGGAGAACGGTTTGGCGACTACTCAAAGAAACCTATCAAGAATGGAGTCAAGATAATGCCTCCCAATTGGCGGCGGCTTTAGCTTATTACACCGTATTTTCTTTGGCGCCTTTATTGGTTATTGTTGTCGCAATTGCAGGTTTTTTCTTAGGGGAAGAAGCAGCACGGGGAGAATTAGTTGGACAAATTCAAGGGTTAGTGGGGAAAGACGGAGCAACGGTTATTCAAACCGCTTTAGAAAATACCAACCGTCCGGGGGAAGGAAATGGACTTTTTGCATCCTTGGTGAGTCTTGGCTTTTTAATTTTTGGCGCGTCAGGGGTCTTTGTTCAGTTACAAGATTCATTAAATACAATTTGGAATATTACCCCTAAACCGACAAATGCAGTGGGTAGTTTTGTCAGAAAACGGGCGTTATCTTTTGCTGCTGTAGTTAGTATTGGATTTTTATTATTAGTTTCTTTAACCGTTAGTGCAGTATTAACCGGATTAAGTCGCTATGCCAGTGAACTTTTACCGGGTGCTGATAGTTTGTGGCAATTGCTCAATTTAGTGGTTTCTTTTGCGGTTACTACCTTATTATTTGCTTTAATTTTTAAATATTTACCCGATGTTTTGATTACTTGGAATGATGTTTTAATTGGGGCAATGATTACAGCTTTATTTTTTACATTGGGTAAATCTTTGATTGGAATGTATTTAGGAAGTAGTAGTTTTAGTTCAACCTATGGGGCGGCGGGATCATTAGTCATTTTTCTAACTTGGATTTATTATTCTGTACAAATTCTATTTTTTGGTGCAGAATTTACCCAAGTTTATACCCGTCATTATGGCTCTAATATTATCCCAGATCGCCATGCAGAATTTAAAAGCTGATAGAACATCAGTTATCAGTAGAGACGTGCCATGGCGCGTCTGTACCAGTTATCGGTTTATTTCCTATTTTCTATTCCCCCTTCGTAATTCGTAATTCGTAATTCGTAATTCCCTGTTCCCTATTCCCTATTCCCTATTTAGATTGATGGGAACTCACCCGACTTAATAACCACAAACTGACTGCAATTCCAGCTAATTCTGCGGCCATTGCATTCACCATTGCTTGCATCGCAATTAAATTAAAAGGGGTAATAATAGAACCCGCATTTAAAACCGTTGTTCCTGGAAGGGGAGTGAGAAGTTTAGACCCACCCGGAGGTAAGGTGAGCATCCGATATAATAAACTTCCCACCATTAAAAACCCTACTAAAATAACACAAGCCATCCCGATTAAATTCGCAGTAATTCCTAACCATAAAGCATGAATTACCTCTGCTTTAGCGGGTCGTTGGTTGGGATCTTCTAATTGATTACCAATTTGACTATATCGGAAACACCAATACAGGGTAAAAATTAAAGCAAATAAACATCCATATCCTAAAACAAGACCCAGGGCAGAATTTTGGGGATTAGAAGGAGAAGCGGGTCTTAAAAACAAAACAAAAATCAATAGAAATATGGGGATTATTCCCAATATAGATTGTACCCAAAATCCAAACCAGCCCAAACGACGAAAATCTTGGGCAATTTCATGAATATTAGGAGACGGAGATTCATAATTCGTATAGGGTTCAACCATCTTTTTTTCCTGGATTTAATCTGAATATTGAAAGTAATATTTTTTTGTAAAAAAACAATATTAGATAGTTTAATCGAATATCTGAAACAAGTCAAGGATTTTAGACCCCATCAAGGACGATAACCTAACAACGCTTCGAGGGTAGACCCTGCAGCTATCCAAAGTCGCTCTATATAGCCTTGTTTGAGATTTTTAATCCTTCTGAATAATATACACCAACTGACCAATAAGCTCTTAAGCATCTAAATGAGTTATTAAGTAATCATGAAACCATTGTATTGCCAGCGTCCTCGCACTGCATATATATAGAGTTTAAATGCAATATAGCTTAAGCAATTAAATATTAATAATTAACAGGAAATTTCTATGAAACAGTTGACAAAAATAACGAATATTGCTAGAGTTTAACCCTCATGGCTATTATGGCATCGGGGGTATTATTGTGACTGAGGGACAAAAAACTAATAAACCTCTATTTTCTCAGCATTATTTAGAGCATCGCCTTCAGGACTGTCCAGAATGGCAAATTGATGTGACTGAGGGGTTTAAGCAGTTAAAAAATCTCTATCAGTCCAAACAAGATTTATTACCGACGTTGAGTGAAGCGCAAACGGAGGATTTATTAATTCAACCGATATTAGAAATTTTAGGATTGAGTTATATTCCTCAAGTCACAATTCGGGCAAAAGGTCGTGCTGAACGTCCTGATTATGCTTTATTTAACAATGAAATAGAACGGGATCAAGCCTATCCTTTACAAACTCATGAAACTGCGTTTTATTCTAGGGTAATTGCGATCGCAGAAGCTAAATATTGGCAACGTCCCCTCAGTAAAGTTTCGGCTAACGATCAACGGGATATTTATAAAAATACTAACCCATCCTTTCAGATTGCTAACTATTTAATGGGGACGGGAGTAGACTGGGGAATTTTAACCAATGGTCGAGAATGGCGACTCTATTATCGTCAAGCTTCTTCCAAAGCAACGGAATTTTATCAAGTCGATTTACTAGAGCTTTTATCAGCAGAAAATTTAGATCAATTCAAATATTTTTGGTTATTTTTTCGTCAGGAAGCCTTTGTCAAAGACTCCCAAGGACGTAATTTTTTAGAACGAGTACGGGAAGGAAGTACCACATACTCAACGCGAGTGGGGAATGAGTTAAAAGCCTTAGTATTTGATCGGATATTTCCTAATTTAGCCGGAGGTTTTGTTGCAGATGCAACTCGACGGGAACAACCTGTGACCTCTGAACAGGTTTATGAAGCGACTCTATCCTTTCTTTATAAGTTGTTATTTTTGCTTTATGCTGAAGCCAGAAATCTGCTACCAATTCAGGGCGATTATCGAGATTATAGCTTGATTCAATTAACAAAAGAAGTCGCTGAAAATCTTGATCGTCAGAAGAAGTTAAGCCAAACTTCAACGGGAATGTATGATAAATTATTAAATTTATTTCAAATTGTTGATCGAGGCGATCGCGGCTTAGAAGTTCCTCGATATAATGGAGGTTTATTTCATTTTAATTTTAGTCAAACTGAAGATCAATTAGACTATCCTGCTAATTATTTCTTATCTCAATTTAAACTATCTGATGCAGTATTAGCTCCTGTTTTAGACTTATTAGCGCGATTTGAAGGACAACCCATTGATTATAGTTTTTTAGGAGTACGACAGTTGGGGTCAATTTATGAAGGGTTATTAGAATATCGAGTGATTATTCAAGACGCGCTGACGGGAAATGTTTATTTAGAAAATGATAAAGGCGATCGCAAAGCAACGGGTTCTTATTACACCCCTGATTATATCGTTAAATACATTGTTAGTCATACTTTAAAACCCATTTTAGAACAGCGATCGCAACGATTTGCTGAACTGATGACGCAAATTGAACACCTGCAAAATCAATTACAAGATCAACGGTTAGGACAGCAAAGTTTAAACGGATTAAAAAAGGATTTAAAACGGTTACAGCAAGACGCACAAACCACTTTACTCGATATAAAAATTTGTGATCCAGCAATGGGAAGCGGTCACTTTTTAGTTGAAGCAGTGGATTATTTAACGGATGAGCTTATTCGTATTTTATCCCAATATCCCGAACAAAATCCGGTTTTAGAAATGCTCGACCAAACCCGTCAAAGCATTTTAGACAATTTAGAACAACAGGGGATTACCATTAATCCCGATAGACTAGAGCCCACTCAATTATTACAACGGGTGGTGATGAAACGTTGTATTTATGGGGTGGATTTAAACTCAATGGCGGTAGAATTAGCCAAGGTAAGTTTATGGCTACATTCCTTTACAATAGGTGCGCCTTTAAGTTTTTTAGACCATCATTTACGTTGTGGAAATTCATTAATTGGGACAACTGCGAGGGAAGCAGAAGCAAAAATGGCAGCCGATGAAATCGGACAGTTAAGTTTACTAACAGGGCCATTTGTGGGGTTATTAAAAGCAGCAGAAATTATGCGGGGTGTGAGTGTTTTGAGTGATGCGACCTTTGCTGAAGTTGAACAAAGTGAAAAGTTATTTCGGTCTTTTGATCAAGCTGCAAAACCTTATAAACGGTTGTTAGATATTTATGTTTCTCAGTTTTTTGGAGTGAAACAAGCTAAGAATTTTTTAGAGAGATTGGGTACTAATGCAATTACGGCTAATTCCAATCAGATGAACAAAGCAGATGCAGCCATTTATGAAGAGGCGCAAAAACTCAGTTATGAAAAACGGTTTTTCCATTGGGATCTGGAATTTCCAGAAGTATTTATTGATTTAGAAAATGCCAGTTGGAATGAGAATGCAGGGTTTGATGCTGTAGTTGGAAATCCGCCTTATGGTGCGATTATTGATAAAAAAACCTCGTTTTATAATTCACAAGTTTATATTAATAGTTCTGCCGTTAAAGATACTTATGTATTATTTATCGAATTTGGATTAAAATTATGCTGCATGAATGGCTTATTAGGCTTCATTACTCCTAATACATGGGAACAAATATTTTCAGGTAATCATTTCAGAAAATACCTAATTCAAGAGTTTACGATCAATGAAATTATCCACTTTATGCAAAAAGTTTTTCCATCCGTCACCGTTGACTGTGAAATTTTGATCGTTCAAAATAAAAAGCCGGAGGAAAATATAATATATGTCACAATTAATGATCCCCATCAATCCCAAATAGAAAATATATATATAGAACAAAATACCTGGATTGACAAAAATGGTGATATTATTTCTATTTTTCAAAATCCCTTAAGCGAAGAAATATTACAAAAAGTAATTAATCGATCAAAACAACTAAAAAAGTTTTGCACGATCAAAAATGGAGTCAAACCTTTTGAAGTAGGAAAAGGAAAACCTCCTCAAACTCAAAAAATACTTAAAGATAAACCTTATGTAACTGAAATTAAAAACGATCCATCACTAAAGCCTCTGTTGCGCGGAAGTTTAATTGACAGATATAGTAATTTTTGGGAGTCTAATTATTGGATTAGTTATGGTGAATGGTTAGCTGCACCACGCGATCCCGCTATTTTTTTTGATGCCAAACAAAAAATTGTAGTTCGACAAACGGGCGATCAAATTACGGCAACAATAATAGATAATTCTTTTGTCTGTAGAGATAATCTACACATTCTGATACTGTTAGATAATTCAGGTATCCACTTGGAGTATATATTAGGATTATTAAACTCAAAGTTAATCAATTATTGCTACCAATATATCAACCCAGAAAAAGGTGAAACTTTTGCACAGGTTAAACTCGCACATTTAGAACAGTTGTCAATTTATAATATACAACAATCTGAAAGAATAAAGACTGATGCAGAAGTCCATCGCGTCCAAAAATCCCTAGAAAATGCGATCGCACTTTATAACCAATATCAAAACAATGGCAACTCCGAACCCATTTTATCCCAAATTGATGATCACCTAAACCAACAACCCGAAGAAGCCGATGTGATTCATGATTTGTTAGCCTATTTAGCCGAACAAATGATTGAACTCAATAAACAAAAACAAGCGGAAATCAAAAGCTTTTTGCAATGGTTAGAACGCTTTCTCGGTTGCCCCATTGACAGTTTAACCAATAAATCAAAAATACAGAATTATTTAGGAGACTACTACAAAAACGAACCCCATATCAGTTTTGATCAATTAATTGCAGTGTTAAATAAAAACAAAAAGAAACTCAAAATCGATCCGGTTTCCAGAAAAGAACAACAAACTTTAGAACAGGAATATCAAAACAGTTTAAACACCCTATTACCCCTCAAAATCCAGTTAATCAGATGTGATCAACTCATAGATGCGATCGTTTATAAACTCTATGGATTAACAGAAGAAGAAATTGCTATTGTAGAGGGAAAAGGATGATGGTATTAATCGGATTACTAATGAGGTAAAACTTTATGATCGCTCAAATTGAAAAACAAGACCATAAAACCATTGAACAATACCTAGAATTAGAACTCAATTCTCAAGAACGCCATGAATATATAGATGGAGAAATTGTTATTATGACAGGTGGAACCCCCAATCACAATCAAATTGCACTGAATCTAAGTGGAGGATTAAATTTTGCCCTCAAACGTCAACCTTATCGGGTATTTGTAACCGACCAACGCCTCTGGATTCCTCAAAAACAAATTTATACTTATCCAGATGTTATGATCATTCCAGGAGAATTACAATTTCAAGAAGGCAGAAAAGACAGTTTAATGAATCCAACATTAATTGCTGAAGTCCTCTCTAAATCTACAGAAGGATATGATCGAGGAGACAAATTTCAGGCTTATCGAACTATTCCCACTTTCCAAGAATATCTTTTAATTGATCAATATCATCACCACGTTGAACAATTCACGAAAACGGATAATGGCAAATGGTTACTCTCCGAATATGAAGGCGAAACTGCCACCTTATCCCTCGCCTCAGTTGCCTTTGAAATTTCCCTAGCTGATATTTACGATAAAGTCGATTTTACCTTGATAGAGCAACAGTAAGTAGATTTGCTTACAGAATAAACACCAAGACACAGAGACACCAAGAATACTTTTTGACACTCCCCGCTCTAAAGAGACGGGGATTCTTAAGTGTCTTCGGGGTTTTAGAGAACCCCAGGAACTCCCTATTACAGTCTCTCTTCTTTAGATTCAGGTAGCCAGTTGCCAAACTGGTCTAGGGATAACATCGACAACCCCAACAAAATTAGGTGTGATCGAAAGCAAAAAAATAGGGTTGTAATACCGATTAAATAAGGCTTTCAGGGTGATGCACAATGGCTTGATGTAGAGGAATGGACAAAGGCATCTACACAGTTACCTCAGAGAGTGGAACATTCTGATCACTACTCCAAAGGGGCTGCTTCTACTATTCAAAGTGTAGAGAGTTGAATCAGGAAACACCAAACCGCCTTTGACTCTCGCCTTCTGTACACCGTGCTTTACCCCAGGACATCCATCATGTTTGCACAAGAAATTTCTATTCAAGATTCTGAAGTTACCCTCAATTCTATTAATCCTCAAGCTTTAGCTCAACTCTTATTACAAGAACTGCAAACAACCGTCAAAACCCTTCCTGCTAGTGGTCGGGCGGTGACGCTGCGGATGGCGTTAGAAGTCGAACGTATTTGCGAAAAAAGCAACCGCATTCAAAATTCTGGCGAAGTGCAAACCTGGCAACTCAGTTTAGCTCGTCATCGCTTGCAAAAATGCTTAGAATATTACAAACTCGGTTCTCGTCAAGGTCGGGTAGAACTGCATTCTAACTTAGCCGCAATGGTGTATCGTCACGTTGCTTCCTTTGAATCTCAGTTAAGCTTTCAAGCCCGTTACAATTTAATTGAAGACTTTCTGCAAGGGTTTTATGTCGAGTGTTTACGGGCTTTCCGTCGGGAACACGTTATGGAAGCCGACTATACCCCCCGCACCCGTTTAGAATTAGCAGAATACATGGCCTTTACCGAACAGTATGCCAAGCGTCAAATTGGTTTACCCGGTCGCAACCGTCAACGGTTAATTGTATTACGCGCCCAAGGCTTTGCCAAAGGTCAACCTCCTGAAACGTCTATGGATATTGAGTTAGCCGTTGAAGGAGGCAAAACCGAAGAAGCCGAAGCTCAAAGTCGGACATCGGCGATGCAGCAAATTCGGGAAAAAATGGTATCTGAAACCCCTGACCCGGCTGAAAGTGTTTTACGAGATCGCGTCATTGCTGAACTGGTTCAATATTTAGAATCTCAAGGACAAAGTGATTGTGTCAAATACTTAACCTTGAAAATGCAAGATCTCCAAGCTTGCGATATTGACAAAGCCATGGGGTTAACGGCCCGTCAACGGGACTATCTGCAACAACGGTTTAAATACCACGTTGAAAAATTCGCCCGGTCTACCAACTGGAAACTTGTCCATGAATGGTTAGGGGCTGATATTAACCAAAAATTGGGGATGAATAGCCAACAATGGGAAACTTTCCAAGCTCAATTATCCGCCGATCAACAAACGTTACTGCAACTCAAAGCAACTCAAGAAAGTGATAAAGCGATCGCATCTGCCCTGAAATGTACCCCGAAACAAGTGCAAAAACGTTGGGCTAAACTCCTCGACATGGCTTTTAACTACCGTAACACCGAGGCTTTAGCATAATGGGAACTGTGTTAGGAAACAAGGAAACCCTCAACCCCTTGTTTCCTGTTCCCTGTTTCCTATTTCCTTATATAAGATTTTTAAATTTAAAATTGGTCAATCTTAAGGCTGTCTTGTCGCAACTGCCGAGTAAATTCGATACAGTAGATTATAGTAACAGTTTATTAAGATTAAGACGGTATGAGTGTTAATCTAACTTCAGCTTCTGAACTTTTGTCGAGGTGGTTTCACATCCAGACCGGATATGTGGAATCACCCTTATTGATACCTCCTGCCCAAGATAGGTTAGCACTGCAACAGGTCTTTCAAACCTTGAATGCCAGAAGTTGCCCAAAGTTCTATAACTTTCACCTCCATACCCGACGTTCAGATGGTCAACTTGAACCGGATGAAGTGATGCAACAGGTGATTGATATTGGGTTAAAAGGACTGGCTATTACCGATCACCATACAACCCAAGGATACAAAGAAGCACAACAGTGGTTAGACAACTGGAAACAAAACCATCCCGAACTTGCTCATACAGCCCCTCAGTTATGGACAGGGGCAGAAATTCATGCTCAGTTATTGGGTGTAAATGTCCATATTCTGGGTTATGCTTTTGATCCTGATGCAGCTTGTCTACAACCCTATCTGCAAGGTGACACGGCTTTTGTGAAAACAGAGGCCTATTCTGCTGAAAATGTGATAGCTGCTATCCAAGAGGCTGGAGGGTTAGCCGTTTTAGCTCATCCAGGACGGTATCGTCGTTCTATCCCTGAAGTCATTGCAGAAGCGGCTCGGTTGGGAATGGATGGCATTGAAGTCTATTATGCCTATCGCAATATGAACCCTTGGTTACCCACCCCAGAAATTGTCAACCCAGTTAAACAGTTAACCGATAGTTATGGTTTACTGAACACCTGTGGCACGGATACTCATGGTCGTGATATATTACTTCGGATTTAATTTAAGTAATTGATGTTAGTTGTTCAAATGTTGATACAGGAGCGTTTTTCCCAATTCTAAATAGGGTTCGACATTTTTCGGACGAACCCTATGCTTTGAGTTAATAAAAATACAAGAAGTAACTCAAGATTTGTGCTGATCATGCTTCAGTTAATTTTTTCCCCCTATAGAAAGTTAAACTCCACCTTTGAGGATCATCATTCCTAAAATTCCCATGAGAAGAATAAAGAACAGAACAGTCATCCCGATGGATTGTTGTTCAGGTTGGGTTGGAGGTTTAGACACTTTCATCATCACTAAAAATGATAAGCTCTACTCCCTTACAGTAACAGATCTATATAACTTTTGAAGCAGAATCCTTATAAATTGTAAGTTTATGTAACCTTTCTTCAATATTCCTTATTCAGTTAAACCGTGTTCAAGAGCATAACGCACTAACTCGGTTCGGCTATTCGTTCCTGTCTTGGTAAATAAGCGACTGACATATTTCTCAACATTGCGAACACTGGTTTCTAAATTGCGGGCTATTTCTTTATTCATTAATCCCTTGGCGACTAAATCTAAAACACTTTGCTCCCGCGGCGTTAAATCAATTTTAATCGGGGCGGGGGTTTGATGAATTCCGCTTTTGCCTTTTAACATATTTTCAATCCGAGCAATTTGACCGGCTAATGTCGCAATATCTGGATTTCCATCCCCGGTACTACTGCGAAGGGCGGCTTGTCTTGCTAATAAATTTTTGACAATCACGACTAATTCTTCAGGATCAAAAGGTTTGGATAAATAGGCATCACATCCGGCTTGATACCCTTGAATGCGATCGCTTTTCATGCCTTTAGCGGTTAGAAAAACAACGGGTAACGCTTTAAAACGGGGATCTTCCCGCATTTGTTGTAAAAATTGATAGCCATCCACTCCCGGCATCATAATATCAGTAATGACTAAATCAGGAAGATTTTGTTGCAACAATTCCCACCCTTGTTTAGCATTACTCGCCACATCAACGGTAAAGTTACTATCTTCTAAATAAGCTTGTACCGCTTCTCGCAGTCCCGGTTCATCGTCCACTAATAACAATCTAGCGGGAACTGGGGAAACTTCAGCCTCAGATGCAGGAGGATTGATTGAACTCGACATCAGATTAACCTAAATTCAACGTTTTTTTCACTTTAGCGAAAATTTTAATTCAATTATACTGACCTAAAGGACGGTTTTTACTTAATTAGCCGTACTTGACAAAATAATAAAATCGTGTTATCGCAGAGAACGATCGCCTATTTTCTGGATCTGCGATCGCTCTTTCTCATCTACAATATAATATCAACAATTATTCAAGCGTTGACGGGCATTTTCTAAGGCTTGTTTCACCTGATTAAACCCAGTTCCGCCATAACTATTTCGAGCCGAAACCACTTGACGAGGTGCGATCGCTTCATAAATATCCTCTTGAAATTCAGGATGTAATTCCTGCCATTCTGCTAACGTTAAATCCTTGAGTAATTTTCCGGCTTCTAAACAAGTTCTGACCACTTTTCCGACTAAATTATAAGCTTCTCGGAAGGGAATACCTCGTGCGGCTAAATAATCTGCCACATCCGTTGCATTGGAGAAATCTTCCGCCACCGCTTCAGCTAAACGGTTAGTCCGAAATTCTATTCCTTCTTCCATTAAAATGGTCATTGATTCTAAACTACCTTTAACGGTTTTTACCGCATCAAATAGCGCTTCTTTATCTTCTTGCAAGTCTTTATTATAAGCTAACGGTAATCCTTTCATAATCACTAATAATCCTTGCAAATGACCAAACACTCGCCCAGTTTTTCCCCTTACTAATTCAGGAATATCCGGGTTTTTCTTTTGCGGCATAATACTAGAACCCGTTGAACAGCTATCGGTCAAAGTCACAAAACTAAATTCCTGAGAAGCCCAGAGGGTAATTTCTTCTGCTAAACGGCTCAAATGTACCATAATTAAACTCGCAGCCGATAAAAATTCTATCGCCCAATCTCGATCACTGACTCCATCTAAACTATTAGCATAAACCTGACTAAACCCTAATAATTCTGCACTATAATGGCGATCAATGGGGAAAGTTGTTCCCGCTAACGCACCACTTCCCAACGGACAAATATCCACCCGTTTATACACATCTCCTAACCGTTCCCAATCTCGATTTGCCATTTCCACATAAGCTAATAAATGATGAGCTAAACTCAGAGGTTGCGCCCGTTGTAGATGAGTATAACCGGGAATAAAGGTTTCAACATTTGTTTCAGCTAAATCTAATAATACTCGTTGAAAATTAACTAATTGTTGACGAATTTGTTGGATTTGATCGCGTAAATATAAACGGGTATCGGTTCCCACTTGATCATTCCGAGATCGGGCGGTATGGAGTTTTTTTCCTACATCTCCCACTAATTCCGTTAACCGACGTTCAACCGCAAAATGAACATCCTCCGCATCCACACCCGGATTAAAATTTCCGTCCCGATATTCTTGACGAATTTGTTCTAAACCGGAAACCAGTTGCTCGGCTTCTTCGGGGCTAATAATTCCCGTTTTCGCTAACATTTTGGCATGGGCAACTGATCCAGTCAAATCATATTCAATCAGTTGGATATCAAACCCAATACTAGCGTTAAACTCTGCAATGGCCGGATGCAGGGATTTTTCAAACCGTTGACTCCAGGTTTTTGAGTTCGTTGTTGTCATATTCGGGCTTTTTCTGATTCTTTGTCAACTCTACATCTTGACATTCCCCCTAACTGAAAGCAAGGGGATTCTTGATGGGAAATACTTTTGTCTCGGTTGCTACAAAATTACTGAAAAATCCACTAAGTTTAACAATACTATTGCTAAACTTTCTAACCGTAGGAAGGCTAACAGAAAACCGGGTGTGATTTCAATAATTGAGTCATCAAGGGTGACATTGCATAAAATATTGATTTTGTCAAGAGGCTGATTTGAAGCTTCTGGGAAACCTTGAAAAATTCGTGTTCTGTTAAAGCTCAATTGTGTCAGAAAATTATAACTTTTTACCACAGAATAAGGGTTTTAGCTTCCATTTTGACGTTTAGACAGAATAACCCCTTGACGAGTATTTCCTTAAGTGTACCAGAACCCCCATGATTCCGTCAACTATTTGAGAGAAATTTTCAATAAAATATCAAGATTTTCTGACATTTTTTTAAATAATAAAATTGTTTATATAAATAAAAAATTTTATCTAATCTATAATGGCATCTGGGTGGGGAGACCCATCCAGGGCTGTTTCATTTTCTCCCATAAACCTCTGTGACCTAACCCCCCAGCCCCCTTCCCTATTAGGGAAGGGGGAGTAATTGATCTTATTAAATGTAATTTCCTATTTAAGAGTAACAAAAATTCTCCCCTCCCCTTGCAGGGGAGGGGTTGGGGGAGAGGTCATACAAATTCGCTCTCGAAAATGAAACAGCCCTGACCCCTACAACGGATTATTTCTTGGCTAGGATGGCTTTAGCTTGTTGCCAGAGGGCATCAAGTTCTTCTAAACTGTATTCTGAGAAGGGGCGATCGCAAGCTTCCTCCAGTTTTGATAACCGTTGAATAAAGCGATGATTGGTTTCATGTAATCCCATATAGGGATCTAAATCATACCAACGGGCTAAATTAATTAAGACAAATAAAATATCACCTAATTCCGCTTGTTGATGCTCCTTATCCGTTCCTTGAATAGCCTCCTTAAATTCTCCGACTTCTTCCTCAAATTTATCCCAAACTCCCTCAACGTTATCCCATTCAAACCCAATAGCTGCGGCTTTTTTAGAAATTTTCATTCCTGCCATTAGGGGGGGAAGTTGTCGTGCATAACGGCTTAATTTAGAACTGAAAGTCTGGGTTTCGGGTGTTTCTCCTTGTTCATTGGCTTTAATTTCTTCCCAATTTTGTCGAACTTCTTCCACACTATTGACTTCTACTTCACCAAAAACATGAGGATGGCGACGAATTAATTTTTCAGTAATATTATTAGCGACTTCTGCCATTGAAAATTGTTGAGTTTCGCTGGCAATTTGAGCTTGTAAAATTACTTGTAATAATAAATCCCCTAATTCATCCACAATTGCCTTTTGATCGCCACTGCGAATCGCATCAACCACTTCATAGGCTTCTTCAAGAATATAGGGAATTAACGTTTCTGGGGTTTGTTCTAAATCCCAAGGACATCCCCCCTGTGGTGATCGCAATTTAGCAACTACATCGATTAAATTTTGTAAAGCGATTAAGTTAGGAGTTAAAGTCATATTTTCAGGGTTGTTCATTACAAATACCTCTATTGTGATCTAAAATAAGGGCAAAAACGTTATTTTTTAGAACGACGAGAAGATTTTTTAGTAGTCGTTGAATTTTGCTTTGAACGTTTGGGTTTAATGGGGGGAAGTTCAACAGAAGCCGTTTTAGAAACTGAACGTTTGCGTTTTTTAGGTTGTTCAGGTTCTAGGGTGGGGCGAGAAGTTTCTCCGGTTTTTAGCCATTTTCTAAATTCCTTATAAAACGAGTTAGACCAATCACTAAAGGAATGGCTCATCGCTCCCATTTCTAATCCTAAATAAACCGCAATACATTCTCTGGGATAATGGGAGAGGGAACTTAAACTATTTTGAGCAATTTCTAAAGGATTTGAGGAAATCAGCCGTAAATATTCTGCAATCAGTAATCCCAAAAGTCCAATTAAACCCAGACCACCTCCTAAATAAAGAATCCTTAACGCCGTACCAATAAACGGCCCATGGGATAAAAAGGAGCGATGACGTAAACTATTTTGATAGGGAACCCAGAACCATCGCAACAGTCCCCAGCGTTGAAACTGTCGGGAATCGATATCTAAATCTGGCCCAAACATTAATCCACTAAACAGGAAACTTCCTGTGACCAGAAAGGTTAAATGACTGCTGCGAGTTTGGCTCCAGGTCAAACCCGCAATCAACGGTAAGCTCCAAAGGGTAATACGGTCGTGGGTTTGACCAGAGGGCATGGGGGATGGAAATTAAAAATTGCCAATAGGGTTGTGCTTCTAAAAGTTTATGTTATAATAGGTAAATGTGTGAATCGGGCGGTTAACTCAGCGGTAGAGTGCTTCCCTTACAAGGAAGAGGCCACAAGTTCGAATCTTGTACCGCCCATTATTGACGATAAAGTTGTAAGCCTTTCATAAGTACCTCTACAAAATTAATTTTTCATCCCCAAAAACTCACATCGTTTACCCCTTGTCAACTATTAACTATCCACTATAATATTTTTAAAAATTTGCTCGAACATTTAGCTTAACTGGGGGATTTTTAATCTTCCTCCTTAGAATTTTAAACTCAAGTTTATTCGACCTGAAAATGATAAATAATTTCCCCATTGGATTTTTTTTCAAATGTGCCATTTAATTCTTGGGCTTTTTGATCTAAAAATGCTTTAGCTTCAAAACGAGATAAATGGGTATATTGAGCTAATTTTTGAACGGTAATTTCTCCGCCTTGAACTTGAACTAAATGCCAAAAAATAGAACGAATTCGTCGAGAACGAGCTTGAATTTTCTGAGAGCGTTCTTGATACCAATCCCAAGCCACCCAACCGCCAATTCCCAAGGACGGTAAACCTAAGATTAATCCGCCTAAAATAATACTGAGTTTGCTATCAGCCGTTGAATGAGGATTGATCAATTCAGTGGCGATCGCCAATAGACAACCCATTCCAACCGGAACTAATAAACTCGCAGTGATCACCTTCAGGAACTGCATTGTTTTTCCTCCCCAGCAGAGAGAGCAGAACACTCATCAAGGCAACAATCACAGGGGAAGATAGAGAACAATCTTTTGATCTTTGATCTCCCTCCTGCCGACCCTAATTTTAAGTGCGTGTTGCTTCCATTAAGCGCGAATAGTAGAAGCGTGTGCCGATCATAGCTTGTCGTTGAATGGAGAAACCATTATCTCTAAAAATTTTAACAATATCTGCTTCTCGATGTTGGTAAGCACGAGTGGTTTTACTCGGCCCTGGAAATAATTCCCCAATTTTTTTGAGAACACTTAAGGCTAAGGTTTTTGGAGCAAAACTCAAAATTACACGAGACTCTGCTAAGGAACACAGATGAGAAATCATCTCAGGAATTTGATCTTGAGGATAATGAATCAAGACATCCAAACAAATCACAGTATGATAGTGACCCTGGAGGGTTTCTAAATCTTGAGCCGTAAAGGTAACGTTTTGGAGCACGCTAAGGCTGTTTTTAGCTCGTTCATAGGCTTCCGCTACCATTTTTTCAGAAATATCACTCCCATACACAACGGCGCCAGCTTCTGCTAAGGGAATGCTCAAACTGCCAACCCCACATCCCGCATCACAGATGGTTAAACCGGGTAGGTTTTCATCAGCTTTCAACCAATCTATGACTCGATCAACGGTTTGTTGATGTCCTTGACGGATATCCAGTTGAACTTTATTAACTTGACCATTACCGTAGATTCGTCGCCACCGATCAAATCCTGTGCTATTAAAATAATCCCGAACTACGGTTTTCTCGTCTGCTACACTCATGGTTTGTTTGAAATTAAATTCCGTCCAAACCTTCATTGTAAGGCAAAGAGGCTATGAAGCATGGGAGGGGACAAGATTAACGTCAGTCAAAACGGGCCCTAGTAACTCGAACCCCTGATCACTGATAACTGATGACTGATAACTGATTACTGAACACGAACTTCGATAACTGTCCCGTTGAAGTTGTATTCTTTGCCGTCGAGTTCAACAGTAGTACCGACTTTGATTTTGATATTCCCTAAAACCGGGCCATTTTCGGTAATTTGACCTTTTCCTTCTAAGGTCAAAAGCAGATTATTGTTAAACAAAACATCAGCAGTGGGGTCAGGAAGGGGTTTCAATGTGCCATTGGGTTGAGTAACGGGGATAATTCTGGGTAAAAATTCTATGTTTTTCAGCGTTACTTGACCATAGGGTTGATTGCGAATAATTAAGTTAGTTTTTTGTCCCGTTTTAAATAATTCTTTGGCGTTACGGCTTTTAAGTCCAACAACCAGAACATCTACTTCCACAGGACGGGTAGTGACACCGACTTGAGCGACAGAACCCGATGTACCCGGGTAAAAGAAAATACCAAAAATTACCAGTAAAATAACGAAAGCAGCACCCAAATCGAGAATGCTAATTTTACCGAAAAGACGGCCTTGAGAATCTAAAATTTTCATAGGATAATTATTGTGATTTTTAGGGAATTGCCCGGAAAAACTCAAGGGAGTAGTGACCCGGAAAATGACTTTGGGTGAAAATGACCCTCAAAAATTTTAAATCTAAAGGCGATAAGAAGCCAAAATGGAAGTAAAGATTCTATTCACCAATGGCCTTAATTCGGGATTGACTCAGAGGTCGTTGCAAAATTGGGTAAGACATCCAGTGAAAATGCCAATATGCTGGTAGTAAGAGAGGGTATTACCCCCCAGGTATCTTAACCCTTATCTTGCCCTAGATGATTTGCGGAGCCTCCACAAGACCCCAGTACCAAACCTGATTCCAGCTAGCCCTAACCCAAACAAGCCCTCTATGTTTATTCCCTCAGTTCGTCAAGCTATCAACCGCCATCCCTTAACCACGACACCGGAAACCCCTGTGGAAGAGGTTATTTTGTTGATGAGCCGTACCGCTTCCCCCTCGGTTTTGATCATTGAACCAACCGATACTCCCCAGCAGAAACCGACGATGGTAGGGATTTTTACAGAACGAGATATTATTCAGTTAAATTCTATTGGAGATTCTCTTAAGGGATTTCCCATTTCTCGAATTATGATTCGGTCATTTATTACCGTTCGAGAATCGGAAATTAATGATATTTTTACAATGATGGGGTTATTAGAAAAACATCAAGTTCAACAAATTCCTATTGTGGATGATCAAGGCGGATTAGTTGGGATCATCAGTCCCCAAAATTGTTTACAACTTTCTTTCCGAGAACGAAGCAAAACATCACGACGTTTACCCGATATTCCTGTAGGAGTTCCTTCCCACCTTCTCGAACATCTTTTTCTGCCCGATCATTTAATTAAATTAAATCAACTGGCTCCCCTACGAACCTCTAAAATTGTTCAGGCGTCTGGGACAGCAACGGTACGGCAATTAACTGAATTAATGTTGCAACATGGTGTGGATGAAGTGGTGATTACTGAACCCGTTTCCTCTAATTCTCCATTAAAACCCGATCAGACTTCTAAACCTAAATCTGAATCTAAATCGGTGGGAATTGTTACCCGTCATGACATTATTTCCATTCAAGCTTTAGGATTGAATCTCAAAACCCTTAAGGCCAGTAGTATTTGTAATACCCCGCCTCTAGTTTTGCGATCGCACGTTTCCCTAAAAACTGCTTTAATCTTAATGCGGAAATATTATTATCAGCTTCCTATTATTTTAATAGATGATAAAAATAATCCGATTAGTTTAATTTCTCCTCAAACTATTTTGCTGCAAGTGCTTCAACCGAAGTCTATGCACAATATGCTTTTAAGTTGGCAGCATCAAGTTCAGGAGACTTCAAAAGTAACTCCTTCTGACTCTGGGTCTGTATCTTGTGAAAATTCATCCTTAAGTAATGAAGCCATTGAAGCTTTAAAATCTCATCAAGAAGGGATTTATAATTGGAATTTAAAAACTAATGAAGTTTTCTATTCTTCTCAATGGAAAGCAATGTTAGGATATCAAGAACATGAAGTTAAAAATATTTTAGAGGAATGGTTAAGTCGGATTCATCCTGAAGATTTGAATCGAGTTAAAGTTGCTTTAAAGGATTATTTCTCTCAAAAAAATCATGAATATCTGACAGAATATCGCATCCGGTGTAAAGACGGTCAATATAAATCGGTACTCAATCGAGGTCAAGGATTTTGGAGTGAGCAAGGAGAACCCCTGCGCTTAATTGGAACTCAAATTGATTTAACTTCTTCCCTGTTAGAAAAGACTTCATCCCCTCCTCCCCCGCCTAATCAAACGGTTGATGATAATACCATTGATCGCTTAAAATCCGTAGTTTTTAAAACGGATATTCACGGAAATTGGACATTTTTAAATTCCGCTTGGACACCGTTAACGGGTTTAACCGTAGAAAATAGTTTAGGGACATCATTTTTAAACTATATTTATTCTCAAGATCGGACAAAAGCCAGTCAATGGTTTGAATCTTTAATGTTAGGTCGCTCCAAATCGAGTCAACAGGAAGTCCGGCTTTTAGTATTTAATATTAAAGAACAACAACGTACCGGACAGCGTTCTCAACCGACTACTCGACGGATTTTAATTTCAGCGCAATTAATCCTAGATACACAGCAACAGATTACAGGACTTATCGGAACGTTACATGATATTACAGAACAGTTTCAAGAATTAGATCAATTAAGAGAACGAGAAGTTTTAATTCGTCAATTTTATGAAATTACTCTGGGAAGTAATCGTGATTTTGAAACCCGAATTAATGCTATTTTAAGCATGGGTTGTCATCGATTTGGGATGGATATTGGATTACTGGGACGAGTTTTTGCAGATCGGTATGAAGTCATTTCTTCCTATTTAAGTGATGATTTTCCCTTTGGATTTGCCAAGGGAGATACCTTAGCCATTGAACAAACCTTTGAATGGGAAGCGTTAAAAACCGAAGAAGTGGTTTGTTTAGAATCTATTAAACAATCAACCTGGAAAGATCATCCTGCTTATCAAACGCGACGCTTAGAAGCTTATATTGGCATCCGAGTGATGTTAGGAGGAAGAATTTATGGAACGTTGAGTTTTATGAGTCGTCACTCACGAGCACCCTTTCAAAGCTTAGATTTAGAGATTATTAAATTAATGGCAAATTATATTGGAAATGAGATTGGAAGAGAAAAATCTCAAGAAATTCTTCAACAACAAAATCAACATTTATTATTACTGAAACAAATCACCCATAAAGTTCGTTCTAAATTAGAAACTCAAGAAATTTTTCAAACCACAGCGACCCAAATTGGTCGGGTTTTCGGAGTCAATCGTTGTTCTATTTATACTTATCGATCTGATCCCTATTCTCACTTATCCTGTGTTGCAGAATATCTGGAATCTGGCTATGATTCAACCTTGAATTTTGAAATTTCTGTCACCTATAATCCCTATATTGAAAAACTCTTAGCGGAAGATGCCGCCATCGCTTCTGTTGATGTTTTTACCGAACCTTTATTAGAATCTTCTTCCCCCATGTGTCGGCGCATGGGATTAAAATCCATGTTAGCGGTTCGTACTTCCTATCAAGGGGATGCTAATGGCATTATTATGCTGCATCAATGCGATAAAATGCGCCAATGGATACCTGAAGAAATTGAATTTTTAGAAGATGTTGCGAATCAAGTGGGATTAACCTTAGCCCAAGCTAAACTGTTAGAAGTAGAAGTCCAAAATCGTCAACAATTAGCCGAACAAAATAAAGCCTTAGAAGAAGCAAGATTAGCCGCTGAAGTCGCCAGTCGGGCTAAAAGTGACTTTTTAGCCACCATGAGTCATGAAATTCGCACGCCGATGAATGCGGTGATTGGGATGACGGGGTTATTATTGGATATGAATTTAACACCTGAACAACAGGATTTTGTAGAAACTATTCGTACCAGTGGGGATGCGTTACTCACGATTATTAATGATATTTTAGATTTTTCTAAGATTGAATCCGGTAAATTAGATTTAGAACAAAATCCCTTTAAACTTCGAGATTGTTTGGAAGAATCCCTAGAATTACTTTCAGCAAAAGCTGCGGAAAAAGGAATTGAAATTGCTTATTTAATTGATCCTTCTACCCCGCAAATGATTTTAGGAGATGTCACAAGACTGCGCCAAGTTTTAGTCAATTTACTCAGTAATGCAGTTAAATTTACCGCCGAAGGAGAGGTGGTCGTGATGGTGAAAGCTGCGGAAGTGAAAAATACTCCGATTAACCTCACTCCTACTCCAACAATTGCTCACAAAATTTATGATATTCAGTTTGCGGTTAAGGATACGGGTATTGGCATTCCGCCTGATCGTATGGATCGTTTATTTAAAGCTTTTTCTCAAGTGGATGCGTCCACTACTCGTCAGTATGGAGGTACGGGTTTAGGATTAGCAATTAGTCAACGGTTATGTACATTAATGGGCGGACAAATGTGGGTAGTCAGCCGAGCTTTATCCAATTCTAACACTGAAACTCAACCCTTAATGTCTACAATAAGCGGGAATCCTCCAGAGGATTTTGTTGAGACGTTAGAGTTAGATTCGGGGTCAACATTTTACTTTACCATTCGGGCTGAAGGTATCCCCAATGTTGAAACAGATGAACTCTCTAATTTCCTGGCTGGGAAGCGTTTATTAATTGTTGAAAATCATGGTATTAATCAAACGGTTTTAATTCGACAAGCAAAATCTTGGGGGATGATTCCTGTTTCTGTTAAAACCGGACAGGAAGCCCTGAATGTCTTAAAAAAGAATCCTGATTTTAATTTAGTTATTTTAGGGATGAATTTACCGGATGTTGATGGCATTACCCTGGCTCAAAAAATTCGAGATTGGGAACGGGACAATGCCGAAATTTTCCAGGAACAAAAACCTCTGAATATTACGTTCTTTAATTATGTCGTGAATACCGATCTCGTTAAACAAGTCGAAAATACTCAAATTAATTGTGCTGGGTTTATTAATAAACCTCTGAAACAATCGCAATTTTATAATACATTAATTCAAATTTTCAGCCAACCCCTTGAAGGCGTTTTTAAATCTTCTGCTAAATCCTTTGGCGCGGGATCACCTAATTTATTATCGCCTCCAACGCCCAATAGTTTACGAATTCTCCTGGCTGAAGATCATGTCGTTAACCAAAAAGTTGCCATTCAAATGTTACAACGATTGGGTTATCGGGCTGATATTGCTGGGAATGGATTAGAGGTTTTAGAAGCTTTAAATCGTCAATATTATGATGTCATTTTGATGGATGTTCAAATGCCGTTAATGGATGGATTAGAAACGGCGCGTCGGATTTGTCAGGACTATGCAGAAAGTCCCGAAAATCGCCCCCCTAAACCTTGGATTATTGCCATGACAGCGAATGCAATGCAAGGCGATCGAGAAATGTGTTTAGCCGCAGGAATGAATGATTATATTACTAAACCCGTGCGGCGGGAAGAACTGGCAAAAGCTTTATCTAAATGTCAACCGTTTTCTCCTGAAAATAGCCAGGAATCTCCAATCAATTCATCGGACTTTACTCTCAATGGATCTTCTAATTCTCCAAAAGAAAAAGAAGGTTACAAGAATGGAAATCAACCCTTAGAAAAATCTCTGATCCCTCCAGATTTTGTCGCTTTGGACTCTTCCGCCATCGATCAACAAGTGTTGAAAAATCTCCGAGAATATGATGATGAGGATGATCCCTTTGTTAATACATTAATTCAGGATTATTTAGCGGATGCGCCTGAAAAAATTGATCAAATTCAAACGGCGATCAAAACTCAAGATATACAAGGATTAAAAGAAGCTGCTCATACCTTAAAATCCAGTAGTGCTCAATTAGGTGCTATCACATTTTCTGAGTTATGCAAAGAGTTAGAATATATGGGACGGGTTGGTATGGCCGCAGAAAATGGCTCTAGGACTGAATGTTTTACATCAGGAAGTGCGGCGGCTGGCTTCTTAAAGATGGAAACAGAATGGTTACGAGTCAAAGCGGCTTTAGAACAAGAATTAGCCAGGGAAGCCATCGGAATCCAAAATTAAGAAGGATGGATTGGGGTAAAATAACTATTGACGGTTTTCCCTTCATTTTTAATTCTAAGTATGATTCCTGTGATTCTGGCTGGTGGAAAAGGTGAACGGTTTTGGCCCCTGAGTCGGAAACATCGACCCAAACAATTTTTGAGTTTAGATGGGAGTGGCGTTAGTTTATTACAAGCAACCGCAGAACGGTTATTACCCCTAACTGATAGTTGGGATGGGTTATGGGTAGTTACTTCGGCTTTATTAGAGGCGGGGGTTCAAACTCAATTACCCCAATTACCTCACGGGAATATTTTAGCAGAACCGGAAGGACGAGACACCGCCCCCGCCTTGGCTTGGACAACTTTAGAAGTCGCAAAACGCTATGGAGAAAATGTGGTTGTTGGGTTCTTTCCGGCGGATCATTGGATCGCAGAACCGGAAAAATTTCGCCAAACTTTAAAAGCCGCAGAAGAATTAGCAAAAACCCAAGATGCGATCGTGACATTAGGGGTAAAACCCACCTATCCTTCAACCGGATATGGTTATATTGAACAGGGAGAAAATATTGGAAATTTTGCGGGATTTCCGGCTTATAAAGTGGCTCGATTTACAGAAAAACCAAATCGAGAAACCGCAGAAGAATTTTTAGAAACGGGGCGATTTAGTTGGAATGGAGGGATTTTTGTTTTCCGTGTAGGTGTGGTTTTAAAAGAACTCAAAACTTATGTTCCTGAATTAGTGAGTGCGTTAGAAGCAAAAGGAAAAGAGGCTTATCCTGAATTAAAAAAAATTAGTATTGATTACGCCTTAATGGAAAAAACACAAAAAGCTTGTGTTTTACCCGTTGAATTTGGATGGGATGATTTAGGAGATTGGAATGGATTAGAACGATTATTGGGAGGAGATAAACCCAATGTAGAACTTGTTAAACACGTTGGGTTAGATACGAAAGGGACAATTTTATTTAGCTCTAGTGATGAAGATGTGGTGGTAACATTAGGGATCGAAGATTTAGTCATTGTTCGAGATGGAAATGTTACCCTGATTGCAAAAAAAGACCGGACTCAAGATATTAAACAGGTGTTAAAAACCCTAGGAGATCAATCAGAATATCAGAATCTGTTGTAAATCATTCAAAAGTAATGACGGGGTTTTTACCCCGTTATGCCTTTATTCCTGTTTAAGTAATGATAGTTTTATACAGTTGATTGAGATATTTTTCAACCTCTGGAGGTTTTGCGGTAAACTGGATATAAAATGATCCAGATTCAGCCGATTTTTCTAGGACTTTTGCATAAATATCATCACTCCATTGTTCTGATTGTAATTTCATATTAATCTTTAAATTTGCTAACACTTCAGGAATAATATTATTATTAACTTCTGTAACAATTAAACCACTTTTTTCTGATAATTCAACTAAACTTCCCATTAATAAACTTTCACCAATATGTTTACCTTCTAAAATCGAATATTGTAAAACAATCGGTGTGGGAAGCGGATAAAAATGTTCTTCTTCCTTAGAGATAAATAAATTATATTGTGCCGTAATTCCTCCGACTTCATAAATGGTAATCGGTTTTTTTACTCCTTTGGGTTGAACCAATTTTTGATTATCAATTTTAACGATATCTTCCCCTGCTTCCTTTAAGGTCATTTCAGAAATTAAAATTTGTCCCCCCGTTGTATAGGATTCAACGCGATAAGCTAAATTCACTTGATTCCCAACAACACCATATTTTGTCCGTTTTTCTGACCCAATATTTCCAACAACAACTTCCCCGGTATTAATTCCAATCCCCATATCTAAAGGAGACAAATCCCACTGTTTTAATTTTTCATTGACCTTGTGCATCGCTAATTGCATCGCTACCGCACAAGCAATCGCCCGTTGAGCATCATCTTCTCGCAAGGTGGGCGCCCCAAATAACACTAAAATTCCATCCCCCATAAACTCATCAATCGTGCCTTGATAAGCGGTAATAACATCCGCCATTGAAGATAAATAGAAATTTAAAATTTTGACGACTTCTTCCGGTTGTAACCGTTCAGACAGAGCGGTAAAACCCCGTAAATCTGAGGTTAAAATAGTGATTTTTCGTCGTTCTCCTCCCAGTTTTAACCCTTCGGGTTTTTCGAGTAAATTAGAAACAATTTCAGCACTTAAATAACGGCCAAAAATATTGCGAATATCCGCCGCAGAACGAGCAATATAAGCGGTAATGGCAATGGCTGAACCCGCTAATGCCAAAAAGGGAGGAACAACGGGAATCCACCATCCATTAATAAACAAAAGATAGGTACTTCCGAGTAAAACTCCCGTTGCTAAAATCGAAATCAAAACCTGTCGTGCAATTAATAATTTAACTTTAGCCGTCGCTCTAAATTTCCAAGTTAAAATTGCCCCAGTTCCTGACCAGAAAAATATCCAAATCCATTCTAAGGGGTCAGGAAGGGTTTGAATTAAAGGACGATGATCTAAGGCGGTACTAATAATTTGACTTGCTACATTTGCATGAATTTCTACCCCAGACATTCTTTCGTTAGCAGATAAGGTGTAGGGCGTTGACATTAAATCTTTGAAGCTTTCCCCTATAGATCCAATTAAAATAATCCTATTTTTTCCCCAATCTTTAGGAAGTTTATCGGTTAAAATATCTTGAAAGGAAACCGTTTCAAAACTTTGATTAGACCCTCGATAATTTAAAAACACTTGATACCCTCCAGCATCGGCTCGGATATAACCGCCATCATTTTTAGCAAAGGGTTTAAATACGGTTTCGTTGAACTTCCACCAATTATTGGTTCCTTCTACTATTTCAGGTGAAATCCCTTTAGAATCTAAATAAAACATCGCCAAAAATAATCCCAAACTGTAAACTGGTTGTTTTTGATCATTTTTGACGACTAACAAAGCCCGCCGAATAATATTATCTTCATCTAAAATTAAATCATTGGCAGCGACTCGATTTTTTTCTTTTAAAATGGGAGGCGCTGCCACAGATTCTAAGGATTCATCTCCGACAACTTTTTCAATTCCAATTAAATTAGGAGTCTGTGCAAAAAGTTGAAGTAACCGAGCATGACCGGGTTCAAAGGGTAAATCTCGATAAATATCTAACCCGATGGCTGTGGGTTTCATGGCGACTAATTTTTGGATTAAGTCAGCATAAATTTCATCGGGAACGTAACCCTGACCAATATATTTCATATCCGCTTCATCTAACCCCACAATTGCAATCCGTTGATCACGGGGTTCCGGGGGACGCAAGCGCATATATTGGTCATAAACTGACCATTCCCAAGCTTGTAAAAGACCAGAAAAACGCAGCAGGATTACAAGACCCGCCATGACTGGAGTTGTAATCCAAACGCCACGCCACTCCCACACCAATTGTTGAATATTTGCTCTCATAGAGCCTATTTTAGCGTGTATATTGTAGGGTTTATTGGGCAGATTGCTCTTCAGAATTGCTGACTGTTGGTTCAGGTGCAAAAGGAGCTTCTATAATCGATTCTTCTATTTTAATAGAATTGAGTAAACTTTTCCATTCCTCTTGTTGAGATTCTCGCAACTGAGCTAGGCTCATTAATGTGTCTTGCCAGATGTTTTCACGGGCATAAATTTCTACCTTTTTTAAGGGATTTTGGGTTTGTTCTAATTCATCTTTTAGCGTGGGTGTAAGCTCATTTCGCTGAATATAAACCCCTATAAAATCTTCTGTTGGCCCTAAGGGATTTGAAAGATCACAAGTAACTGCAAATGTCCATTGATATTTAATTCCTGGTTCTAAGGTTACAGTCTCAGGTAATGGAATTTTCACAATACTAGGTTCTGAAGGTAGTTGAACATTTGTCTTGTAAACAGAAACATATTTATTTTTATTGGGATTATAGATTAACTCAAATTCACCTTTTAATCCTTGGGATTGATTAAGTTTAGGAATGTAAACAAAAAAGGTTGGGTTAGCAGAAACCGTTGAGGTATTTTTACTAGGTACTAAAGCGGTCAATTTGGTATTATCTAACCCACAACTATTTCCTCGTGTTCCTCCTCCGGCGGTACTCACTGGCCCATCACCCTTGGGTGCAGGGGGAAATTCTAAACTAATTTGCAGGGGAAAATTGACCCGATTTTTAACTGGAGAAGGAAGGGTAGCTAGACTCGCTGTAACAGGCAACATCATGCCTAAAATCAGACTCAAATAACCGACAGACTTGATAACCATGAGATTATGCCTCTTTATGTCCATGAAGATGATCATAAGATGCACCATCCACAATCGAAAACCTGCATCCGATCATGATTTTCTGGAGTACGAAATGAGCAGATTATGGGGACTTATGCCTCTGAGACTGTCTTAGGAACTCAGAAGTTGCCAAGAAACTGCAATTTTCTTGATTTAATTTTTAAGTCCTTGCCATTCTCCCTGTAAGGTAAACCCTGACCAATAATAAGGCGGTATCCATTCTGAGGTTTCATTTTGCTGCATTTTAATTTGCGCTTGTCGTAAAGCGGCAACTGGAGATAATTTTTGTTCTAATATTCCTTGATAAAATTTCATCATTAATTGGGAGGTGGCTTGATCATCAACTCTCCATAAACTCACCACCACTCGACTCGCACCTGCATACATAAATCCCCTCGTTAAACTTACTAATCCTTCCCCTTTTATTTCTTGACCTAACCCGGTTTCACAGGCACTTAATACCACTAATTCTACAGGTAAATTTAAGTTAAAAATATCATAGAGTCGTAAAAATCCATTTTGAGATTTTCCGGTTTGATCGACTAAAGAAAACACTAAACCGGATAATTGAGGGTTCTCACTATTGAGTAAACCATGAGTGGCAAAATGAATAAAACGATATTGGCTGAGTTGAGGGCTGGTTGCGGTTTCTCGATTTGCTTTAAAACCAATTTCTTGTAAACTTTCAGTCTCAGGAACTAAGGCAATAATTTGTTTCGCTTCGTCTTGGGTAAAGGGTAAACGATCAAATAAAACACCGGATTCTCTGGCGGAACGTTCTAAGTCAGGGGGCAGGGATTTAATTGCTTTTGAAACAATCGCTTTTAATCGTTCATCTGTTGAACTAAAGACCGGATCAGCTAATACTGCTAACAGTTTTTCAGCCGGTTTTCGAGTTTGAGTTTCGTGACGTATAATTCCTAAAACTGAAGCCGAGGGTAACGTTACTAATTCATGATAATTAATTAAAGGAATCGGATCACCTTCGCTGTTTGTTTCTGTTAAAGGAAGGGCAGCAAACGGAATATATTGTAACGCGCCATCGGCAACAATGAGTAATCTTTTATTTTCTAAGGCGGGACTTAAAGGAAATACCATTTCCCTTAAGGTTTTCCCTGTTTCTTCATAAAGTGATTGCCGAATTCTTTTACTCGGTAAAATTAAATTTTCTCGAAAGGTTTTAACGGTTGTTTTAATTGCATCTTCTCCGGGTAAGTCATAACTTTGAATACTATTAGGAGTAACAGCCCATAAATAACTTCGGTCTTTTCCCAGGGAATATTCTAATAAAACGGTATTTTCATCTAATAGTTTTTGAATCTCTGATAAATTTAAGGGCTGAGGTTGAGTTAAGGCAGCATAATGGGGATTATTCTCCCGAATTTCAGCTAAAACTTGATTATATTGTTGCAGTAAAGCTTCAATTTCTTTGTTAATTTCCTCTTTTTGAATAATCGTATGAGACTGGCTTAAAAGTTTAATGCGTTGTGCTTCTAAAGCGGATAATTTTTGTCTTAAGGTTTGTTTTTTCTCTAAAAGTTGAGGATCAACACCAGAGGTAATTTCTCCTTGAGCTTCTGCTAAAATATCTAATAAAGAGCGGGCTTTGGCTCGTTCACTAATTTGTAACGCTTTTCCATCCCATCCTTGGTTGGGTTGTTGTTGGTTGAGTTCCATTAATAAATCAATATAAAATTGATAATAATCCTGTTTAGAGGCTAAGAAAGAAGCTCTTAAATCTTGATTTGCAATTTGTGTCCGCAAATCTTCAATAATGGTTAAAGCGGTTTCAATTTGAGCGATCGCTTCTTCAAAATTTCCCTGTTTTCGTTTAACTGTTGCGACTCGATATCGAGATAATGCTTCTTTAGGGCGATCACCGACTTCCTGACGAATCTGTAGGGCTTTGTTATAAAATTCTAAGGATTGATCTAACTTCCCTTGTTGAAAATAAACAAAACCTATATTATTAAAGGTACTTGCTTCTCCTGTGCGATCGCCAATTTTTTGCCACAGCGTTAAGGCTTGATTATAATTGTCTAAAGCGGCTTCTAATTGATTCAAATTAGCATAAATAAACCCGATATTATTTAACGTTGCCCCTTTTCCTCGCTGAATTTGGATGGCAGAATTATCGCCCAATTTTTGAATCACCTCTTCCCATAAACCTAAAGCTTGTTTATAATGATCCAGGGCAGGTTCAAACTGATTTAATGTGGATTTAACTTGACCAATATTATTTAAAATAGCTGCCACATTCGCCGGATTTCCTAAAGGCTTTACTACAGCTAAGGCTTGATTATAATAATTCAGAGCTTGTTGAAATTCCCCTAAATTAAAATAAACAAAAGCCATTTCATTCAAAGTTGCCAACTCCCCTGTTTTAAAATTAAGAGTTTGCCAGAAAGGAAAAGTTTGATTGAGAGTATCTAAGGCTTTTTGGTATTCCCCTAATTGAGCATAAATTTTAGCAATAGAAACTAAAGTTGTTGCTTGAGTTTGTTGATCTTGGAGGGTTTGAGTTAAAATCAGTAATTGATTATAACAGTTAAGAGCCTGGGGATATTCCCCTAAATTTCCATAAACAGAGCATAAAAAATTGCGAGTCATGGATTCTTGCTGAGGATTATTCGCTTCTCGCCATAAACGTAACGTTTTTTCCCACTCTTGAATCGCCTTCCGAAATCCGGCTACTGTTCCTTCTCGATATCCTTTCAATCCTTGATTAAAACTATTTTCTGCGTCAGAATTAGAATTAAGAATTTGTGCGGATTGCCATTGTTGTGCGATCGCAGGTAAAACTATTCCTGAAGCCAAAAAAGATGCCAGAATCAGGATACAAAACCAAACTCTGAAAAATTTATTTTTGCTTCTGAGTTTAGGTATCATTACTTAATTCCTACTTTAATCCCAGTGCTTAGGATTCAGCTTTAGTGATAATTTTAGCTGACTCAGTATCCGAATTACTAAAATTTTAAATTTTCTCATTCTTCTCTTAACCTATGTTCATCCTTCCACTTGTGTCTCGGTTGTTTAATTTTCTTCAATTTTCTCGTGATTGGAGACGAATTTTTATCAGTTTAATCACCGGATTTTGTTTCTTTTTAACGGTGGGATTTTTCCAACAATCTACCGTTGCTCAAGTTAATCTTGCCATTATTCAAGAAATTTTAGATGGGGATCAAGTTTTTATTCAAGATAATCAAGCTAAAGTAGAAGATAAAGCAGACTTTGGGCAAATTGTTTTAACGAAAGTATCTCGCGCTGGAGTTTTATTTAATAATGGTGCTGCGGGACGCATGGATTCTAATTCCGTTGTTACCGTTGGTCAATGTGTAGAAATAAAACAAGGAAAAATTCTCGTCAGTGGCCCTGTTAATGGATGTATTGCGGGGTTTACTGTTGGAGTTAAAGGAACAATTTATGTCCTAGAAACGATGGATGGAAATACAGGGGATATTAAAGTTTTGGAAGGGACTGTAGAGGTGAGTTCCAGTACGGGAAGTGGAGAACCTGTACAAGTCAAGGAAGGGGAAAAAGTATCGGTTTTACAAGGAATTTTAAGCGAAGTTATTCCCATGACCCCTGAAGAAATTGCCTCTATTTTATCCGGTCGATTATTCTCAGGATTTACGATTCCTGTAACTCCTGAAGGAGCATTATATTCTCTGTGTTCTCGTCTTTTACCTGGATTTAGTTGTTCCACATCAGGAATTCCCACACCTTCAATTCCGACCCCTCCTGTTCCTGTTCCAATTCCCCGTTTACCCTTCTAAATTAAAGAGTTTAACGCAATTGTAAACCCCGGAACAATTTCTTCTCCTGTTAAGGTTGCGGTTGCGGGATATTGAGTAATTGAACCATCGGCACGATACACCCAAGCTTGTTGATTTTGACGGTCAATTAACCACCCCAACCGCACCCCATTTTCAATATATTCTGTCATTTTTTCTTGGCATTTTTTTAAACTATCGGTTTTAGAGCGAATTTCTATGACAAAATCTGGCACTAAATTTAAAAATTCGTCTTCTCCTTCATCCCATCCTACGGGTAAACGTCCTTGAGCTACAAACGCTACATCAGGGGAACGAATGGCTCCATTTGGTAGTTTAAATCCGGTACTGGATGCAAAAACTTCTCCTAAATTTTCACGTTCTACCCAGATTCCTAAATAAGCGATTGCTTTCGCTTCTCGATTCCCTGAAATACCACCTGTAGGAGCCATAGTAACTAACGTTCCATCTGCATTGCGTTCAAAGCGTAAATTAGGATTTTGAGAACTAATTTCCATTAATTCTTGATCAGTTATTGTATATAAAGATGATACCATAATATTAACTTTACTCAAAATATTTCATTTAATTTATTATAGTCATTAATTCAGAATTAAGCTAATCGTTAGCTATTTTTTGATCTAAAAAATTAACCCAAACACTGATCACTGATAACTGATAACTGATCACTGATAACTGATCACTGATAACTGATTAAGCCGCGATTAAACCACTATGAATTAATAAAGGTTTTGTACTGGGTTCCCGTCCTCGGAAAGCTTTAAAGACTTCCATCGGATGTAAACTTCCCCCTAATGCTAACACCGTATCTCGGAAGCGTTTTCCTGTTTCAGAAATAGCTTGTTCATCTTCTAATCCCGCTTCTTCAAAAGCAGCAAAAGCATCAGCGCTCAGTACTTCTGCCCATTTATAACTGTAATATCCGGCAGAATAACCGCCTGCAAAAATATGACCAAAGGCACATAAAAAAGCATCTTCCGGTAGAGGTTTAATAATCATTGTATTCTCGGCAATGCGGTTACGAACATCATTAATGGTTTCACTTCCTCCCGGTTGATAACGATGATGTAATTCAATATCTACGAACCCAAAATGCAGTTGTCTTAGCATTCCCATTCCACTCATATAGGTTTTAGCCGCTAACAACTTTTGATAATAATGTTCGGGTAAAGTTTCTCCGGTTTGATAATGTTTTGCCATGCCAAATAATGTGGCTTGATCATAACACCAATTTTCCATAAATTGGCTCGGTAATTCCACCGCATCCCATTCCACATTATTAATACCAGCCGCCCCGGCATAGTCAACGGTTGTTAACATATGTTGTAACCCGTGATCAAATTCATGAAATAACGTTTCTACTTCTGTAAACGTCATTAAACTGGGTTTATCCTCAACGGGAGGGGTTTGATTACATTGTAAATAAGCCACGGGTAATCGCACTTTTGTTTCGTTATTTTCCACGAATTTAGCGCGAGTAATACATTCATCCATCCAAGCTCCACCCCGTTTTTCGGCGGGACGACTATAGGGATCTAAATAGAAGTAAGCCAGGGGATTTCCGCTTTCATTAGCGACTTGAAAATAGCGGACATCTTGATGCCAAATTGGCGCTTGACCATCGGCGGGAGTAATCACAATTCCAAAAATCCGATGAACTAATCCAAATAACCCGTCTAACACTTGCGGTAAGGCAAAATAAGGCCGTAATTCTTCATCTGTAAAGGCGAATTTTTCTTCCCGTTGTCGTTCAGACCAAAAGGCAATATCCCAATGTTGTAAATTCTGAGCTTCTTCGGCTCCTTTTGAGGCTGCAAAAGCTTTTAAATCCTCGAATTCTTGTTGGGCTGAATCATAACTGACAATGCGTAATTCTTCTAATAATGCTTCCACTGCTGCCACATTCGGAGCCATTTTACTCGCTAAACTCAGTTCAGCATAGCTCTTGAAACCTAGAATACTAGCTTTCTGTTTTTTAAGTTCTAAAATCCGTTCAATTAAAGGAAAGTTATCTAAATCTCCACTAGAAGCCCGACTAATATAACCTCGATAAACTTTTTCGCGTAAATCTCTCCTCTGACTATATTTTAAGAAGGGGCCAAAACTGGGAGCATCTAACGTAATTCGCCAGGGGCCATTTTCCGAGGTAGCAGTTTCTGAGCCTTCTGTACGGGCAGCTTGAGCAGCTAAACTGAGTAAACTGGGGGGTAAACCTGCAATTTCTTCCGGCGTTGTTAAGGTTAAACTAAAGGCTTTTGTCGCATCTAAAACATGATTAGAAAATTGAGTGGAAAGGTCAGCTAATTCTAATTGAATGGCATTAAAACGATCCCGTTCTTCTCCTTCTAATCCCACACCCGATAATTCAGCATCTCGCAGGGCTGTATTAATAATCCGTTGTTGAGCCGAATCTAATTGATCCCATTCATCGCTATTTTTTAACTGTTTAAAAGCATGATAAATGGCTTGACTTTGATTCAATTTATTGATAAACTGTACAATATTAGGCTGAACCGTTGCATGGGCAGTTCTCAATTCCGGGCTATTTTTTACACCCATTAAATGCCCAACAATTCCCCAACTCCACGTTAACCGTTCTTGTAATTTTTGCAAAGGTTCGACTAATTCTGTCCAGGTTGGTTTTACCTGGGTTTCTAAGGTAACGAGATCTTGTTCCAATTCCGTTAACAGTTGCGTTATTCCTGGAACAACGTGCTCCGGTGTAATCTGTTCAAAAGGGGGTAATCCCTGCCCCATCAGTAGGGGGTTTTCTGTGGTTGTTAGACTCATACTTCTGTTTTCTTTCATTTAGGGGGTCAAATACCTTATATGGTAAACAGAAACCCGATTTCTAGCTAGTCCCCCAAGGATTTTTTTATTCCAAAACACCGATTTTTGCCAATATCCGCTACAGTCTGTTAAAACCACCAGCACCACAATTTCCGTTTTCCATTGGGTCGAATTGTACGCCAATTCAATTTAGCCATGGCTAATTGTTCATCACTGACAATTGCATGGGTGAGATTAGCACCACAGAGATTCACACCCCGCAAATTCGCTCGATTTAAGCAAGCCTCTCTGAGATTAGCTCCTCGTAAATCAGCCCGTTCTAAATTAGCATTACTTAAATAAGCTTTAACTAATTGAGCCTTCCGAAAATTCACCTCTGTTAATCTAGCGCGACCAAAATTTGCCTCTGTTAAATCGGCTCCTTGAAAATTGCTATTACTTAAACGGGATTCATAAAAATTAGTCCCCGAAAAATCAAAATTTTCTAAATTCAAACCGCTTAATTCACAGTCTGCAAAATCACGTCTTCCTTTAACATAGGCAGTCTTTAATGTATTTTCAGTCCATTTGGGTGTTGTCGGGGGAAGACTACTTTTAGTATTATTAGAAACCGTGTCATAAATCATGGTTCTGGGAGAACCTTCCGTCGCACTCATGCCACTAACAAAAGAGTTATCATCATAAATATCCGTATCCCCACCCAAATTGCCCTGTTTTTTCTTCGCAACTCGCTGATTTCTGGCTCGAATTTGGGCAGCCATACGCTGTGAAGGTAACATCAACGAGGTATTAGGTTCATTTAAAAAAGTAGATTCATTTGTAGAATTTGTTAATTTTGGGTTAGGAGTCGAGGAGGGTTTTTGCTGCGTTACCATCCCTTCTGCTAACATTCCATAACTCGATTCAGAATCTAAAGCCCGCAGAACATCCTGCGCCGATTGATAGCGATATTGTACGGAAAATTCTAACATCCGTTGCAATATATTGACAAAGAAATCACTCACATCTAAATGGGGAAGCCACATAATTTCCCCCGTCACCGGATTACTTTCAAATGAATTAGGAGACTTTCCAGTCATTAAATAAACACAAGTCATCCCCACCGCATAAATATCACTGGCATAAACTGGACGTAAAGCCATTTGTTCAGGAGGAGCAAACCCCGATGTGCCAATAGCAAAATTAGTAAAAGCAGTTTGTCCAGTTCCCATCATGGTTGCTTGATTGACTTGATCTTTTACTGCTCCAAAGTCAATTAAAACCAAATTTTGATCAATTCGCCGTCGTAAAATATTAGCAGGTTTAATATCTCGATGAATAACTTCTTGACTGTGAATATAATTCAACAAGGGTAAAATTTCTCGCAGGAATTTTTTGGCTTGTGCCTCGTTAAAAACTCCTTTTTCTTTGACTTCTTGTTTTAAAGTATAACCATCAATATATTCTTGTACTAGATAAAATTGTTTTCCCCCAACAAAATAATCGATGAGGCGAGGAACTTGAGGATGATCACCAATTTTACCGAGGGTTTTAGCTTCCCGTTGAAATAACTCTCGCGCCATTTCTAAAATTCGGGCTGATGTAGCAGTCGGACGCAGTTGTTTAACCACACAACTCGGACGTCCAGGTAACGACAGATCCTGAGCCAGAAAGGTTGCTCCAAACCCCCCTTTTCCCAAGGGTTGAATCACTTTATAGCGATTTCTCAACAACAATTTTGAACCACAAGCCTTACACTTAATGGCATCATCTACATTTTCCGGTTGAGGGCAGGCTGGATTGACACAGTAGCTCATGGTGTTTGAGATTGCTTTGTACCAGTGGACGGAGGACTTGCAAAACCCATACTAATCGAATTAAGCCACATCAAAGAACAACATAGGAGGTTCCTGGGAACTTTGACCTGAATGTAGGCTTGGGCATCACGATTTCAATCGATCTAACTCCCGGATCAAAAAAAGTTTCTTTGTACTTCTATTATCACTCCAGAATCGTTAACTTCCGTATCAGCTTTTCCAACCTATGTAAAGATTGAGTAAAGTCTAGCTATTTTTACCGGAATACATACTTGACACCAGGATAGCAGTTAGATCGATTAAATGGGTAGTTTGTTGGCTGTTGGCTGTTGACGGTTAGCAGTTGACGGGTTAGCTGACTCGGTAACTCCGATCTTCTGTAACAATAAACTAGGAACATTGAAAGCAAACAACGATGCGTATCTCTTTAAATTGGTTGCGAGAACTGGTGGATATCCAGATGACCCCCCAAGAGTTGGCAGAAACCCTCACGGTGGCGGGATTTGAAGTTGAAGATATTGAAGATTGGCGTTCCTGGGCCGATGGAGTTGTCCTGGGAAAAATTCTACAAGCTGAACAACATCCCAATGCGGATAAATTAAGAGTGTGTCAAGTGGATATTGGGGCTTCTGAACCCCTGAATATTGTTTGTGGAGCACCGAATGCTGCATCAGGAATGGTGGTGGCTGTAGCAACCTTGGGAACTTATTTACCTAAAATTAATTTAACCCTGAAAAAAACAAAATTGCGGGGGGTTCCTTCAGAAGGAATGATTTGTTCCTTAGCGGAATTAGGACTAGAAAAAGACTCTTCAGGAATTCACAGTTTTGACCTTGAAAATCCGATTTTAGGCAGTGATGTTAGACCGTTATTAGGGTTAGATGATGTAATTTTAGATGTCACCGCAACGGCGAACCGGGCGGATGGCTTAAGTATGGTGGGAATTGCCCGTGAAATTGCAGCATTAACCGGAGCTAATTTAAGAATTCCTGAAGCGGCTGGGGTATTAATTGAACAGTCGGAACAATCTCAATCCTTATCGATTAAAATTGCTGATAAACAAGCTTGTCCGATCTATATTGGAACGATGATTGAAGGAGTAAAAATAGCCCCTTCTCCTGATTGGTTACAACGACGATTACAAGCGGCGGGTGTTCGTCCGATTAATAATGTTGTCGATGTCACGAATTATATTTTATTGGAATGGGGACAACCGCTTCATGCCTTTGATTTAGATCGTCTTAAACAAGTGACTTCCTCTCCAGATTTAACCATCGGGGTGCGTTTTGCTCAACCCGATGAATCGATTAAAACTTTAGATGGTCAAACCCGGAAATTACAAGAGCAAAATCTATTAATTACGGCTAATGATTATCCCGTAGCTTTAGCCGGAGTTATGGGAGGGGAAGAAACGGAAGTTTTTGAAGGAACCCAAAATTTACTGTTAGAAGCTGCTATTTTTGCACCGATAGCCATTCGTCGATCTGCACGGGCGCAAGGTCTACGCAGTGAATCGTCTACCCGTTATGAACGAGGGGTAAATCAAGCTGAATTAGCATTAGCTTGTCGGCGGGCAATTTTATTATTAAAAGAGTTAGCTTCTGGCACTCCAACTCGTCAAGAAACTGATAGCAGTGGCATAGAATTACAGAGTCCTGAAATTACCTTAAGATTAGATCGAATTAATCAGGTTTTAGGACAACTGAAACGGGGACAAGGAACCGCAGCCGAATCCTATTTATTACCGGAAGAAGTGGAAGGAATTCTGACGGCTTTGGGTTGTGGATTAGTCAGAGATAAAAATCGTGATTTTGTGGCTTGGAAAGTCACCGTTCCCCCCTATCGTTATCGAGATTTGGAACGGGAAATTGATTTAATTGAAGAAGTTGCCCGTCTCTACGGATATGATAATTTCTGTGAAACTTTACCCAGTCAAGGGGTATCGGGTTATCTGCCCTTAGAACAGTTAGCAATGCGACAAATTCGGGCGACTTTCCGAGGGGAAGGCTTAACGGAATTAATGCACTATTCTTTAGTGAAAACTGAAGGGGAAAATCAAGTTGTTTTAGATAACCCTTTGTTTGTGGAATATTCGGCATTACGCACGGAAATGTTAACCGGGTTAATTGATGCCTTTGTTTATAATTTACAAAATGGTAATGGGCCGTTAAATGGCTTTGAAATTGGGCGGATTTTTTGGAAAGAAGGGGATCAATATAAGGAACAAGATGCTTTAGCGGGTATTATGGGAGGCGATCGCAGTTTTGGGCGTTGGGTTCGCAGTGGTCAAGAACAACCGATGACTTGGTTTGAAGCGAAAGGCATTTTAGAAGCGGTATTTCAGCGTTTAAATTTAACCGTTGAATATAAACCGGAATCTACAATAGAACATTTACACCCTGGACGCACCGCTTCTTTATGGCTACAAGGAAAACGCTTAGGAATTTTCGGACAACTCCATCCGCAATTGTGTCAAAAACAGGATTTACCGAATCAAGTTTATGCCTTTGAATTTCAGTTATCAATATTATTAGAGGCGATGAACCGTCCTTCTAATTTAGTTCGGAAATTCAAACCTTTTTCAACATTCCCAGCATCGGATCGAGATATTGCCTTTTTCGTCCCCGTCGAAGTTCCCGTGTCCGAACTTGAACGCTGTATTACCAAAGCCGCAGGAAATTTATTAGAATCGGTGGAAGTTTTTGATGAATATCGGGGTAAAAATGTCCCGGAAGGTCAACGCAGTTTAGCGTTTCGTTTAGTTTACCGGGTGAGCGATCGCACGTTAACGGATACGGATATTGACCCTTTACAACAAAAAGTCCGAGATGCTTTAGTGCAGCAATTTAACGTTAATCTCAGAAGTTAGGTGTTTGTCCTGGGGGCGGGGGGACTTGCGGGTGGGAAAACCCCGCCCCTACAAATAACAGATAACAGTCAACTATCAACCATCAACAACTATGCCAAAATATGTCATGTTTGGAACCTATTGCGAGGATGTTCTGGAAAAGCGCGAACCCTATCGCGCAGCCCATTTGGAAGGATTAAAACAACAAAAAGAGTCGGGGGTTTTATTAACAATTGGCCCGACTCAGGATGTCACAAAGGTATTTGGCATTTATGAAGCCGAAGATGAAGCAACGGTGCGTCAGTTAGTCGAGTCTGACCCCTATTGGCAAAATGGGATCTGGACAGAATATGATGTGAAAGCCTGGATACAAGTTTATTAAGGAAAAAAATTGCGATCGCCTATCCCTCGATTTTGAGAAATAAGCGATCGCAACTTTAAATAATCAGTTTTTCAGTTTGATGGGACGGAGACAAGTTTAGAGATGTTGATGGTAGCGAGCGTATTTTGCCTTAGTGAGCTTTTTTGCGACGAGACATTGCTAAAGCAGCGCCGACTAAACCTAAACCTAAAACGGTTGTGGGTTCAGGAACAGACACATTCGTACCCACCACTTTAAAGTCAGGGCCTTTGAAATCGGCTTCGCTGATCAACCGCAGACTTTTGAACGATTTGGCATTGGTTACGCCTAAGTCTGACAAACTCAGACCGAAAGAACCTACTTGTTGAGCGCCCGTAATTTCTGTGGTATCGAGTTTATAGCCAGCGTAGTCCCATTTTTTTGAATCTAAGTTAACGACCGACCCCAATGAACCATCAGTAAACACAGCTTGAACATCCAGTTTGCTGTTTTTACCCCGTTCAAAGAACAGGAAATTATCTGCTGGTTTTGCAAAGAACAAGTCCAGGGTGAAACTGCCGTTGTCTTCTGTATCAACAATATTGCTTAAATTCAGATTTCCCAGAGAAGCAACTAAATCGCTTGCTGTGGGAGCTTCTGCTTTAATTCCTGATGCTTGATCCCCTTTATCGCTACTGGCAGCCCCAGTATTTCCTTTCGTCCAGAGGTCATTGTCGATAATATCAACTTTGTTTACGAGGGAGAAATTATTATAGGTTTTACTCTTAAATTCAACTGAATTTAAAAAGATGTCACCTTTCCACAAGTTGGCATCGGTGGAATAGTTGGTTTTGAACTTGAATCCTACTGCTTGAGCAGATGTAGCGTAAACACCTGTTAAAGCCAAGGTTGAGATTAAAGTGGTGAAGAATCTAGTTTTCATTTGGAACTCCTGTGTGTGAATATCCTACTGGTTACTGTTACCCTTAACTCTTGACCCGGTTGTTCTGGTTATCTCCCTAGAGGGGGGACATCTCAGCAACCAGAGTGATTCATACAAGCGGTTATTACTACATTAGCAAACCTTCTGGCTTTGTCACCCCATTCCCGAAAAATTCTTGTAAGTTTTACAGAACTTTTATAGTTCTAAGCTTTTATTTAAAGAATTAACCAAATTCTTGTATTTCACCGGGACAAACCCTATCTATATTATAGGAAATGGGCGGGTGATTGAGCGGATTATTATATTGTTAATATAAGAGGGTTTCCATCTCCGCAAGATCATGGATTTTTGAAAAATATTCAATCCGGGATTAAACCCCACTTTTAGAGATAATGAGGTAAATATTAATCTCTGGGTAGACATATTTATTAATCTTATACAAACTCAAATATTGATTCTATGTTGAGTGCTAATCTCAAACCCAGACTAAACCCCTGAATCTATGAATCAGATTATTATTTTTGACTTTGATGGAACTTTAGCGGATACCCTACATACGGTGGTTACAATTACCAATCGTTTATCGGGGGAATTTGGTTATTCCCCGACTAACCCTGACACTCTCGCTCAAATTCAAAATTTAAGCTCTTGGCAGATTATTCAACAATCGGGAATTTCTCTATTTAAACTGCCTTTTTTACTGAAGCGAGTGATTTCTGAGTTAAATCAGGATTTACAACAGATTGATTTATTCCCTACAATTCCTGAGATTCTCCGACAATTGCAGGAGCAGAATTATACTCTTTATATTATTACCTCTAACTCTAAAATTAATGTAATTACAATTTTATCTCGTTATGATTTAATTAATTATTTCAAGAATATCTATTCAGGAATTAATTTGTTTGGCAAACATAAAATCATTAACCAATTATTAAAACAAGAAAGAATAGAACCCCAGCAAGCTATTTATATTGGGGATGAAACGAGAGATATTAATGCAGCTAGAAAATCTAAAATTAAAAGTATTGCTGTGAGTTGGGGATATAATTCCGCCGAGGTTTTAGCCCGCCATCACCCCAATGCTTTAATTTCTCATCCGTCTGAACTGATTGCTGCTATTGAGAATGTACAGGGTTTAGACAACTGACATAATGAATGGTTAAGGGGATTGATTAATAGGGAAATTAAAGAAAAGACAGCCCTGAAGGGCTTACTACAAGGGACGGCGGGGAATTTCATGGGTCAGGAAATCATAAGCCATATCTGTATTAGGAAAAATGGCTCTGGCTTCTGTTAATAAATCATCTAAAATAATTGAATTTCCGGGAGCGTAACGGGGGCTAAAATGGGTCATCATTAACTGTTTAGCTCCGGCGGCTAATGCGACTTGTGCCGCCATTGTTGAC
Source organism: Planktothrix sp. FACHB-1365 (assembly GCF_014697575.1). Classification (GTDB taxonomy): domain Bacteria; phylum Cyanobacteriota; class Cyanobacteriia; order Cyanobacteriales; family Microcoleaceae; genus Planktothrix. The sequence continues at coordinate 432,432 of NZ_JACJSC010000001.1, read as the reverse complement.
GTGGAATGTAATCGTTGAAAAGCCATTTCTGCATCGTGATGGGAGAACGTTGCTTCATGAACTAAAACATCCGCATCCTGCGCTAATTCCACCGCCCCTTCACAAAAAACGGTATCTGTACAATAAACAAATTTACGACCGATTTGGGGAACTCCACAAAGTTCTGTCCCTCGAATCGTACGACCATCGGCCAAAGTAACCGTTTGTCCTTGTTTAAGTTGAGCATAAATTGGCCCCGGTGGAATGCCTAATTTTTTGGCTTTTTCTACATCAAATCGTCCCGGTTTATCCTTTTCAATAATCCGATACCCAAAAGCTGTCACCCGATGTTTCAAATACCCACAAACCACTTGATATTCTTCGTCTTCAAAAATCATTCCCGGTTGAATGGTATGGACTTTAACCGGGTAAGAAAAATGGGTTTGAGAATAACGCACACAGGCTTGTAAATAATCTGATAATCCTGCTGGCCCATAAATATCAATGCGTTTGGCATTTCCCGCTAACCCACAACTGGCTAATAATCCCGTTAACCCAAAAATATGATCTCCGTGTAAATGGGTAATAAAAATTCGACTAATTTGGCTGACTTTTAAATCACTACGGAGGAATTGATGTTGCGTTCCTTCCCCACAGTCAAACAACCAAATTTCAGCCCGTTGCGGTAAACGCAGAGCTATACTGGAAACATTGCGCGATCGTGTCGGAACCCCGGAGCTAGTGCCTAAAAAAGTAATCTGCATTGACTCGCTCCTTCCATCTTCAAATACGAAAAAAATATGCTATATAACCAAGGTGCAGTTCTAATCTATCCATCTTACCGGATCTGATCGCAACAATGGTTTGTTCTGTTCCTCAATCTTGGCATCCTTTAGTCTCCTTCCCCACCTCCCTACAACGGTTTAAGCGTTATTGGTGGACAACGCTGCTAATTTGGTTGTGTTGGGTAGCCCCAGCCCAGGCTCAATTATTATTACGAGTCGCCATTGAAGAGGGGGCCAATCAAGTCAAAGTTGGCAGTACCACCAAAGCCATTGTCCGAGATGGTAATGGCCAAGCCCTAGGGGAATTAGTGGCCATGGGGGGCGGTGTCGCTCAAGCAAAATCAGGAAAAGTCGCCTTGGGAAATTGGCAAGGCTCTCAACTTTGGATTGATCCAAGTAATAATGGGAATGTTTGGATTGGTAACGGTTGGTATCGGGGACGAGTGTTATTAGTGCCGAGGAATGGTAAATTAACGGCAATTAATTATGTCGATTTAGAGGAATATCTCTATAGCGTGCTGGGGGCGGAAATGGATGGCGGATGGCCCCAGGAAGCTTTGAAAGCCCAAGCGGTTGCAGCGCGAACCTACGCCCTCTACAAGCGTCAACGCAGCAATGGTATTTTTGATGTCGGGGATGACCAAGGTTGGCAAGTTTATAAAGGATTAGTTACGGAGTCTACTGGAACGGTGGCGGCGGTGAATGCTACAAGAGGACAGGTGTTAACCTATAACGGTCAAGCGATTTTAGCGGCGTTTCATTCGGCCTCTGGGGGACATACGGAAAATGTTGAGGATGTTTGGAATGAACCTTTGCCTTATTTACGGGGAGTTCCTGATTTTGACCAAGGAACCCCGGTGTTTGAGTGGACAAAAACCTTTTCGCAAGCGGATTTAAGTAAACGAATTTCGGGTGTGGGGAATATTACAACGATGACCCCGCAACGGACTTCAGCGTTTGGCAGTATTCTAGCGATGAAAGTAGTCGGCGATAAAGGGACACGAGTGATGAGTGGGGAGGATATTGCTTCTGCGTTAGGACTGCGTAGCACTCGGTTTCAAATCAGCCGTAAAAGTGGAACCACGAGTTTTCAGGTTACAGGTCGCGGGTTTGGTCACGCCGTGGGTTTAAGTCAATGGGGCGCTTATAATTTAGCTCGTGGTGGATACAATTACCAGCAAATTTTAGCCCATTATTACCGCAATACGGCTTTAGCAAAAATTGAAGTTCGTTAACCGTAGTGAGTCCTTCAGGACTCTTTTATTGATTTTAAGTGTTAGAAAGAAGCCCTTCAGGGCTTACTACTGTTAATCGTAGTGAGTCCTTCAGGACTCTTTTATTGATTTCAAGTGTTAAGAAGAAGCCCTGAAGGGCTTACTACTGTTAATCGTAGTGAGTCCTTCAGGACTCTTTTATTGATTTGAAGTGTTAGGAAGAAGCCCTGAAGGGCTTACTACTGTTAATCGTAGTGAGTCCTTCAGGACTCTTTTATTGATTTGAAGTGTTAGGAAGAAGCCCTGAAGGGCTTACTACTGTTAGCCTAAAATTAGGGTTTCTGTGACGGCTAAAATTTGATCAAATTGAAATTCATCAGCTAATTTTTTGAGGGTTAATGCTAAGGCTGAATAGGATTCAGGAATTTCCTGAATTAACTCAAAAACCCGTTTTTCTTGAGTACATAATACCGCTTCATGAAACTCTTGAATCCAAGCCGGAGGCATTAATACTAAACAATCTAAGCTTAAATCTCCCGGTGTTGAGATTCTTTCTAAATTGGAGTTTAAATGGGTTGAGGTTTGAGAGTCTGCATATTCATATTCTAGCCCTAAATATTCTGCCATTTTTTCAAAGATAATATGATCTTGGAAGGGTTTACTCACAAAATCATCACATCCGGCTTGCAAAACTTGGGCGCGTTCTTCTTTAAAGGCATTTGCTGTTAATGCAATAATAATGGGGAAATTTTCCGAGGGGGCATTTGCCCGAATGCGTCGCGTGGCTTCTATTCCATCCATAACCGGCATTCGCATATCCATCCAAATTAAATGGGGTTGCCAACTTAAGCTTAATTCTACGGCTTCTTGACCGTTGAGGGCTTGTCGAACTTCAAACCCCGTTGTTGATAAAAGTTCTACTAAAACTTGGCGATTTTCGACTGCATCTTCAACAATTAAAATCCGATAGGTGGGTTGTCCGGCTGCTAAACCCACCACAGATTTTTTAGAAAGTTGGGGTTGAATATCACAACAATCTGCCAAACCTATTTGAATAAAAAATTTAACCCAAGTTCCTGTTCCTAAGAGACTATTAACAATAATATTTCCTCCCATCATTTGCACAAATTGTTGACTGATGGGTAAACCTAACCCGGTTCCTTCTTTGGATTTTCGTCCTGTTTCTGTTTGTGCAAAGGCTTCAAATAATAAATCAATTTCTTCAGAGGCAATACCTGGGCCAGTATCCTCGACTTCAAAGGTAATTTTAATGGGTTCGGGTAAAACGTCTATAGGTTCTGAATTTTGAGCCTCCGTTGTGATAGATTTGGGAAAAATAGTGTCTTGTTTAACCCGTAAAATCACACAACCGACTTCTGTAAATTTAATCGCATTTCCCAATAAATTAATTAAGACTTGGCGAAGCTTACTTTCATCGGTTTTAATATATTGAGGTACATTTTGATCGCGTTCAAAAATCAAATTTAATCCTTTCATTTCTGCTTTTAATTCTAACATTTCTTGCAAGTTATTTAACAAGCGATAAAGATCAAAACTGGTTTCATTGAGTGTGAGTCGTCCCGCTTCTATTTTAGACATTTCTAAAACATCATTAATTAAATCGAGTAAATGTTCTCCACTGCGTTCAATAATTCGGAGATATTCCTGTTGGACAGAACTTAATCCTGAATGTTTCGCTAAAATTTGAGTAAAGCCTAAAATCGCATTCAGAGGTGTTCTTAATTCATGACTCATATTGGCTAAAAATTCACTTTTAGCATGGTTCGCTGCATCGGCTGTGTCTTTAGCTTCCTTCAATTGAGCTAATAATTTCGCTTGTTGAATGGCTACCCCTAATTGATTCGCAACTTGGGTTAATAAACTCACTTCTCTGGGTTGCCAATGACGGCTACTGGTATGTTGATAAGCTCCTAATAATCCCCATAATATTTCTCCTACAAAAACCGGAACTAAAATATAAGCTCGAATCTGAAATTGTTGTAAAACTTTGAGGGTAGAGGGGGATAAAGGGGCATTAAAAATATCATCAATAATTAAAGGCTGATGGTTTTGATATTGATCAATTTTGGGATATTTAAAATGAGTTTCTAACCATAAATTTTTATGTTCAGCTTGTTCTAAAGGAATGCCGCAGGACAGTTTAGATTCAAAAATAAATTCTCCGCGACGGTCGGATATAAAACGATAGACCACGACGCGATCACATTGTAAAATTTGTCTGACTTCCTGGGTCGTTGCACTAAAAATTGTATCAATATCTAAAGTTTGACGAATCCGATCAATAACCCGTGCTAAAGCTCGTTCTTGTTCGGCAACTTTTGCCTGTTCTTCTGAACGTTTTTGAGCTTGGGTTAAGAGTTCTGCTTGTTGTAAAGCAACGCCTAATTGAACGGCAATTTTCCGCACAAATTCAATTTCTTTTTTTTGCCATTGACGGGGAGTTGAACATTGATGAATACACAATAAGCCCCATAATTCATCCCCTTTGAGTAAGGCAACAACTAAATTTGCTTTAATTTGAAATTGAGCTAACAGTTGCACATAACAATCTGTTAAGCCTCCTTGATAAATGTCGGGTAAAACTAACACATGACCGAGGGGATAATTTTGAGCAAATCTCGCACCAAAACAATGATCTTCTATCTCAGTTTCTAAAACCGAACAAAAGGGAAATAAAACATTTTCTGAAACAAATTTTCCGTAATTCCAATAGGAATTAGGCTCAAATTGAAATACAGCCACTCGATCAGCATTTAATAGTTGACGAAGTTCAGAAGTGGCGGTTTGAAAAATCGTATTAATATCTAAAGTGCGCCGGATTTTATCAATCACTTGGGCTAAAGCTCGTTCTCGTTCTGCATCCTCCACTAAACTTTCAGCTTGACGTCGCAATTCATCGGCTAATATGGTTTCTAAATCTCGTTTTTGTTTTTCCGTTTGGGCGAGTAATTCAGCTTGTTGAATTGCGACTCCTAGTTGTCCACCAATTTGAACTAAAAACTTAATTTCTGAGGTTTCCCAATGTCGGGTACTTTGATTTTGGTAGACTGCTAATAATCCCCATAATTGTTTCCCTTGATAAATTGCGATAATTGCATAAGCTTGGGCTTCATACCGTTCTAACGCTTGAATATAACAGGTGGAAAAATTAGCTTTATAAATATTGTCACAAACTCGAAAAACTTCTCCCCGTGTAAAATCGCCCCCTTGGGTTTCTTGTAGATAGCTATCAGTAACGCAGGGATTTACTAAATATTTCAGGCTACATTGACTAATATTAGCTCCAAATTGCAAATCATATTTTTGTTCTTCAATTAAAGATTTCCATCCCTCGGCTTTAGATTCAACTAAAAATTCTCCACTCCAGTCAGCATTAAATCGATAAATCACCACTCGATCAGCTTTTAAAAGTTGACGAACTTCTTGGGTTGTGGTTGTAAAAATCGTATCCAGTTGTAAGGATTGACGAATTTTATTGATAATAGCAGCAACAGCTTTTTCTCGTTCAACAGCCTGATTTACCGCTTGGGTTAAATATTCAGACTGCATTTGCAACTTTTTAACAAATTCTGCGTGTTGTAATGCCACGCCTAAATGAGTGGCAATTTGGCGGACAAATTCCATTTCCGATTCTTTCCATTCACGGGGGCCGGAACATTGATGAATGCACAGTAATCCCCATAAATTTTCCCCTTTCAGTAAGGGGGCAACCAGATTAGCTCTAATTTGAAATTGGGATAACATTTGGGCATAGCAACGCGGTAATGGTAATGTATAAATATCATCGGCTGCCCAGATTTTGCCATAAAAATAATAGTTAATATAATGTTCTCCAAAACAGTGATCTTTGATTTTTGCCGATAATGCTGAACGAAAATTGGGTAAAACATCTTCAGATACAAATTCTCCCCATTCATATTGAGAATCAGGATCAAACCGATACATTCCCACCCGATCCGCATTCAACAATTGACGCACTTCAATGGCTGTAGACTTAAAAATACTATCTAAATCTAAAGATTCTCGAATTTTACTAATAACCGCAAATAGCGCTTTTTGTTGGGCAACTTGATAAGGTTCTGTACTCTTGGCTTTTTCGAGTTGTAATACCCGTTTTCGCAGGGTTTCAAGTTCCTGAATTAAGGCTTCTCCTGCCTCTGTATTGCTTGAAATTGGTTCGGGTTCAGACATGGGTTTTATTTAATAAAGTAACACTACAATTTCGACCTTGTTTTTTGGCTTGATAGAGGGCACGATCAGCCCATTCAATTAACAGAGAGGGACTAGATTGGCAATGAGGAATGAGACAGGTAATCCCTAAGCTTAAGGTGATATAAGGGCTGGCTTGAGATTGGTCATGAACCAGTTTTAAAGATTGTACTTTTTTTTGAATCGTTTGGGCAATTATTTCGGCTTCTAGGATATCTGTTTCCGGTAAAATAACCGCAAATTCTTCCCCCCCATAACGAGCAACTAAATCTGTTGTCCGGGGAATGGCTTGACTAATGGCTTGGGCGATCGCGCGTAAACAATCATCTCCGGCTTGATGACCATAAGTATCATTATAGGATTTAAAGTAATCCACGTCACACATGATTAAAGCCAGGGGTTTTTGTTCCCCACAAAGTTGCATCCATTTCTGTTGTAAATAGTGATCAAATTGCCGTCGATTTGCGGTTTGAGTCAATCCATCTAAATGGGCTAAACGTTGTAATTCTTGATTGAGTTTTTGGAGTTCAGATTGAGATTCTTTGAGAGCAATTTCAATTTCTTGTCGAGCTTTAATTTCTTGTTGTAATCGTTCATTTTTTTCTAAGAGTTGTTGATGTTGAATTCGCAAGGTCAAATGATTTTTAACCCGGACTAAGACTTCTTCAACTTGAAAAGGTTTGGTAATATAATCAACGCCTCCAACACTAAAAGCTTTGACTTTATCTAAAACATTATCCAAGGCACTAATAAAAATAATGGGAATTTCGGCAGTCATGGGATCAGATTTGAGAGCTTGACAAACTTCATAGCCATCGAGATCCGGTAATTTAATATCCAAAACAATCAAATCCGGTGGAGCAGCTTTAGCTGTTTTTAATGCCATTACTCCTTTTGTCACCCGTCTGACTTCATATTGATGTTCCATTAACATCGTTGATAATAGTCTTAAATTATCGGGTTTGTCATCAACTAATAAAATACTTCCTAGGGAAGATTGCGAATTTGCAAAATGAATCATTATAAACGGCCGGGAACAGGTTACAGTAAATGGGGAACAAGTTAATATGTGAAATTCGAGGGCCTAAAAAATCAAAAAATTGATTATTGATCGTTGCGTCTATTTTATCAGAATTCTTAGCCGTTGATTAAAAGATGGATGTTTCTGATGATATTAAGGTCAAGGGGAATAGACCCCCCTATTGAACCGTTAACCGTATCACTCAGTAAGGATTTTAATTAAAAATCAGTAATTTTACGGATTGTTTTTCCCCTCTAAAAGACTCAAGCTCTCCAATTTTCATGGAGATGTCATATCTCTGCCACAAGGATGTCATACTCGTCCTATATCTTAAGAAATATCAGGGCAGACAGAAACCAGTCCAATCCCTGAAACCCTTATAGATGAGGTATTAAATATGAAATCTGATTTTGATCCTGTAAATTCTTTAGAGTCCCGTCGTTTAGAGTGGACAGACCCATCTCACCCCACTCCCCAACGCCCTCGGACACAATCTTTAAAGTCGTTATCTTTAATCTTATTAGGAACTGGGCTAGGAATTGCGGGGGTGTCCTTTGCCCATCAACTGCAACAACGCCCTCAGACCACCTCCCCAACGGTAACTGCTCCCGTACCCCCGATGTCGATGCCAGCCCCGGTCAATTCTATGTCGGGAACTATTGCCGATCCTGACCTGATCACTTCTGTTGTAGAACGCTTTGGGCCGGCTGTTGTGCGGATTAATGCTACAAAAACCATTGAAAGTCAGGTTCCTGAACAGTTTAATGATCCGTTTTTTCAACGGTTCTTTGGTTCCCAAATGCCCAATTCTCCTAAACAGGAAATCGTTAGAGGTTCAGGGTCAGGATTTATTGTTAATTCTAATGGTCGAATTATTACCAATGCTCACGTTGTCGATGGGGTAAAAAACGTTTCTGTTGTCCTTAAAGATGGTCGTCAATTTGAAGGAAAAGTGATTGGAAGTGATCCGGTTACGGATGTTGCTGTGGTTCAAATTGAAGCGAATAATTTGCCAACGGTTTCATTAGGCAATTCAGAGGCTTTACAACCGGGGGAATTAGCGATCGCTATTGGCAACCCTTTAGGATTAGATAATACTGTAACAGTTGGTATTGTTAGTGCTACAGGTCGTTCAGGAAGTGAAGTTGGAATTCCTGATAAACGAGTTAGTTTTATTCAAACCGATGCTGCTATTAATCCAGGGAATTCTGGGGGGCCGTTACTGAATCAAAAAGGTGAAGTGATTGGGATGAATACGGCGATTATTCAAGGTGCCCAAGGGTTAGGATTTGCTATTCCGATTAACCAAGTTCAACGTATTGCGGATCAAATTTCGACGACAGGAAAAGTCGAACATCCTTATTTGGGAATTCAAATGGTAACGCTTTCTCCTGAAGTCAAAGAAAGTTTAAATCAAGATCCCAATAGTCCGATTAGTGTGAATGAAGATCAGGGGATATTAATTGTTCGAGTCATCCCCAATTCTCCTGCTCATCAATCAGGATTACGCGCCGGAGATGTCATTATTCAAGTGGATAATAAACCTGTCCTGAAAGCCGATGAAGTTCAACAAGCCGTTGAAAATGTAACGGTCGGAAGTTCGTTAAGAATGCAAGTTCAACGTCAAGGTCAACCGTTAAATTTAGAAGTAAAAACCGGAGCCATCCCCACCCAAGAATCAGTAATCAATAATCAGTAACCAGTGTTCAGTTATCAGTTATAGTGCTACTTGAAGAGGGAACAGGGAACAGGGAACAGGGAACAGTAAGAACTGATAACTGGTACAGACGTGCCATGGCACGTCTCTACTGATAACTGATAACTGTTAATTAATCGGATCATGAACCGTTACTAATTTTGTACCATCGGGAAAGGTCGCTTCCACCTGGACTTCATGAATCATTTCAGGAATGCCTTCCATGACCTCTTCCCGCTTTAAAATTGTTTTTCCATAACTCATTAATTCAGCAACGGTGCGTCCTTCCCTAGCGCCTTCTAAAATCGCTGCTGTAAGATAAGCAACGGCTTCAGGATAATTCAATTTTAATCCTTTTTCCTTGCGCCTTTCAGCTAATAAAGCAGCCGTAAAAATTAAAAGTTTATCTTTTTCTTGGGGAGATAATTGCATAAATAATCCTTGCGGAATTTTAACGAATTAAATTTGCCAAACACGAGGTTTAGCGATCAATTGTCCGGTATAATTTTGACGAAGTAACCGCCAAACATCCGTAAACCAGTCTATCACCTCTTGGGTCGAATTTCCCCGATAGCGACAGAGTAATCCTGATATTAATTGCGTTACCCCAGCTTGGCTAGAAGTTTCTCGCTGTCCCCACAGTTGTCGTATACTTTGAATTAGCTCTTCTGAAATAGGTTGTCCAACCCAAGTTAAGGTAGCAATTACAGGTTGTCCTCCTAAACCATGAGGACTATTTAATAAATCTTCATGGGCTATAAATCCCTGTCGATCAATCCAAAGTGGACGGTTATTTTGCCAGATTTCTGTACAGGATTTCCACTGTCCTTGGGTGAAGGTTTCTCCCCGTGCTGTTCGTCCAAACCGCGTGATTTCCCATCCTAAATAGCACCCAGAAGCAGCTAAATTAATTTCTATATTTTGGCTAAAAATTGCCCCATTAAAAATGATACTTTCACGGGGAATAAATTCTAAATAGGCATTTTCTTGAACGTCAATTTTAATATTTTGTTGGCTGATTTCTCCCGTACTGCGGTATATTTTACTGGCGGCTGGTGTGGTTAAAACAACTTGAGTTTCCGGCTGTAAATTAATCTTTTGAGATAAGCGATCGCCGCCTACAATTCCTCCAGCAGTATGTAAAATAATACTGTGACATATTGCTTTTCCTTCAGGATAGAAAGAACGCTGAATTTTTAAGGGTGCTTGGCTATAAGCTTTAACTAATTGGGTAGAATCACCAATTTTTTGATAGTCTAATTCTAAAATACCATGCCATTGAGAGAGATTTAGTTCTAAATTACTCATATCAATCTTAAACGTAGTAAGCCCTTCAGGGCTTTCTTATAAACGATTTAATACCAACTACAATCTCCATTTATTCCCTATTCCTTTCAATCTTAAACGTAGTAAGCCCTTCAGGGCTTTCTTATAAACGATTTAACACCAACTACAATCTCCATTTATTCCCTATTCCTTTCAATCTTAAACGTAGTAAGCCCTGAAGGGCTTTCTTACAAATAATTTAACACCAACAATCTCCATCTATTCCCTATTCCTTTCAATCTTAAATGTAGTAAGCCCTTCAGGGCTTTCTTACAAATAATTTAACACCAACTACAATCTCTATTTAGTTCCTATTCCTTTAATTTAATCAGTTATTAGTGTTAGGTTTTGGTGGGGACGGATGGAGGAGAAAGCCCTGAAGGGCTTACTACTGGATCAGGATGGAGGAGAAAGCCCTGAAGGGCTTACTACTGGATGAGAATGGAGGAGAAAGCCCTGAAGGGCTTACTACTGGATGAGATGGGATTTAATAAATTTAATAATAACATCTAGTCCTTGTTTGGTTTTTAAATTGGTAAACACAAAGGCTTTATTTCCTCGCATTTTTTTAGCATCTCGTTCCATGATGTTTAAATCTGCACCAACTAAAGCCGCTAAATCTATTTTATTAATCACTAATAAATCTGATTTGGTAATTCCTGGCCCTCCTTTACGGGGAATTTTATCTCCGGCTGCGACATCAATTACATAAATCGTAATATCGACTAATTCCGGGCTAAAGGTTGCAGCTAAATTATCACCGCCACTTTCCACAAATAAAATATCTAAATTTTTAAATTGGGTTTCTAATTGTTCGATAGCGGCTAAATTTAATGAGGCATCTTCTCGAATAGCTGTGTGCGGACAACCTCCGGTTTCCACCCCTAAAATGCGATCACTTTCTAAGGCTTTAGAACGAACTAAATATTGAGCATCTTCTTGAGTATAAATATCATTGGTCACTACTGCCAATTGATAGGAAGTTCGCATTTGCTTACATAAAGCATCAACTAAGGCTGTTTTCCCTGAACCGACAGGCCCCGCAATTCCAACTCGTAACCCAGACATAAAATTAATATAAAATGACTATTTTAATTATACCAGAAAAATCAGGACTTAATGCTTTAATTTTTAAAAATTTATCTCTAATTAGCTTCTAAATAATCGGCTATATTGAGTTTCATGCGCCATACTTGCTAAAGCCAACCCCCAATTGCAACTGACTAAATCTTCATCTTTTAATTCTAAAATTGCTGTGGTTGTTAATTCTATTTCTGGGTGTAATTGTAACAATAAGGTTTGACCCATTGTTTGACCTAAAGGAATGAGTTTCACCCCAGCATTAATTAAATTAGTTGCCCAACTATATAGATATCCCAATAAGGCATTTTTGAGATCCAAATTCCAATAAACTGCACCTAGTCCAAACGCGATCGCATAATTACAAGGTTTTCCGACTTGTTCAACCCAATTTTTGAGGGGAGGTAATTCTAAATTCTGATTTTCTGTTGTTTTCACCCCTTCTAAATGAACTAAAAGCTGTATTAAGGTATTTCCCATTTGCCAACTTTGTTGTCGAAGTTCAGCCGTTTCCTTGGTCGCCGTTGACCATTGATTCCAATAGATAAATTGGCTAAAATCTTGATTGATTACGCAACGATAAGCTCGAACCATAACCGCAGCTTCTAAACGAATTGCGCCAAACTTTAAATCTTGAATTAACCACTGTAATAAACTCTGGTTATCCGTAATAATTTGATGTTCAACTAAAGTTTCTAACCCCTCTGAATAACTATAAGCTCCCAAGGGTAAAGCTGGACTAGAAAGTTGCAATAAATTTAAAATCATGACTTCTCATTGCTATAGATAATCCTAAAGCCCCCGTAGAGACGTGCCATGGCACGTCTCTACAGTAGACAGATGCGTAGCCAACATTGAACGATAGAATCCAAATTTTATGGAATTTACGAATACCAATAAAAAACCGTCCTAGAAGAACGGAGGTTGAATCCCATTTTTGGGTTCAAAACGTTAATAAGCTAATTTTTGAATCGGTTCCCAATTGCGAATATCCTCTAATAAAGCTTCATATCCAGCTACATTGGGATGTAAACCATCGGAACATAACCGAGACTTCCACCAATATTCCCCTCGGTTTAACCAAATTTCAAATAGATCTAAATAGGGGATATTGCGTTCTAAACAGGCGAGACGAGTGGCTTCTTTGTACCGAAATTGATCCGCTAAGGTATAGTACAAACAGCCTTGAAACGGCATTTTGCTTTCATCAACGGGAACCATTCCCACAAATAAAACATTACAAAGACGTTGGGCTTGGTCTAACATACTGTGTAAGGCAGTTTCAAAGTCATTAAATTCGGTGTAGTTGCGACCTTGAAATGACTGTACCCGTGCTGAATCATTTAATCCCACGGAAAAAATACTCACATCCGGTAAACGGTTTCGCAATTCTCCCCGATGGCGAAATTCTTGTTCTAAGCGATCGCGCACTTGAATCACACGATTTCCCCGGACTCCCAAATTATAAAGGATTGGCCCTACCGTATCCGGGGACATCCATTGACATCGCAGTCGCTCAACCCAACCCCCTCCTTGAGGATCACCAAATCCATAGACGAGACTATCCCCCAGAACTACGACTTTGAGCGGTTGACGTTGGGGAACAACGGATAAATTGATTAGGGTTGGATTTATCGCTGCTTGCATTTTGCTTGACAATCCTACTTAATGGACAGTGTACCGAAGCCAAGTAGTGATTTTTTCCTACCGGCTGTTCATAAAACTTAACACCTCTGTGACCATTTGACTAGATTCTTCTGCTACATTTTGCAATTTTTTTATCCATAGGGTCTTAGTTACCGATTTCTACACTACAGTTAACCTGTTAACAGGCAAGATGCCTGTTCCACATAGATTTTGATACAATAGAAGCAACACTAGGGTTAGGAAATCATAACTTCATGCAAAAGCGTTCAACGATTGACTCCATAGAAATTACCCGTCGCGCTGCTGATCTCGTCAGTGCGGCGTCTAATCGCTATCGGATTACCGTACAAGTGGCAAATCGGGCAAAACGGTGTCGGTATGAAGACTTTGATAATGGGGATGAGAATACTATCAAACCTGTTTTACGCGCCATTATTGAAATGTCTGATGAACTGACCCAACCGGAAATTATTTCAGATCGTTAATTCGGTATTCTACGGTGTCGGGTGTCGGTGTCGTGCGTTCACAAGTAACTACAGTGTTATGGTAAAACCTGGGAAACCCCAAAAACAACGAGGGTTAAGCTTTTTATTGGTCGCCTTTAGTATTACCCTATTGATTGTTTTGGGGGGTTTTTTTGATTCTTTAGAAATGCAGGGACTCGCCCAAACTCCCCCGGAACAAACAACCTCTCCATCAGGACGGGTGAGAGTCTCAGAGGTTTGGAAAAAAGTTTATGAACAGTTACCGAATTTACCCCAGGAAAATCAATATATTTCCCAAGAAACCGGAAAAGTTGCAGAAGAGAATACGTTAATCGGTCGGTTAATTCGCTATCACATTTATGTTAAAGCTCGACCGACTCAATATCGTTTAGATTGGAAACTTACCCTAGCCGATTATTTAGGGGTAAATGAACCGATGTTAGTGTTAGATTATCCCGGTCGAGAAGCGTTGCGAGATAATCCATTGGAGAAAGATCAAAAAGCAATTCAACAGTTAAATCGATCCGAACGGGAGGCATTAGTTAATACCCTTGTTCGCTTATTTAATCCCAATGCGACTAATATTGATAATCCAACTATTCCGAAACCCAATTCTTCATCAACACCCCCTAAAACCCCTCCCGGTCTAAGTCCTCTTCCTCAGTCGGGGGATGCGGAATTATTAAAATAATAGGTAGAACGTGGAGAGAATTCTAAAAACGGGAACGGGATGGCGTTTGGGTTGGAACCCCGAAGCAACGGAATTTCAAGGATTAGTCGGGGGGGATACCTGGGCGATGGAACTCACCCAAGGGGAGTTTGATGATTTTTGTCGGTTGTTGGGTCAATTAGCGGAGACGATGACCCAAATGTCAGGGGAGTTGATGGATGAAGAAAAAATCGCCTGTGAAGCCGAAAGCGATTGGTTATGGATGCAGGTGGAAGGTTATCCCCATGCTTATACTGTGCAGTTTATTTTGAATACGGGACGTCGGGCGGAGGGGTGTTGGCCCGTTGAAGTGGTGGCGGAATTGGTACAAGCCACAAGAACGTTAAAAATTTTTTAGAAAAGCCTTGACAAATTACGCTTAACGATGCTACATTGGTTAATTGTGTCGGGGCGTAGCGCAGCTTGGTAGCGCACCACTTTGGGGTAGTGGGGGTCGTGGGTTCGAATCCCGCCGCTCCGATTCTAATCTGAAATCTTTAAGTGTTTACTACACATCCGTATTATGTAGAGACGTTGTATTCAACGTCTCTATGTGGCGTTTATGGAGTATCTGTTTGGGAGTTAAGGCTTAACTGATACTATTGAGTGATGATGAAGAATGTTAACACTCTTTTCCCCAAATTTCATGAATTACGGCCCCTCTCCCGAAACTCGTTATCCTATTCCCGAACAAACTCGCTTAGTGTATTTGAAAACAATTATTAAAAACCCGAATATTACTGTGGGAGATTATACATATTATGATGATTTTGATCACCCAGAAAATTTTGAAAAAAATGTTTTATACCATTTTGATTTTATCGGAGATCAATTAATTATTGGTAAATTCTGTTCTATTGCTTCCGATGTTAAATTTATTATGAACGGGGGAAATCATCGTACAGATTGGTTGACTAATTATCCTTTTCCGGTCTTTGGAAACGGTTGGGAATCTGCAATGCCTGATTCTTGGCCATTTAAAGGAAATACAGTGATTGGAAATGATGTTTGGATTGGATATGGGGCTACGATTATGCCTGGTATTCAGATTGGAGATGGTGCAATTATTGCGACTCAATCTGTCGTTACCCGTGATGTTCCTCCCTATACAATAGTTGGTGGAAATCCTGCCCAAGAAATTCGCAAACGGTTTGAAGAATCTATGATTGAAGAACTATTAAATATCCGGTGGTGGGATTGGAATATTGAGAAGATTACTCATCATCTTCGTGCAATTTGTGGTGCAGATATTGAGGCTTTACGTCAGGCTTTAGACTCTGAATAAGCTGAGAATGGAAGTTGCAAGGTTGAAGTGATTATGCTGGCTGAGTTATAATATGCAAAGGCTGACTCTATTACCTGGGTAAGTGTTTGGAAGTGGCGATCGCAAAAAAAGGAGATAAAATTTAGTTGGAAATATTTGATTTAATCTTCTTGGATAGTATTGTTGAGAAACTGGCTCGCAAGCACAGCGTTCAGGAACATGAGGTAAGAGAAGTTTTTCTGCGGTTTCCACTGATACGATTTATTGAAAAAGGAAACCGTCAAAATGAAAACGTTTATGCCACTTATGGTCAAACAGAGACGGGACGCTACTTAATTGTTTTCTTCATCTATAAGGAAGACAAAAATGCTTTAATATTATCAGCGAGGGACATGACCAATGCCGAACGAAGAAAATACCGAAATAACTAAAAGTTCTATCTCCAATGCAACCTCGTATGAAGAGATAGGGGAGTTTTGGGATGAGCATGATACGGCTGATTATTGGGAGCAAACTTACCCGGTTGAATTTACAATTAATCTTGGCCCTAAATCTCAAGTAACATATTACGGTATTGATAAAAGTTTATCTGAAAAAATCAGTGCTGTCGCGCAACAGAAAGGGATATCTGCCGAAACTCTTTTAAATTTGTGGGTACAGGAGAAATTACAGGAAGAAAGGGTTTAAGGTACTCCCTCTACCTGGGCTAAACTGAGTAGGGTTTAGCTTAAGATAAAACATTTTAACTAGAGATGTTAATTGAGTGTAAAAGGCGTTAGGTATGGATACAATACTTGATTAAACGATAGCTTTCCTATTACATATAATAAAATTGGTGGGCAAAGCCCACCCTACGAGTTTAGTTCAATTAACCTAAAATTAGGTAATAACCGTCGGTTGTTGACGTCCGGTTATCGTTTTAATTTGAGCAATTTCATCGGCAATAGTGATTAACTCTGCTAACGCTTCTTGCGGATCTAAATTGTGTTTAGCAGGGTCAGGTTCATAACTTTCTAAATAAACCCGTAATGTTGCCCCTTTCGTTCCCGTTCCTGATAACCGGAAAACAATTCGAGAACCATCGGTAAACCCAATGCGAATGCCTTGATTATTGCTAACACTATTATCAACCGGATCAGTATAGCTAAAATTATCGCTATACTCGACTTGATAGGAGCCGTATTGTTTACCTTTGAGAGTGGGTAAAATAGCCTGTAATTTATCGACTAATTGATTAGCTTTTTCCGTTTCAATCTCTTCATAGTCATGACGAGAATAGTAATTACGTCCGTAGGTTTGCCAATGACTGCGAACAATATCTTCAACGGATTCTTGACGCACCGCTAAAATATTCAGCCAGAATAATACCGCCCACAAGCCATCTTTTTCCCGAACATGATTTGATCCGGTTCCAAAACTTTCTTCCCCGCATAATGTGGCTTTTCCAGCATCTAATAAATTGCCGAAAAACTTCCATCCCGTCGGGGTTTCATAACATTCAATTCCTAATTTTTCTGCCACTCGATCTGGGGCTTGGGAAGTGGGCATAGAACGGGCAACTCCCGCCAAACCATCTTTATATCCGGGGACTAAATGGGCATTAGCCGTTAAAATCGCTAAACTATCACTGGGAGTTACAAAAAAATTGCGTCCTAAAATCATATTGCGATCGCCATCGCCATCGGAAGCAGCCCCAAAGTCGGGTGCATTTTCGCCGAAGATAATTTCAACTAAATCATGGGCATAAACTAAGTTTGGATCGGGATGACCGCCGCCAAAATCTTCTAAAGGAGTGCCATTCAAAACCGTTCCCGGTGCAGCCCCTAAACGTTGTTCAAAAATGGCATGGGCATAAGGCCCAGTAACCGCGTGCATGGAGTCCATACACATCCGAAACTTGCCTGATGTTAACAATTGTTGAATCAAGTTAAAATCAAATAAAGATTCCATCAATTCCATATAAGGTTGCACGGAATCAATCACCTCAACCGTCATGGTTCCCAGTTTAAAACTACCCGGTTTATCCAAATTAATATCCGCCGCATCCATGATTTTGTAGCTATCAATCACCTGGGTTCGAGCATAAATTTCCTCGGTGATTTTTTCCGGTGCTGGCCCGCCATTGCTGGCGTTAAATTTGATGCCAAAATCTCCGCCTGGCCCACCGGGATTATGGCTTGCAGAGAGAATAATCCCACCAAAGGCTTGATTTTTACGAATCATACAGGATGCCGCGGGAGTGGAAACAATGCCTTCACAGCCCACCAGAACCCGTCCGACACCATTAGCGGCTGCCATTCTTAAAATAATCTGAATCGCTTGACGGTTATAGTAGCGGCCATCACCCCCGACGATTAGGGTTCCCCCTTCATACCCCGGTTGAGTATCAAAAATGGCCTGAACAAAATTCTCCAGATAATGGGGTTGTTGGAAGACCGGAACAGACTTGCGTAAGCCTGATGTGCCGGGTTTTTGATCATTAAACGGTTGAGTCGAAACGGTACGAATATTCATGAGACTTTGACAATGGAATTCTAGCCCCAATTGTATCGGTACACCACTCCCGTTTTACAATCAATCCTTGTAAAGATCCTATTCGTTACAAATTTGTATAAAATTGTACAAAAAGTCTGGTCTTGATCGTGATATTTTTCCTCAAGGTCTATTCCTTTGCTTGAAAGAGTTCACCGAGAGGTAAGATAATCTCAAAAGTTGTCCCTTGTCCCTCTTGAGAAGTACACTTTAAGCGACCTTGGTGTTTTTCCACAATAATTTGATGGGCAATAGACAAACCTAAACCCGTGCCTTTACCCATAGGTTTTGTGGTAAAAAATGGATTAAAAATTTGGTCTTGAACCGACTTGGGAATTCCGGGGCCGTTATCGGAAATCGAAATCCGAATGGCATCTTCAACTAAAAAGTCTGGGTGTATTTTGCAGATGTCGGTTTTGATGATAATTTTTCGAGGAACGGGTTGATTTTCTAACGCATCAATGGCATTTGCGAGAAGATTCATAAACACTTGATTGAGTTGATTCGGGTAGCATTTGACTAAGGGAAGTGCCCCATAATCTTTAATCACTTCAATTTCAGCATGACTCCCTTTTGATTTGAGTTGATTATGCAAAATCTTTAAGGTTCCATCCAAACCAATATGAAGATCTGCTGATACCATTTCCTGAGAATCTAACCGTGAAAAATTGCGGAGGGATAATGCTAAATCATACAAACGATTAGCCCCTAAACGCATAAACTCTACACTTTGCGGTAATTCATTGATAATTGTATTGACATCCGAAACTGTCATAAACTCTTGAATTTCGGGGATAGGTTCAGGATAATGTTGTTGATAGAGTTTGAACAGTTCCATTAACGTCTGAATATCTTGATCAATGTAAGTCAAATTTCCGTAAATAGAACTGATCGGATTTTTGATTTCATGGGCAATTTCGGTCATCATTTGCCCTAAACTGGACATTTTTTCAGCTTGAATTAATTGAGCTTGTGCTTGTTGCAAGTCTTTTAAGGTTTTTTCCAGTTGTAATGCTCTTTCCCGTTCTTGAATTTCTGAAACTCGTAAGTTTGCTTCGGCTTGCTTTCGTTGGGTAATATCCCTGACAATGGCTAACACTTCATCTTTTCCACTTTTGACATAGCGAGCTTCATAATGATGCCATTTATCATCTCCCTTCACAACATATTCACCCATTTGGACTTCACCTGTTTCTAAGGTGATTTCCAAATAATATTCTGTCCAGGTTGCCAAATCTTGAGGAAAAACATCCTGAATTTTCTTACCAATTACGTTTTCTGTTTCTAGAAAATGAAGTTCCTGCTTATCAGGATAATAATCTACTACGATTCTTTCGGAATTAACGCAAAACATTAAATCAGGAATCGCTTGAATTAAACTTTTTGTCTTGGCTTCTGTTTGTTCTAATATTTGGGTGATTTGCTCATATCGTTCTTGAATAGAACTGAGCATTTCATTTTCTAAATGAATACGAACTAATGTGGAATGATTGAGTGCAGTTTTGAGTGCCGTGACTTCTTGCTGCTTGTGTTCAAGCTCTTTTTCTAAACAATTCCGTTCTGCTAATAAGCGCTCATAATCAGCCAAAATTCTATACAGTAAAGCATTTTGGCTAGAATCCTGGAATACGGGGTCAATCATTAGGCTACGATTACAAGAATCTCTCTGGAAAATGTGCTGACTCATTTCTGGATTTCTCCTTCATTCTGTATAAATCCCTCAACCTTCTAGGAGGATTCCCACAAGGTTTTTTTTCGTGAAATTAATAATACGACCGTTAACATTGGGTTCATGTAATGTTGATCAAATCAGAACTTGTAGTCGGACAAGTAGAGAATCATAGATGGATGTTCTGTTCACTAACCTTTCTAACAAGTGACTAAGATTGATTAGCACCCTTGTAATTCTGGTTTTCCCGCAGCCACCATTAGTTCCTTCGTGTCTATTGCACGTTCTAGGCCTACTCTAACTCAACAATAACCTCACCTTTAGTAATCTAAATCACAAAAGAGATTAATTTTTTTTAAAGAAATTTCCAAAACCTTAATATATTAATCAAATTTTGATTGTTGTATAGATTTGCTTAAATGTTGTTAAAAAATTATAACAGAACTTTCAAATTGTTGAAGAATAAGGCATAGATTCCTGAAATCCAAAAGGAAGTGTCTACAGATGGGATGATGCTTGATGAAGTTAATCTCTTTTTGTCAAAAAATCCCCATTTAACCCCTCTTAAAAATCTAGGGTTTAGGGAAACTAACGTGACTACACCTAGGGTACAGTAGGCTACTTTTGTAGCTTTTTTTCTCTAAATTGGCTACAAATTTTGCCCTTAATCGCACGAAACCAGGAATCAGCTTACCCTGACACAATCTATTCCTACACTTGTCGAATCAATTTCTTCGCTTAAACACTATCGGTAATGCTACTAAAATTAAAAGCTTTGACTTTAACTCCCGGTACAACGGTATTCCCATAACGTTCAACAGAACTCAAGGCTTCAACCTGGTTTAAAAGGTCTGGTAAACATTGATTAAAGCGCAGATTTTTAATCGGATACGCAATTTTTCCTTGTTCAATCCAAAACGTACCATCTCGCGTCATTCCTGTTACTTCTAAGGTGCGGGGATTGACATAACGAACATACCAAGCGCGACTCACTAAAATCCCCTGTTCTGTTTGAGAAATTAAATCTTCTAAACTTTGGTTTGACCCTGACATCACAATCGGAAACAGCCCACCCTGGGAGGTTTTTCCTTGTTTTTTTGCCCAATACCGACTATAGGATAAGGTTTGGGGAATCCCATCTTTAATAATATCTAACTGATCTTTTTTCATTCCATCATAAAAAAATGTTGATCCTTGTAATAAGGAATAAGCTGGATTTCGTTTTACCTGAATCAAGGGGCTAAAAAGTTGTTCTCCAATGCGATTTCCGATGGGTTTTCCTTCTGAATTAGTCCGCGACATAAAAGATCGTCCTTCATCAGCAGCCCGTGCATCTAAATTCCAAATGACCCATTCTAATAAATCAGTAAAGGCTGCTCCATCGAAGATTACAGGATAAATTCCAGGGCTAACTTCCCGTGGATTTCTGGATAATAGGGCTCGATTAATGATGGTTTCAGTTAATGCTTCAGTGGGTAATTGATTTACACTGCAAGCCGTTCGTTGTGTCCAAGCAGAACCCGTCTCTATGCGTGCGGTGACACTAAAGTCGGCGACGGTTAAACGGTTACACGCCCTTAACCCGCGTGAGTTCGCCACAGCATATAACACCGCTTCACTGCTGAGGGTTCCCGATGCTTCCACGTTAGATTTAGCACTCAATTGGCATACCTTATGTACGATTTCTCCTCTGCGTAAAGGAGATAAGTGAGCCGTTTCGGGATCAAAGGCTGGAATTCGATGATCATAGGTTTGAGGTTCCAGCAGAGGAACCCATTCAGGGTCTTCAGGGGCGACGCGGGCGAGTTCTTCTGAACGGCGAATGGTGGCGATGAGAGTATCAGGATTCAGTTCATTGGTGGAAGAGGTAGCACACCGTTTGCCAAAATAGCTGGTAATGGAAAGATTAAATTGGGTAGTAGTCAGATTTTGACTAATTTGATTTTCCGAAAACCGAGTTAAAGATTCTTGGGTATTGTTAAGGGTGACGGTGACATCTTCAGCCTCGGAATTGTGCAGAACCGTTTCTAATAATGATAGAGCTTCATCGGTGGAAATTAGAATAGAATTTGTTGCTAGAGTCATAAGTTGTCGAGGGATTCTTTCAACTCTTATTCTAAAAGATTTTTAATGTTTTTAGCAATTTCACCTATATTTTATTTGAGGATTTATTTTAATTTAAGGAGAATTAATTGTCCCCATCAACCAGCGTGTAATGCTTCCATCGTCTTCGGTTTGAGAACGTTGTAATGCTTCTACCACTAAGGCTATTTTGAATCCAGGTAAAACGAGAGATTCTTCGATTAATCGACTTCCTTGGTTTTCGACAGCAAAGGCTAAAATTGTGTTGTCTTCAACGTTTACAACCCAATATTCTTGTATTTCTAATTTTTCATAGAGTAATCGTTTTCGACCAATATCATCGGGAAAAGAGGATGCACCGATTTCAATAATTAAATTAGGAGCAGTAAGTTCATCTAAATTAATCGGGGAATTATTGCGAGGGGGAAATTGAAAATTATCCCCAATATAAAACCCCATATCCGGTTGACTTTCTCGCAGCCCTGTTTTTCTAAAAGATGTGTTAGTAAATCCTTTAATCGGAATATTTTTTAAAGCTGCATAAATTAAGATTACCGTTGAGAGAATTGTGTTATCGTGTCCGTGTGCTGAACCTAATGGTGACATTTCTATCCTCACATATCCTTGATCATAATAAAATTTACCTTCAGCATACTGAGGATTCTCGGTTAAGGCTAAAAATTCCTCCCAGGTTGCTTTCACCCAAGTTTCTGTCGCTATTGTTTTTAAATCAGGGGGAGCTTGAACCATAATCAACATCTGAACCCTAAATTAAGCTATTTTACAATTATAACTCATCAAACCAATCTTGACCCCCTGGTAGTTGAGCTAATTCTTGATCAATGCGGTGAGGTAACTCTTTAACTGGATATTCATAAGTTAAATCGAGCAATTTTTGGGCAATATTTAATAATACATTTTGCTCAATCATTGCTGAGAGTTGAGTTGATTTTAAGCTACCCTCTAAAATTTCGATACTAGCAGGACGAATGGCTTGCTCAATTGCTTCTTCTAAATAAGGTTGCCATTGATCAGGTTGAATATAATAAGAATTTTTATTGGCTTTTAAATTCAGTTTTTTGATTTGGATGATAGAATCCGATATTGAAGCAATCCAAGAATTGGTTAATCGCTTTTCAACTTGATTTTTGAGCAAATGGATAAACAGCCGAACTAAAAAAGATTCTATGTTTCTCAGAATTGCTTGTTTTCCCATTTCTTCAAGTTCATCAATAATCTCTAAAGCATCTTGATAACGTTGTTCTAAAATACAATTTCTTAGGTCAGTTAGTTCTTGAACCATAATCTAATCCTTAATTTGGAATACCCTCAAAAAACTTTTATTTTAACAAGACGAAAATAGAAACGGAATGAGTAGGGAAATTACGACTTTTAAAACAAAACATTTTGTTATAATTAGATTATAGCCATTGAATTCATTACAGTCAAGTTTAAATCTAACTATGTCATCTATTATAACTCTTCCTTTAGTTAAAGATTCAGAACGTTTAGAAAAACAGTTACGAGATATTCCTCCGGTTCCTGGGGTGTATTTGATGCGAGATCATCAGGATAATATTCTTTATATTGGTAAGTCTAAGAAATTGCGATCGCGAGTTCGTTCTTATTTTCGAGACTACAATCATCACACCCCCCGAATTGCTTTAATGGTGCAACAAATTACGGAGATAGAATTTATTGTCACCGATACAGAAGCAGAAGCTTTAGCCTTAGAAGCTAATTTAGTTAAACAACATCAACCCCATTTTAATGTTCTGCTCAAAGATGATAAAAAATATCCCTATTTGTGCATTACTTGGTCAGAAGATTATCCGCGAATTTTTATTACCCGTAAACGACGGTTAGGAAACCCAAAAGACCGTTATTATGGCCCTTATGTGGATACAAGGGTATTGCGAAATACGCTACATTTAATCAAGCAAATTTTTCCCCTGCGTCAACGTCCGAAACCCTTATTTAAAGATCGACCTTGTTTAAATTATGATATTGGTCGTTGTCCGGGGGTTTGTCAACTTTTGATTTCTCCTGAAGACTATCGAAAAATTGTTCAAAAAGTAGCGATGATTTTTCAAGGTCGATCAACGGAACTGATTGATCATTTAACAGAACAAATGGAACAAGCTGCTGAAGCTTTAAACTTTGAAACAGCGGCTCGAATTCGAGATCAAATTCAAGGCTTACAATCTTTAAATTCCGAGCAAAAAGTCTCTTTACCTGATGATCGAGTCTCACGAGATGCGATCGCATTGGCTGCGAATTCTAAACAAGCTTGTGTGCAATTATTCCAAATTCGAGCCGGACAATTAGTCGGACGGTTAGGGTTTACCGCAGAAGTTCCACCTGGGTTAAAATTAACAGAAATGGGGGTAATTTTACAACGGGTTTTAGAAGAACATTATCAAACCGTTGATGCTGTTGAAATTCCCAGTGAAGTCTTAGCGCAATATGAGTTACCCGATGAATCTATTTTAACAGATTGGTTAAGCGATCGCAAGGGGAAAAAAGTGACAATTTTAACGCCACAACGCCAACTTAAAGCCGAGTTAATTGAAATGGTAGAACGCAATGCGGAATATGAATTAGAACGAGTCCAAAAATTAAGCGATCGCAATACCGCAGCCTTAGAAGATTTAGCAGAAATTCTGGATTTACCCGACCTTCCTCACCGCATTGAAGGGTATGATATTTCCCATATTCAAGGGTCGGATGCAGTTGCTTCCCGTGTGGTTTTTATTGAAGGGATACCCGCCCAACAATACTATCGCCATTATAAGATTAAAAACCCCAACGTTCACGCCGGACATTCCGATGATTTTGCTAGTTTAGCGGAAGTGATACGGCGGCGTTGTCGAGACTATTCGACATCAACAGATAAACCGGATTTAATTATGATTGATGGGGGAAAAGGTCAACTATCTGCGGTGGTCGCCGTATTACAAGAAATGAATTTATTAGAGGAAATTCGAGTAGTTAGTTTAGCCAAACAACGAGAAGAAATATTTCTACCTGGAGAAAGTTTTCCCTTAGAAACTGATCCAGAACAACCGGGGGTTCAATTATTAAGAAGATTACGCGATGAAGCTCATCGGTTTGCGGTTAGTTTTCATCGGAATAAACGGAGTGAAAGAATGATGCGATCGCGTTTAGATGATATTCCAGGGTTAGGACATCATCGTCAGAAATTACTTTTAGCTCATTTTCGTTCTATTGATTATATTAGAATGGCAACCGTAGAACAGTTAGCGGAAGTGTCAGGAATTGGCCCCAAATTAGCTCAACAAATCTATAATTATTTTCATTAAAGTAGTGAGGCGTTCACGCCTCAGAAAGCCCTGAAGGGCTTACTACTTGTAGTGAGGCGTTCACGCCTCAGAAAGCCCTGAAGGGCTTACTACTTGTAGTGAGGCGTTCACGCCTCAGAAAGCCCTGAAGGGCTTACTACTTTTCAGAAAGCCCTGAAGGGCTTACTACTTTAAGGTTGATGTAGGGGAATTTCAATGATAAATTCTGTTCCTTGACCGAGTTCAGAATGACATTGAATTGAACCTTTGTGTCTTTCTACAATAATTTGATAACTAATCGATAATCCTAACCCGGTTCCTTTTCCAACTGGTTTTGTTGTAAAGAAAGGATTAAATAAGTTAGATTTAACAGTTTCTGGCATTCCTATACCATTATCAGCAATTTTGATTCTAATCCATTGCGGATCAAACAGTTCCGTTTGAATTGTAATTTGATGAGGATTTTGCTGTTGTTGGGTAAAGGAATGACTACTACTTTCTAAAGCATCAATCGCATTAGAAATTAAATTCATAAACACTTGATTTAATTGTCCTGCATAACATTCCACTAAAGGAATACGACCATATTTTTTAATCACTTGAATGGCTTGACGTTGAGAGTTATCTTTTAAGCGATTATGCAAAATCAACAAAGTATTATCAATACCTTCATGGATATCAACCGCTTTCATTTCAGCTTCATCTAACCGAGAAAAATTACGAAGTGAAAGAACAATTTCTCGGATTCGGTTAGCCCCCATTTTCATAGATTTTAGAATATTATGTATATCTTCAATTAAAAAATTAATATCCCATTCTTCAGAAAAATCAATAATTTCTGGGGAAGGATTAGGATAATGATCTTGGTAAAGTTTAATCAAACTCAATAGTGTATCTGTGTATTCTTGAGCATGGGTTAAGTTACCATAAATAAAGTTAACCGGATTATTAATTTCATGAGCAACCCCCGCTACCAGTTGACCTAAACTGGACATTTTTTCAGCTTGAATTAATTGACTTTGAGCTTGGCGAAAATTAGTTAATGCAATTTCAGCTTCTTCTTTAGCTTTTTGTATCGCTTCTTCTGCTTGCTTGCGATCCGTAATATCTGTAATTGTTCCCACATAACCAATAATTTCTCCATCAGAATTTATCTCAGCAGCCGCTTGACCATAAACCCAAGTAATTTTACCATCAGGACGTTGTATGCGGTATTCAGTTCCAAATTGCACTTGATTTTTAGCACAGTTTTCCCAGTCTTGAAACACTTCGATTCTATCTTCGGAATAAATAGCCCGTGACCAACCTTTTCCCATCGCTTCTTCTGCGGTTAATCCTGCAATTTCAGTCCATTGTTGATTGACATAAAGACAGTTTCCTTCATTGTCTGTATGGAAAATTCCCACCGGAGAAACTTCAGCTAATGTTGCATACCGTTTTTCGCTATTCCGCAACGCTTGTTCTGCATTTCGCTGTTCTGTTACATCGACACCCACGCTAACAATATAGTCAATTTCTTTAGCTTCATTAAGTAAAATAGTATCTGACCAACTAATAATTCGTTGTTCTCCATGTTTTGTTATCCAACAAGCTTCGTAATATTTAGGAAATTGATCAATGAGTAAAAAAGTAAAATTTGCTTTGAATTTTGGGGCTTCATCAGGGTCTAAAAAGACTTCCCAAACATAGCGATTTCTAATTTCATCAAACGTGTATTTGGTTGTTTGTTCAAAGGCTCGGTTAAAGCGGACAATTCGACCTTTAGCATCTAGTAAAACCACTAACGCGCCTGCAATATCTAAAATTGCGGCAATAAAATTTCGTTCCTTTTCAATGGCTGCAAATAACTCATCGATTTGAGTCGTCATTTGATTAAAGCTTGTGGCTAATACCCCTAATTCATTAGAACACTGCACCTCAACTTGAGTTTTCAAATTTCCTTGACTAATTTGTAATGCAGCTTTAGTTAATTTTTTTAAGAGTAAAATAATTTGCCGACTGTGAAATATACCCATACCAATGGCAAAACCTGTAATTAAAATAATTGTTCCTCCCATAGCAAAAATCATCTGAAACATGGGAGAATAAGCTTCTGTAATTGGAAGTTCAACAACTAAAAACCAATTAACACTAGGAATTACTGATGTCGCCCCTAAAACTTCTACATTCTTTAATCCCAAATAACGATTAAGAGTTAGTTTTTGATTATCTAAAGCTTTTTGAATTGAATCAATAATTTTAGAATTTCTTAAATTTTGTACTTGAAAATTTTTAGGTTTATTTTTGGGAGTAAAAAAAACTTGATTTCGTTCATCTACAATATAAACATATCCTGTCTTTCCCACTTGAGTCTGTGATAAAACAAAGCTGAGAAAACTTAAATCGATTTCAGCAAATAAAACGCCATCAATTTGATCTAAATTATTGCGAATGGGAACAGACATGATCATTTTATATTTACGATCATGAAGATCAAACTCAATAGTTCCTACATAATCTTCTTGTTGTTTAAATGAGCGAATAAATAAGGGGGAATCTGTGTAATTATTTCTAAAACTTTGATCATCCGAAACCAGTGATGTACTCACCTCTCCTTGACGATTTAAAATCGCAACAAGGTGATAAGCTTCATTATGGCGAACTAATCCTTCTATGAGGTTTTTTTGAACATTTGTAGGTAAATTTGTTAATCCTTTAACCCGTGCTAAATAACTTAATTTTCGCTGTAAATCATCTAAATAGTTATTAATTTGATAGGCAATCACTTGCGATCGCTCTTTTTGGAGTGCTTGTAACTGTTTCATCTGAGCCTGATAACTGAGATAAGTTAACAATCCGCCACTGGTTAAAACACTCAGTAATCCCACAAAGAGTAAACTACTACGGAGTTGTTTGGCAAGGGAAGAAAATCGAGGGTTGCGAGACGAAAGAGAACCCCGAAGCCTAGATAAAAGATGATATTTCTCCGCTTGAGTCATGATTCGTCCAATAACAGGGAACTGATCGATTTTTATTTATTGTAATCTGTTGTTAGCTCTGAAGGGGTAATATCAATTTTTCCAGTTACTACTTGTTCTTTAACCTGATTAAATTTCGCCTCTTCTTCCGCCGTTAATGTGCCTCTAAAGGGTGCAAAATCATAGATTTGTTCGCGTAACCCATATTTATATTGTTTGCCTTCCCAGCGTCCTTGCTGAACTAATGTTGCAATTTTTAAGACTAATTCAGGAATATTTTGTAAAACACTGGTTAAAATTTTACCGGGAACTAAATTATATTGATCTTTTGTCCAACCAATGCCATAAACGCCGGGTTTCTCACTCGCTAATTTTAAACCTGGAATTCCAGCTTCATCGGCATTAATGGCAACAATATCAACGTTTTTTTCTAACCAATCTTCAACAACTTTTTTGCCTTTCTCTGCATTTGTCCAAGTTTTTAAGAACTCAGTATAAACTTCTATATTGGGTTTAGTTTCGGTTGCACCTCGTCTAAATAATGCTTCTTCTTCTCGATAAACAGGGTAATCATCTCCCACCATATAACCTACTTTATTTGTTTTGGTTTTCATCGCGGATAATGCTCCCGTCAGATAACCAACTTCCCCAGAACGAAAAGCAACAGCACCTAAGTTTTTATTATTCCCTGGATAGGTGGTGACTAAAGCGAATTTTGTCTCTGGAAAATCTTGAGCGACTTTTTCCATCACTTGAATATAACCACCTCCATGACCAATAATTAAATCATATCCCTGTTCAGCATAGCGACGAATCAAGGTTTCACTGTCCGTTTCTGATACATTGTCTGTGTAACTAATTTCAGCATTATATTGTTTTTCAATTAATTTTAATCCTTCATAATTCGCTTGACTCCAACTGCCATCATTAATAGAACCAGTAAAAATACCAGCGACTTTAAATTGACTATGGGAATCTGAGGGAGGAGATGTTAATTCTTCTTGATTAAAGGAGCGACAACTAACAATAATCGCTAAAGTGATGATTCCTAGTAAGATGTTTGTTAAAAATTTGGGGGTCTGGAGCATACTATTCCTGAAGTTAAACTGAATTTTTCTAGTGAATTCTATTGGCTTAAAATTATAATTGCACCCGTATATTTTTTTTAAATAAAAATAGCAAGGAAGCTTGATCAACGCCTCCTTGCTATTTTCAAGCTTTAACTTGCCCAATGCAGATAAGGTAATTTTGTAGCTGTTGCTCGGATTTGATCAACATTAGCAATTAATTGTCCGCAACTATCCCACAGTCCTGTTACAAACGATTGACGAGAACCTGCATTCATTTGCACATCAATCGTTAAATCTCCACAATAAGCTTTCATTGCCTCTAAATCAACCGTTACAGTTGCTTGGGGATTGGCTTTTAATGCTTCTTGAAATGCTTTGACCGCCTCCGGTTCTGCCGTTACACAAGGAATCCCAATAGCTACACAATTACCGAAGAAAATTTCCGCAAAACTTTCACCAATAATCGCTTGAATTCCCCATTTTGCGATCGCTTGAGGCGCGTGTTCCCGTGAAGAACCACAACCAAAATTAGCATTAACAACTAATACATTGGCTCCTTGATATTCGGGTAAATCAAAGGGATGTTTACCTTGCATTTGTTGGCGGTCATCAGCAAAGACTTGTTCCCCTAATCCATCAAAGGTAACACACCGTAAAAACCGAGCGGGAATAATGCGATCTGTATCAATATCACTCCCCACTAAAGGAATTCCTGTTCCTGAAAGACTTTGAATTTTGCTCATGGTTAATGTTCCATAATTTGTGTTAAGAATTAGCCCCACTTCTTACCCAAAGGGTAAAGCTGTTACAACAACTCGCGTACATCCGTAACCACCCCGTTAACTGCTGCCGCCACCACCATCGCCGGACTCATCAACAATGTCCGTCCGTTAGCCGAACCCTGACGGCCTTTAAAATTACGGTTAGAAGAGGATGCACTGACTTGATTTCCCTGTAATTTATCGGGGTTCATGGCCAAACACATCGAACACCCCGCCTCGCGCCATTCAAACCCTGCGGCTTCAAAGATTTTATCGAGTCCTTCCGCTTCCGCTTGTTGCTTCACCCGTTCAGAACCGGGAACCACAAAGGCTTTCACCCCATTGGCAACTTTCCGACCTTGGGCAAATTTCGCGGCTTCCCGTAGGTCACTGAGGCGGCCATTGGTACAACTGCCAATAAAACAGACGTCAACTTTTGTCCCTTTGATGGGGGTTCCAGGGGCAAATTCCATATATTGATAGGCTTCTTGGGCCACATCCCGATCGCTTTCTGGAATCTGCTCTAAATCAGGAATCAACTCGTTAACGGCCATTCCCTGTCCTGGGGTAATGCCCCAGGTCAGGGTCGGGGCAATATCCGCAGCATCAAATTTTACCACATCATCATAAACTGCATCCGTGTCACTACGGATACTATTCCACCAAGCAACGGCCTTTTCCCAGTCCTGCCCTTTAGGAACAAAATCTCGACCCTGCAAATAGTCGTAAGTGACCTGATCCGGGTTAACATAGCCACATCGGGCACCGCCTTCAATCGCCATATTACAGATCGTCATCCGTTCTTCCATGGACATCTGCTCAAGGGTGCTGCCAGCGAATTCATAGGCATACCCCACACCGCCTTTCACCCCTAATGTACGGATAATATGCAGCACAACATCCTTGGCATAAACCCCCGAAGGTAGTTCTCCATTAACTTCAATCCGGCGCACTTTCAATTTCCCTAACGCCAGGGTTTGAGAAGCCAGAACGTCCCGCACTTGAGATGTGCCGATGCCAAAGGCGATCGCCCCAAATGCCCCATGAGTCGAGGTGTGAGAGTCACCACAGGCAATGGTCATCCCCGGTTGAGTTAACCCCTGTTCCGGTGCGATGACGTGAACAATGCCTTGATTTCCCGACCCGATATTATAAAAGCGGATATTGTGTTCTTTGCAGCTTTTTTCTAAGGACTGTATCATTTCTTCCGCCAATACATCCGTAAATGGACGGGCTTGATTATCGGTGGGAACGATATGATCAACTGTAGCGACGGTGCGTTGAGGATACAGTACACTCAGATTGCGATCGCGTAACATCGCAAACGCTTGGGGACTGGTGACTTCATGGATCAGGTGCAGACCAATGAAGAGTTGAGTCTGTCCTGAAGGAAGAGTTCCAACGGTATGCAACTCCCATACTTTATCAAATAGTGTTCTTTCGCTCATAGAATCTCAAGAATAACCGCGTTTGTAACGCTCT
Source organism: Planktothrix sp. FACHB-1365 (assembly GCF_014697575.1). Classification (GTDB taxonomy): domain Bacteria; phylum Cyanobacteriota; class Cyanobacteriia; order Cyanobacteriales; family Microcoleaceae; genus Planktothrix. Next base: position 401,141 of record NZ_JACJSC010000001.1, on the reverse strand, counting down.
TTATACTGGTATTTATTTTAGCAGTTAATGGCACACCGATGCTTAAAAAAGGATAAAATAACAGATTTTTTTAATCGAATTTTGATAATAACTTTTATACACTGATCAAGATTCACCGTTTGTAACCTCTATTATCGTTATCTCAAAATGCTCAAATTTCACAAACTTCTCCCCCTGGTTGCGCTGACATTTTTAAGTAGTGTTGCGATCGTTAGAAGCCAACAACTGCAAACCCCGACTAATGCTTACACTCAGAAAGTGACTCGTGAAGTCTTAGCCAGTGGTTCTCCCACAGAAGTACAAGGTCGCGTCTTAGAATTAGTTAAATATACAATTCCTCCTAATAGTAAGTTACCTGTTCATATTCATCCGGGGATGCAAATTGAACGGGTAGAGTCGGGAACTTTGACTTATACGGTTGTTAAAGGTTCAGCTAAAATTACCCGTTCTAATGGCAAAGAAGAAATGTTAGAAGCCGGACAAACCACCCGTTTAAATGTTGGGGATGCGTTAGTTGAAGTGGGAGGAATGGTACATTATGGTGAAAATGAAACCGATAACCCAGTGATTTTATTATCCGCTTCTTTATTTGAAGAAGGTAAACCCAAAGCGATTTTAATTAATCCTTGAAAATTATTCAAACTTTAATAAAATATGATAAAATAACATTGAACTCTACCCTCATTTTATCATGAATCAAACTCTGGCAGAATCAATGAAGTGGACGACAGCCGATTTAGAGTTGTTGTCAAATGATGAGTGGAAACGTTATGAAATTATTGCGGGAGAATTATTTGTGACTAGAGCGCCAGATTGGAATCATCAACGGATTTGCGGTAATATCTATGCAGAATTAAATGCTTGGTCACGTCGCACAAATTTAGGAGAACCTGCAATGACACCTGGAATTATTTATACTGAATCTGATAATGTTATTCCTGATGTGGTTTGGGTCAGTCGAGAAAAATTAGCGACTTTATTAGATAGTGCTGGACATTTAACAGGTTCTCCTGAATTAGTGGTTGAAGTATTATCTCCAGGAAAAGAAAACGAAAGGCGAGATAAACAAGCCAAGTTAAAATTGTATTCGACTCAAGGTGTTCAGGAATATTGGATTGTTGATCGCTATCAACAGCACGTTCAAGTTTATCGTCGTCAAAATCATCAGTTAGCTTTAGCTGAAACCTTATCAATAACAGATGAAATATCCTCTCCGCTTTTACCCGAATTTCGCTGTCAAGTTGAACTATTTTTTAATTAAAAATAATCATGAATCAGCGTTCTATTCCTGAACAATTGCCCTTTTTAGAGCGTTTATGTTGGCAAAGAATAGGAATTGAAAATTTAACGCCATTGGAAATGCTAAAACGGTATGAACGGGGATGGCATTATCGAGATATTTTTGGGGAAATTAATCCAACGGAAGCCGAATTTATTCAACAACTGGCTCAACAGTATGGTTCTTGGTTGTTCAATCAAATGTTTACACAAGATTTTCATCAAAAAATTATTACTGTTCTCCATCAACTCAATCCTAATTTCTTACAAGACTGTCACGCTTATTTTGGTGGGGGAACATTCATCTGTTTAAACTATGGAGAATATCGCCTCAGTAAAGATATTGATTTTCTCTGTTCCACAGGTTCGGGTTATCGATTATTAAGGCAATCTCTGGGTCAAAATAAATATAATGCTTTATTTAATACTCAAAATAATATCACATTTCCCCAAGAAATCCAAGCCAATCAGTATGGAATTAGATTTCCTTTATTAATAGAAGGAACTTTAATCAAATTTGAAATTATTATGGAGGGAAGAATTGAACTAGAAGCACCGGATTTTCCTCAATGGTCGTCTGTTCCTTGCTTAAATTTAATTGATTGTTTTGCCGAAAAATTATTAGCCAATGCTGACCGATGGATTGATAGTTCAGTAGAATCACGGGATTTAATTGATTTAGCCGTATTAAGATTAAATGCTTCTATTCCTCCTCAAGCGATCGCAAAATCAGAAGCAGCTTATCCGGTAATTGAACCTTTAAAAGAAGCGATCGCAAATTTTCAACAAAAACCCAATTATAGAGATAAATGTTTTCAATCTCTGAGGATTAATAACCCTGTTGCGATTATTGACGGTTTAGATTTATTAGCGGTTGATTTTGGGTTAGAACCCACAGAAAGAACGTTTAGGGAATGTTTAAATCAAGATGAGTTTATTTAACTCAGATTCACCTTTAACCAACTGAAGATATCCCTTAAGGTTAAAGTTAAATTAGAGATAAATTCAGGAACTGGAATGACAGCATCGAGTTCATCTAAAAATATAGGTTGTTGTCCTGAAGGATAAATAAAAACGGACTTTTCCTCTGGAACAATTAACCAACCCATCTGGCAACCCGAATTTAAACAATGTAAAATCTGCGGGTTTGGTTTCGGGTAAATTTAGAAAGTCTTCTAAATTTAATGTTTTGTTACTAATTTGTACCATTATTAATTCCCTTGTTCAAATTTTAACCTGTCTGATTCAATTATAACCCTGTAGGGGCGAGGCGCGCCTCGCCCCTACGAGATCTTGGGGTATTATCAACAATATCACTAAGCAATATTCAAGTATTGTGATCTGACTAACCCTACCTATTTGTTAAATTATGCCATAATATTATTAAAGGCTAATGTTCGTTATTTTTTTATTCAACAGAGAGGTTAAATAATGTATCACGTTACAGGAGAATATGCTAAAAATAACTTCAGTTAAATTTTAGAAAAAGCCAGTACGGAACCTGGAGGGGTTGTTATTGTTCAGGATAATAAAAGTTTTATCCTCATCAGTCAAGAAGAATTAGAAAGCTGGACAGAAACCGCCGAACTCCTTCAAGACAAAACCTTAATTGCTGATATTGAAGCCTCTGGTCAAGAATATCAGCAGGGAGAATTTTTAACAGTAGAACAAACTTTAAATTAAGAATTATTTAACAGGTTATTCAACCTCGACAACCGCTTTTCACGAATAACCGCTTCTAATTTAGCATTAATTTCTTCTAATTCTAAATTAAACTGTTCCATTTCTAAATGAGTCCGGCGTAAATTAGCTAATAGTCTTTCTCTTGTTGTCCGATCAGAAATAGGGTGTTGTTGGTTCATGGTAAATTCCACTCTAATTTTACTTCTTATAAGCTATTATAATCTTGATAATAAAACTATAAAATATATGTCTTGAGGGTCAATCGATTTATTGTATTTTTCTAATTCTTCTACTCGTTTTTTATAATAATGGGTGTAATCCAAAAAAGCTAAAGCACTACCTATTAAAAAAACGCTACCTATTAAAAACAAATAAGTAAACTTTATTAAAAACAAAAACATACCTGTTAAGAAATAATATAAAATGCACCTTATAGCAAAGTAAAAACTCTGTCTCAAATACTCGTTAAAATAGTATTCAGATATAAAAGACTTGATTTCACCAAATGATACTAATGGTTCTCCTGGAAAAAAATCATAACAAAATTTATGATAATAATCTAACAAGTTATTTTCCACTAACGAATAACCATCGAAGCCAGGAGAATCAGGATAATATCGTCTATTTTTATGGCTTTTTCTTGCATTAAATATTTTTCTAGTTAGATAAGTAGATTTAACAAAACTATTTTTTCTTTCTGTAAGTCCTCCACAAAATTTACATCGAACATAAGGATAATCCATCAAAGTAGAAACACTTTGGCCACCGCATTTAGGACATTGGGCAGTATCTTGGATACGCAAAGGATAGCGATGACTTCTAACAGGTGATAATTCCCAAGGAGCATCATAACCTAGTCGTAAATTAATCATATCTTCTAGATCAGATTTTGACCTAATCATATCTTCAAGCTTTGGGTTTAAATTGATATGAGCATGGACACGATGATCCCACGTATCTTTACTACTAAATTTAGCAGTCTTGGTAAAACTATATCTACAAGTTTGACAAGTAAATTGAACGGAATTAAATATGACATCTTGATCGCTTATAATTTCTGGAGCCTTCTGTTTACAAGCTTTACAGAGAGTGATAGGTACCCTGCTTGTAGCGTGACAAGAATAGTCAATGATTTGCCAATACTGCGCTTCAAACTCTGGGATTGCTGTTTTACATTTTTCACAATTAACATATCTAAATTTTGTTTCACCACAGTGAAAACAACTTCTTAAACTACTGTCAAATAATTTTCCGCATCGAGCACATTGAATTAACTGAGACATAAGTAAATCACAGGGTTATTTTATTTTTGGATATAATCGCTAAAAATTCGGCTGTAAATTTTAAATTTTGATAATAGGACTTAATAAATGCAAAAAAGAGGCTCTGCTTCCGATTAAAAAATAGCAGGCGGAGTGTGGAATCTAGTATTGTTAGGTTCTACCTAGAAATCAGGGATTATTGAGAGTGCCTTTTTCTAAAAATCTGAATATTTGCATCAAAAAAAGGCAGTTACTGATTAAGTAAAAACTACTGGGATTACCTTAATTCCCTGTTGAGCAGCTACATAAACTCTATGTCTCCCGCTATAAACTTTGTAAGGTGGTGTTCCTTTGTGTAGTGCAATAGGATCGCTTTTGCTATGAAGCAAACTGGATAGCGAATCAGGAGAATTTTCTAATGAGCGTATTTTACCCTCAGTAAGTTCGCTTCTCTTAGGAATTCTAATATCCGACATTTTTACAGGTACAGTTTCCATATTTTCATTTTTACTTTACTCAATTTTAATTTTAAGAATAGGTCAAACTCAAATCAATGTCAGTCTGAAAAGTAGGAATTTTGACAAAGTTACAAAAGTACGCAAAGTACGAATAGTATTAAAAGTAGGGTAAAATGTGATCACCTTTAACATCTTCTTGGCTTATGGATATTGAAGAAGTCCTAGAACTGGCAGATCATCTCATTTTTACCAAGACAGGAAAACACTTAGATCATCTCCAACAAGCGATTCTGCGAGGTACTATACAAAACTGCACATACTCTGAAATTGCTGAAGATCATTATGCCAGTGAAAGTCATGTTAAATGGGTCGGTTCAGAATTATGGAAAATGATCTCTGAAGAGTTAGGAGAAACTGTTAAAAAATCTAATTTTAGAGCTATATTTGAGAAAGGAAGAATTTATAAGAATAAAATTTCATCAGCTATTGTTGGTGAGACAGTTACAGTTCATCATATTAATATTTGTTCTGAATCAGAAAGAGCTAAAGCTCAACAACAAAATAAATCAAATCTAAATGATCCCCAAACTACTCTTAACCAACCGCATATCGATTTAAACGATGCACCAAAAATAACAAAATTTTACGATCGCACTCAGGAACTTTTTACCCTTGAAAAATGGATGATAGAAGATGGAGTTCAATTAATAACCCTTTTAGGTTTAAGTGGAATTGGCAAAACAACCCTTTCCCTTCATTTGATAGATGAAATTAAAAGTAACTTTGATTACATCATTTATCGTAGTCTTAGTTTTGCTCCTACCCTAGATGAAACCTTAACGAACTTGTTAGAAATATTCTGCAAGCAAGATAAAATAGAAATTCCTTTAAAGTTAGAAACAAAATTTTCTCAACTGTTCAATTATCTGCGTCAATATCGCTGTCTTATCATCCTAGATGATATTCAAATGCTGTTTTGTGACGGACAATTAGCAGGTCACTATCAATCTGGTTATGAGAATTATCAACTATTTTATAAAAAAATTGCCGAGGTTTGCCATCAGAGTTGTGTGATCTTAAACAGTTGGGAAAAACCTAGAGAAATTGAAAAAATTGAATTTGAAAATCTTCCAGTTCGTACTTTGATATTAGGAAGTTTAGGTCTAGCTGCTCAAGATATTTTCAGAGATAAAAATTTATCTAATCCTGAAACATGGGATATCTTAATTAATACTTATCAAGGCAACCCTTTATGGTTAAGAATGATAGCAACTCTGATTCAAGAATTATTTAATAGTAGAGTAACTGAGTTTTTATACTATGATGAGCCGATTTTATGCGACTCCCTGCAAGATCAACTTAAGCTACAATTTCAACGTTTATCTCCACAGGAAAAAATGTTGATCACTGTACTTTCCAATTCTCCAGAAATATTTAATTTACAGTCTCTTTCAACTCAGACCAAACTATCAAATTCAGATTTATTAAATACTATTCAATCTCTAATCAGGCGTTTTTTAGTAGCCAGAGAAGAAAAAGATAACATGACATTTTTTATTGTGAATCCTCTCTTAAAAGAATATGTTAAAAGGCTTTAAAGTTGGGATTTTATTTTAGTAGAAATTTTCCTACCCCTAAATCAAAGAAATCTGGGGTTAATTCTGATCTAAAATTTAACGTTAAAAAATCTTACTCTTCTTCACTAAAATCTTCGCATAAATCCTGTAACGTCTGATGTTGAAAACGACGGGAAGAACGACGATATTTTTTACTAGCTAATTTCGGTTCTAATTGTTGTTTACCGCCTGATTTTGATTTAGATTTGACATTGACTTCTACATCTTTTTGTTGTTGAAGCATTTCTTGATGGGCGATCGCAGCTTCTAAAAAATCCAAATAAATCGGATAACGTTCCCAGTCCCCCCGAACACTACAATTAGGTTCATCTCGATGTAAACAATCACTAAACTGGCATTTTCCCTGCTGAAAACGGTGTTTTGCTTCGGGAAAATAATCTGTTAATTCTTCGGGGCTACATTCTAATTCAGGTTGATTAAATCCCGGTGTATCCGCTAATAACCCACCCGTCGGTAATTGGAATAATTCAACGTGACGAGTTGTATGTCTTCCCCGTCCTAATTTCCCCGACACGCTACCAACCCGTAAATTAATACTGGGAATTAATTGATTAATTAAACTGGATTTTCCCACCCCAGAAGGGCCAGAAATCACCGTTGTTTTATCTTGAAGTTGATAAAGTAAAGTATTCTCTAAAAACGTATTTTCTATTTGAAATAGAGATTTTTGAATAATTTGATGATCAGAATTAACCGTATATTCTAACCCGCTACTCACACTTATAAATAAAGCCTGATATCCCCAATTTAATAAGCGATCGCGCCAATATAACAACTGTTCTGAGGAGACTAAATCGCACTTATTTAAACACAAACACACTTCTAAACCCGTTGATTCCGCCTTCACTAAAAACCGACTTAAAGCCGTTGCTTCTAGCTCTGGTTCTGCGATCGCAAATACTAATAAAATTTGATTAGCATTAGCAATAGGAGGACGACTCAGTTCTGTCCGGCGCGGAAAAACTTGAGTGATCGCCCCCCGTTTTCCTAACCAGTCCGGTTCTTCCACCACAACTTGATCTCCCACCATCACCTGCTGACCCATTTTTTTCAACAGAGAACGACGGGTACATAACAGGATAGTTTCAGGAAGTGAAGTTGCTTGGGTTTCCAGTTGAACCTGATAGAAATTCGCTTGAACGGCGACAACTGTTCCGATCAGTTCTGAGACATTCAACGGTTCATTGGTTGTCATTGAACTCATTGAACGGTCACAGGACAACGAATTTGCAGGGAGAAAAAGTCCGAACAATCTGTGATTTGCTCAATATCGTACCCTGCCATGGTTAAACTATCAGGGACTTGCTCAATGGGTTCTCCCGCATCTAACCAAACTTCCAGCAGGGAACCGGGCTGCATCTGTTCTAACCGTAATTTCGTGCGAACAAAATTGAGGGGACAAGGAGTTCCCCGCAAATCCAATTGAGCATCTGGTTTTAAGTGAGTTGTTTCTGTCATAAAAAAGAGGGATATATTGTTTGTTTTCTGCTGACTGTTGACCGTTAACACTTCGACAGGCTCAGTGCAAAGCAGCTAACAGCCAACGGTCAACTTTTTATTTTTGTTGAAATAAATTACCGAGAAATCCCTCAAGTCCCCCCTTTCCCGTGCGATCGCCCCGAATTTTAACCAACTGTTCCAAAAGTTCCCGTTCTTCTGGAATCAACTTCGTGGGAATATCGACGAGAACCGTAATTAAATGATCCCCCCGACTCACAGGATTTCCCAGACGAGGAACCCCTTTATTTTCTAGGGTTAATACCGTTCCCGGTTGAGTCCCAGGGGGAATGGTTAATTTAGTCGGGCCATCAACGGTGTCTACCTCAAAGTTAAAACCGAGGATCGCCTGAAGGTAGCTAATTTTCACGTCGGACAGAATATTAATCCCATCCCGTTTAAATTTCGGATCAGGTGCGACGGATAAAAACACATATAAATCCCCAGGGGGCCCTCCCCGTTTCCCGGCATCCCCCTCGGAGGCAACCCGCAGACGAGTACCGTTATCCACCCCGGCGGGAACATTAATTTTAAGTTTTTTCGTGACTTCATTTAACCCACGACCGCCACAGGTGGAACATTTATCCTCAATCATTTGTCCTGTACCATTACAGTTCGGACAAACGGAGACTTGAGTAAAACTGCCAAAGGGAGTACGAGTTGCTCGACGCACTTGACCACTCCCCCCACAGGTGGAACAAGTTTGGGGGCGAGTTCCGGGTTTAGCACCGCTTCCGGTACAAGTTTCACAGGTTTCTAAATGCTTAATGCGGATTTCTTTTTCGCCGCCAAAGATGGCTTCTTTGAACTCTAACCGCAGGTCTAAACGCAGGTCATCTCCCCGGGCTGGGCCTGTGCGCTTGCGAGTTTGGGCATTACCTCCCATACCCCCGCCAAACCCACTGAAGAAGCTTTCAAAAATATCGGTAAACGGATCGGTAAAGTTGGGGTCAAAACCTCCAGCACCACCCCCTACTCCCGCTTCTCCAAAACGGTCATATCGCGCCCGCATTTCCGGTTCTTTTAACACTTCATAAGCGCGACTAATTTCTTTAAACCGTTCTTCTGCACCCGGTTCTTTATTGACATCCGGGTGATATTTCCGAGCTAGGCGACGATAAGCCCGTTTAAGTTCTTCTGTATCTGCGTCGCGGGAGACACCCAATATTTCATAATAATCGCCTGCCATAGAGTATTTTGCCTAAAAATAAATAACAACAATTTTGTTAACGCTTAATCAGTAACCCCTAGTCAGTTTCTAGTTTTTAGCTAAAAATTGACAACTATAGCGCTACGCAAAGCGGGAACAGGGAACAGTAAGTTGTGAAAGGCTTTCAGGATTTAGAAATTTCCCTACCTTTTTGCGTAGTGCTATATGACGATTTACGACTCACTCTTCCATTGATTACTGTTTACCGATAACTGATCACTGGTTTAATCCTACATTTGAGACTTTTCAATTCTATCATAAATCCTCAAAAGCCTTCCTCTGTAGGACAAACCTTTCAATTCAGGGTATTGGTAAACGGATTACCAGGATCAGGAGGATCACTGAAGGTGTCTATTCCAGAGGAAGTCTCAATCATGCTGTTGTTCAAGAATAATAATTCACTACTGGTAGGTTTTGCCTCTTCTTCATCTTCATCTTCGTCTTCCTGTGTTTCCTCTAGTTTATCTTCTACCGCTTGTACAGAAGCCTCAAATTCTGAAGACTCCGAAGCAACAGATGAAGCGGAAGACGAATTCTGACCTGCTTGTTCATAAATCTCTGAAGCCAAAGCATACAACATTTCTTGGAAGGATTCTAACTGTTTTTTCATATCCTCATGGGAAATATTGGGATTAGCAACCGCTTGTTTTAAAGCCGCAGCTTCTTTGCGAACTCGTTCTTTGAGGGCATTACTAATCTGATCAGCATTGCCTTTGAGGGTTTGTTTACAATTAGCAAACAAAGTTTCGGACTGATTTTTAAGTTCTACCACTAACCGACGTTTTTCGTCCTCTTCAGCGTAAATTTCTGCTTCTTGACGCATTCGTTCAATTTCTGCTTCCGTCAATCCTCCGGTATTACTAATTTCAATCCCTTGTTCTCGTCCCGTCCCTTTATCTTCCGCTAAAACTTTTAGAATTCCATTGGCATCGAGATCAAACGCCACTTCAATTTGAGGAACTCCCCGTTTAGCCGACGGAATTCCATTCAGGAGGAATTTTCCTAAACTTTTATTATCCTTCGCCATTGCCCGTTCTCCTTGGAGAACGTGAATTTCCACAGAGGTTTGTCCATCAACGGCGGTGGAAAACATTTGAGAACGGCTCGTGGGGATTGTTGTATTGCGTTCAATAATTTTAGTAAAAACTCCTCCCAAGGTTTCTAATCCTAGAGATAAAGGAGTAATATCTAATAACAATAAATCTTTGACTTCTCCTGCTAACACTCCCGCTTGAATGGCAGCCCCTAAAGCAACGGCTTCATCGGGGTTAACAGAACGGTCTGGGGTTCTTCCTCCAAAATATTCACTAATAGCTTGTTGAACCGCCGGAATTCGCGTAGATCCCCCGACTAAAATAATGCGATTCACCTGATTAGGCTGTAAACTGGCATCTTTCAACGCTTGGATGACGGGTTCAATGGTACTGTCTACCAACGGTTTAACTAAACCCTCAAATTCGGTGCGACTCAATTCCAGTTCTAAATGTTTTGGCCCCGAATCATCGGCGGTAATAAAGGGCAAATTAATCGAGGTAGTGTTGCGACTGGATAACTCGATTTTGGCTTTTTCGGCGGCTTCTCGTAACCGTTGTAATGCCATTTTTTCCGTTAAGAGGTTGATGCCTTCCTGGGTTTTGAATTTTTGGATCATCCACTGTACCAGACAGTTATCAAAATCATCTCCGCCCAGATGGTTATTTCCCGCCGTTGATTTGACTTCAAAAATCCCATCTCCCAGTTGTAGAATTGAGACATCAAAAGTACCTCCACCCAAGTCAAAGACCAGAATTTTCTGATCTTGATCTTGTTTATCTAAGCCATAGGATAAAGCTGCTGCCGTGGGTTCATTGATAATCCGTAAAACATCTAAACCCGCAATGGTTCCCGCATCCTTGGTCGCCTGTCGTTGAGCATCGGTAAAATAAGCTGGAACCGTAATCACCGCTTGAGTGACCGTTGCTCCTAAATAAGCTTCTGCATCTTCTTTGAGCTTTTGCAACACCATCGCCGAGATTTCTTGGGGGGTGTAGACTTGGTTGCGAATTTGGACATTAACGGTGTTGTCCTTGCCTTTGACACAAGTATAGGGAACCCGTGAGCGTTCTTCTTCGGTATCTTCCCAGCGACGTCCGATAAACCGCTTAATACTGTAAACCGTATTTTCAGCATTCGTAACCGCTTGTCGCTTGCCCAGTTGGCCCACTAAGCGATCGCCATATTTACCAAATCCGATAATACTCGGAGTGGTTCGTCCTCCTTCAGAATTAGCGATTACGATCGGTTTACCGCCTTCTAACACGGCAACACAACTGTTCGTTGTCCCTAAATCGATGCCAATGACTTTTCCCATAGCTCCTCGGCGATGAATGTTTGCAATACTGATCCTGAAATCAGCAATTTTTCCAGATTCTTACGGGATAAAATCGCTTTGATCCAGATGGCTTCTGGTGATAGATTTAGAGTTCCCTCCTATGGCTGGTTCCTTGTCCCTGAGCAACACTTTATGCTTCAGATGGAGTTTCCTCGGCGGTAGATTCTGTAGAATCTGGTTCAGGAGCCGTTGCTACTTTCACCATCGCATGGCGTAAGACCTTTTCTCCTAACTGATAACCGTGCATTAAATCTTCAATCACAGTTCCTTCAGGATAGGCATCCGTTGCTTCGCGCATCACCGCTTCATGTAAATTGGGATCAAAAGGCTGCCCTTCTGGACGCATCACAGATACCCCCAGTTGTTTGAGACAATCCACCATTAATTTATAAACCCCTTGGTAACTCTTGTGGATATTCATTTCTGAATCAGTTTGGGGTTTAATTTGGGATCTAGCGCGGTCAAAATTATCCACAACCGGGAGTAATGGCTTCAGCGTTGAACCTTTGATAGTGATTTCTAACTCTTCTTTTTCCTTTTGAGTGCGTTTGCGGAAGTTCTCAAAATCTGCCGCCAAACGTCGATATTGACCACTAACATCTTCTAATTGTGCTTTGAGGGCTGCATTGGCTTCCGCTAAAGCTATGACTTCAGCATGAAGTCCTTCCCCCGTTGACTCGATTTCCTGGCCAAAGGTTTTTTCAGAGGAATCTTCGGTTACAGATTCGTCCGTCGGAACCTCTGGATAGGAACTTGATTCTGTCGCTGTTGTAGCTTGAGTCTCCAAATTATCGGAGTTCAGTGCGTCCGACTCAGAGGTTGAATAGGATTGACCCGTTAGTTCATCAGGAGTATTAGCCGTTGAATTAGGCATCATAATGGTACTGTTTGTCCTTGTTAATCACGGAAAATCAGCGTGAGAGTACGAGGTGCTGACGACATTTCCTTACTTTAAAAATTTTAATCAAAATCATATCTTAAAATACATCATCAGGTGAGGTAAACCGTTATGATCAAGATGGAGCCTTAAAATGCTGGGTAGGGGGTTTAGAAGATGGGATGGCTTAAGTCAAGGATAGGTACAGGAGGAGAGCAATCAGCCCCCTGAACTTCTCTTAGAAGCGGATCGGAATTGAGAACGAGAAGGTTGGGTTAAAATTGACACATCAGAGGGAAATCTATTCCCTTAAAATCTGTGGAAAATGCAGTCATATTTTAGAAAAATTGCCCTTAAATATCCGAGAATGGACTTGTCCTGAATGATAGGTACCAATTCATCGTAAGGTTTGGGAATCTCCCGCAACACCTGTCAAGGTTAGCGGGAGTAGATGTCAACGTGACATCAACGCATTAATACAATGACATAGACCTTAATTTTAAGCTATGACGAACACATCCCAAAGACGCGCCCTAGTTGTTCAAAGTACCACTCCCTTTGGCAACAAATTAATTCAATCCGGCTATATTAATCCAGAGCAACTTCAGCAAGCCCTCAAAACCAGTCGTTCAGGTCAACCCCTGACAGAAGTTTTGGAATCGATGACGGGTCGCGCCCTGCCTCCCGACTTAGCCCGTCAGTATAAAAAACAACAGCTATTTGAACTGAGAATCATTCACGGGGTCGAAGCGTATGATCCTGAAATTGAACCGATGTCGAATGAAGAACTCGAACAAATGCTGCATACGCTTGATACGAGTTTAGAAACCTGTAAACGCCATCGCTTCATCCCTTTACGCAAACCTGAAAGTGATCCGACTTCGGTGTTGATTGCCATGGTTGACCCCGACAACCTGAATGCGTTGGAGGAGTTAAGAAATCAAATTTTGCGACCCAAGCAGTTGAAACTCCAACGGCGGGTGATTACTCAGGAAGATTATGATCAAATTATTTCCACCTATAGTAACGAAGACGTTAAACGCAAAGCCGCCGAAGCCGCTAAACGGGAACAAGAGAAATTAGAGTTTACCGCCGGAGATTTTGAAACCACCGACCTCGAAGAAGTGGGCGATGAATCTGGTGGGATGGATTTGTCGGAGGAAATCGAACAAGCGGAAACCGCCCCGGTTATTAAGGCTGTCAACGTGATTTTAGCCAAAGCCCTCTCGGAGGGGGTATCTGATATTCACGTTGAACCCCAGGAACATGAAATGCGAATTCGGATGCGGAAAGATGGGGTGTTACAGGAATATTATAAATTTCCTAAAAAAGTAATTCCGGCGATTACTTCCCGGTTTAAAATTCTCGCAGAAATGGATATCGCCGAACGTCGTCAAGCCCAAGATGGTCGGATTCGCCGTAAATTCCGAGGACGGACGGTAGACTTCCGGGTGAATAGTCTCCCCAGTCGCTACGGGGAAAAAATTGTATTACGGATTTTGGATAGTTCTTCAACCCAATTAGGGTTAGATAAATTAATTACGGATCAAGAAACCTTAGCCTTAGTTCGGGAAACCGCATCTCGTCCTTTTGGTTTGATATTAGTTACAGGGCCAACGGGGTCAGGAAAATCCACCTCTCTGTATTCGGTTTTAGCAGAAAAAAATGATCCGGGGATTAATATTAGTACCGCAGAAGATCCGATTGAATATGCTTTACCGGGGATTACCCAATGTCAGGTAATTCGGGAGAAAAATTTAACCTTTGCTAATATTTTACGGGCATTTTTACGACAAGACCCGGATGTTTTGTTAGTGGGAGAAACACGGGATTTAGAAACAGCAAAAACTGCTATTGAAGCGGCTTTAACCGGACACTTAGTGTTAACTACTTTACACACTAACGACGCGGCGGGTGCGATCGCTCGTTTAGATGAAATGGGAGTAGAACCGTTCATGGTGTCCGCCGCCTTATTAGGGATTCTGGCCCAACGGCTGATGCGGCGCGTTTGTGGGGAGTGTCGGCTTCCTTATACCCCCGCTCCTGAAGAGTTAGGTCGTTATGGGTTATCGGCTTCTCAAGAAGTCAATATTACTTTTTATAAAGCCAATACCATTGCCGTTGAAGAACGGAAGCATTTAGCTGATATGGGTCAATTGTGTAAAAAATGTAGTGGGCTGGGCTACAAAGGTCGGGTGGGGGTCTATGAATTCCTGAAAGTCACCGAACGAATGCAAACCCTGATTACCAAAGGCGCTCCTACTGAACAAATTAAAGAAGCCGCCGTTGAAGAAGGGATGAAAACCTTATTAGCTTATAGTTTGCAATTAGTTCGTGAAGGGTACACTACCTTTGAGGAGGTGGAACGGGTAACATTTACAGATTCTGGTTTAGAAGCCGAACTCAAAGCCAAACGCAAACAAGGCTTAACCTGTAAGAGTTGCGTAGCCGAATTAAAACCGGAATGGTTAGACTGTCCCTATTGTATGACACCCCGCTTTATCAGCTAATCAGTTATCAAGTATCCGCATTATCAAGTATCCGCATTATCAGTTATCAGGATTCGTAATTGGTAATTCGTAATTCGTAATTCCCTTAGTCTGTACACAATCAACAAGAGTTTAGAGGAGAATAATTATGCCGGGATTAATGATTGAAGACATTTTAGAGTCTTTAGTCGAACAAGGTGGCTCTGATATTCATATTCAAGCGGGTGCGCCTATCTTTTTTCGGATTAGTGGGAAACTGACCCCTCAGCCCCAATTTGGAGAAACTCAATCGGCTGAAGAGGTGCAAGTTCTGATTTACCAAATGCTGAATAATATGCAGCGTAAGCAGTTAGAGCAAGAATGGGAACTGGATTGTGCTTACGGGGTAAGAGGATTAGCTCGGTTCCGGGTCAACGTCTATCGAGAACGGGGATGTTGGGCGGCTTGTTTGCGGGCGTTAGCCTCTAAGATTCCCAATGCTGATAAATTAGGGGTTCCCCAAGTAATTCGGGACATGACTGAACGCCCACGGGGAATGGTATTGGTCACAGGTCAAACGGGTTCAGGTAAAACCACAACCATGGCAGCCTTGTTAGACTTAATTAACCGGACTCGCTCAGAACATATTCTAACGGTGGAAGACCCGATTGAATATGTGTTTCCCAATATTAAAAGTTTGTTCCACCAGCGACAAAAGGGAGAGGACACCAAAAGCTTTGCAAATGCCCTCAAAGCAGCTTTGCGCGAAGACCCCGATATTATTCTGGTGGGAGAGATGCGGGACTTAGAAACCATTGGTCTAGCGATTTCGGCGGCAGAAACGGGTCACTTAGTCTTTGGAACCCTGCACACCAACTCCGCAGCCGCAACCGTAGACCGGATGTTAGACGTATTCCCCCCCGTTCAACAACCCCAAATCCGAGCACAGTTATCCGGTTCACTGGTGGGGGTTTGTAGTCAAAACTTGGTTCCCGCTATTGGAGGAGGTCGTCGGGCGGCGATTGAAATTATGGCTAATACTCCTGCTATGGCTAACCTGATTCGGGAGGGAAAAACTTCTCAAATTTACTCCCAAATTCAAATGGGGGCAAAATTAGGGATGCAAACGATGGAAATGGCTTTGGCGAAACTCTATAACGAAGGTCAAGTCACTTGGGAAGCGGCCATGAGTAAGTCGTCTAAACCCGATGAATTAGAACGTTTAATTGGCCCTGCTCCCTCCGCCGCTAAGGGACAAAAAGCCAAAGCTTAAATCAGTTATCAGTTGTCAGTTGTCAGTTATCAGTTATCAAGTATCCGCATCATCAGTTATCAGTAAAAAATTAATACTGAGTAGGTAAAAATTTATGGCAGGGAGTGTAGTTCGCAGTCAAGTCAGAAACCGGGGTTTTGACTTTAAACGAATTGAAGAAAGTATTAGCATTGCTCTGGCAACGATTACCGTTAAAGACTTAGCGATTTTTGCCCGTCAATTTGCATCCATGTTTAACGCCGGGATTGCAATGGCGAGATGTTTGAGTGTTTTAAGTGATCAATGTAGTAATGCTAAGTTAAAAAATGCCTTAACTTCCATTCGGGCTGATGTGGAAGAAGGGACAGAACTTTCTGTGGCTATGAGGAAATTTCCTGATATTTTTGATCAGCTTTTTATTAGTATGGTATCTGCTGGAGAAACCGGGGGGGTTTTAGATGAAGTCTTAGAACGGCTAGCAGTAATGATGGAAAAAAACCACAAAACCCAAGCCGAAATTAAGTCCGCTATGTCTTATCCCAAAACGGTGTTTTTTATTGCCATTACTATCTTTTTTGGGATGACAACTTTTTTACTTCCCACCTTTGCTAAGGTGTTTCAGGATATTGGGGCAACACTGCCGATGTTTACCCAGATCATGCTCAATATTAGTGCTTTTTGTAGAACCTGGCCCCCGATTCCACAAGCTATTGTAATCGGGACGTTGATAGGGTTATTGTTTGCTTATAAAACCGCTTATAAAACCCCTGGGGGAAGAATGTTTTTTGATAAGCTATTTTTGAAGTTACCGATTTTTGGAAACCTGATTCAAATTTCGGCTGTGGCGCGGTTTTGTACAATTTTTGGAAGCTTAACCCGGTCTGGGGTTCCGATTATGAACTCTCTGGAAATTGTGGAAGAGGTGGCAGGAAATGCGGCCATCGCTTTATGTATTAGAAATGCCAGAGATTCTATTCAACAAGGCGGTTTAATTAGTTTAGCTTTACAAGAAGGCAATGTATTTCCTCCTTTGGCTATTCAAATGATTGCAATTGGAGAAGAATCAGGGGAACTCGACAAAATGTTAATGAAAGTAGGGATCTTCTATGAAACGGAAGTGGAAGAAGCTGTAAAAGGACTTACCAGTATGTTAGAACCCCTAATGATTGTGATGGTAGCTGGAATTGTGGGTTCAATTTTGCTATCGATGTATCTGCCTATGTTTGCCGTGTTTGAAAAAATTGGCTAATTCCAAAACCCAGAAAATTAGATTGTCTATCAAACACTAATTTCTGATGTATAAACGATGAAATTCTTAATCGTATCAGATTCAGTTATCAGCTATCAATTCATTGATATTGACTACTTTCAATAAGAATTAAGAATTAAGAATTAAGAATTGTAATTCGTAATTTGTAATTTGTAATTCGTAATTCGTAATTCGTAATTCGTAATTAAAGGTTGATTCTACCTATTACCCCATTAACCAATGCTGTAAACGTTTTATTTGAAATGATTTATGTCTATTCTAAAATCCCATTATGAAGCGTTGCTGGCAGAATATAGTAATTCGGAAGCAGCCATTACTTTACTGAAGCAACATCGTCCTTATTTTGAAATGGTTCCGAGTATTCGCCGTTCTGATGATAGCGTGATTACCATTCCGTTACCGATTGTACGTTTACGACACGGAGTTTCCTATTCAGGACAGCAGGGAATTAGTATTAAACCGGGGGATGCGGTGGGTTTACCCTGCGATATTGGACTTTTGATGTGTGATCCAGAATGGAAAGTTAAAATTGGGGCGGAGATTTTTATTTTTATTCACCGTCCTCAAGAAGAATTATCGGATTTATTAGCCCGTTGGCGATTAACCCAAGTGTTATTAGATCAAGATTATGAATGGATAATGCCTCACCATTATAAACACATTGATTCTCAAGAGGCTGATGATATTTATCCCCTATTTGTTTTATTTCCTGAAACATCAGAACGAATTAAACGGGGTTTAATTGGTGCTAATTTACCGTTTGTTATTCACTCTGTAGAGGAAATGATTGATAATTATGAATATCCTGATCTCGATCAAATCGAATCAGAAGAATATCAAGAATTTGGCGGAGAGTGGGGATAAGTCGCTGGTGAATGTTGGGTTTGGGGGATGGGAAGGAACTTAATGGATCAAAATATCTGGATTAAAAATCAATTGGGGTCGGCTAATTTTAAAATCTCCTGCTATCATTACCAAATTAAACATCCCCAATATGGCAATGATCATGAACAAACTCAAACCCTTACTCGTGAGCCTCTTAGCTACAGCAACTTTGAGTGCTGTGTTCTCTCCGGTGTCGGAAGCGAGTCCTTGTCCTTTTAGCAAATATAAGTCTAATGGGTTGTTGACAAATTCTAACTTTAATTCCGGTTCGGTGTGGACAAAAATTCCCCCGATTAAACCGGATTATGGCATCATTGCTGGATTAGCCCTCGGAACAGCCGGGTTATTAGGATTAGGAAGTATTTATCTCAAAGGTCGTTCGGAAGGTGCTAAAGCCATGACAGAAGCCGTTTATGTGGAACATCCTGAAGCTCCAGGGGGTGCGTTAGATATTGCTTCTGACCCGACCCCAACTGATTCAACTCCTGAAAAAGAAACCGTTTTAATCTAGTTAGAATCTAACACTTTGATCACCACAGAATAAAACCCGCAAAGCGGGGGTTTTATTCTGTGGGAAACTGAGTATTGTTGATCATAAACCCATCCCATGAATATTATTCCAGCCATTGATTTATTAGACGGACGTTGTGTTCGATTATATCAAGGAGACTATAACCAAGCTCAAACCTTTAATGATGACCCCATTGCGGTTGCTCAAGATTGGGTTGAACAAGGAGCAACAAGGTTGCATTTAGTAGATTTAGATGGAGCAAAAACTGGAAAACCTACAAATTATCAGGTGATAGAAGCGATCGCAAATACGATTAATATTCCGGTACAAGTTGGCGGAGGATTACGCACCCGTGACAACGTAGCCACCCTATTCAATTTAGGAGTAGAACGGGCAATTTTAGGAACGATTGCAGTCGAACAACCTCAATTAGTTGCGGATTTATGTGCAGAATTTCCCGGTCATATTGCGGTGGGAATTGATGCTAGAAATGGCAAAGTTGCGACGAAAGGATGGTTAGAAACCTCGGAAATTTTAGCGACGGATTTAGCCGAACAAATGGCACAGTTAGGGGTTGTCACGATTATTTATACTGATATTCATCGGGATGGAACCCTCATTGGGCCTAATCTTGAGGCTTTACGAGAAATTGCTAATGTCGTTTCAATTCCAGTGATTGCTTCTGGAGGAGTGAGTTCGATTACAGATTTATTAAGTTTATTATCCCTAGAACCTTTAGGGGTCACTGATGTAATTGTGGGACGAGCACTTTATACCGGGGATATTAATTTAAAAGAAGCAATTCAAGCCGTCGGTCAAGGACGATGGCAAGATGTTCCCTGCGATTTTGGAAACTCTGCCTTTGCTTAATTGTTAAGGTCGAGATTTAGTTCAAGAATGGGTTTACATCAGCAAGGCTTTAACCCGTTCTTGCTTCCATTGAGAGGTTAACAAAGCTGCAATATATTGAGTTGCATCGATAGAATTTAAGGGTTTTGAAAATAAAAATCCTTGTCCCCATTCACATCCTAATAATGATAATTGATTCAGTTGGGATTTTGTTTCAATTCCTTCCGCGACAACATCCATTCCTAATCCATGAGCTAAGGTAATAATGGTTCTAATTAACTCAATTTCTCCTTGATTTGAACCAATTTGACGCACAAAAGAGCGATCAATTTTTAAGGTATCAATGGGGAATTCATGAAGACGACTGAGGGAAGAATATCCTGTCCCAAAATCATCAATACAAAATTGAATTCCTAGATTTTTCAGCCTTTTTAAAGCTTCAATGTGATGAGATCCAGTTTTCAGTAACGAGCCTTCTGTAATCTCAAATTTGATTTGATGTCTTTTAATTTTGAAATGCGAAAATAGCTCTTGAACTTGTTCAGAGAAAGAAACCAGCATTAATTGTTGAGGTGCAACATTAACATTAATCGCAAGTTCTGAAAATCCAGGAAACTGTTCCTGCCAAATTTCAATTTGGTTTAAAGCAGTTTTGATCACCCACCATCCTAACTCAATAATTAATCCGGTTTCTTCCGCCACAGGAATAAATTGATCTGGAGGAATCATACCTTTTTGCGGATGATGCCAACGAATTAACGCTTCAAATCCTAATTTTTGGAAGTTGGGAAGAGAAATAATAGGTTGATAATAGAGAGAAAATTCCTCATTTTGAATAGCACGCCTGAGATCATTTTCTAACTGTAAACGACTCATGGCTTGTTGTTGCAATTCACTGGTTAAAAGTTGATAACAACCTTTGCCATTTGCTTTCGCAGAATACATGGCTACGTCAGCATCTCGCAGGATATCTTCGGGGTGATCATATCCAAATTTACTAAATGTAATTCCTATACTCCCCCCCGTATAGACTTCATATTGATTTAATTGAAAAACGGGACTTAACACATCTAAAATTTTTTGAGCAATGGTCATAACCTCCTGCTCATCGCTAATTTTTTCAACAATAATAACAAATTCGTCTCCTCCTAAACGAGCAATATGGAGATTAGAGGTTAAGCAAGATTCTAAGCGTTTAGCAACCTTTTGTAACAGTTTATCTCCTAATAAATGACCTAAGCTATCATTAATAACATTAAAGCGATCTAAATCTAAAAACAAGACAGCATAATGATAATTAAAGTCAGATTTAGCTTGTTCAATTAAGGTTTTAAGTTGAGAAATACACCAAGCTCGATTGGGAAGTCCTGTCAGTGGATCATGATAAGCTTTATAGTGTAATTGCTGTTCTCTCTCTAATAGTTTTTGTTGTGCCTGCTGTAATTCCTCTAAGGTACTTTGCAGTTGGGAGGTACGTTCTTCTACTCGTTTTTCTAATTCTAAATTTAGCTGATTTAAAGCTTGTTCTGCTTGTCTTTTTTCCTGAATTTCAGATTTTAATTGAGAATTTAAAGCATAAAGCTTTAAGTGCAGATTAATCCGGGCTAAGATTTCACTTTGATCAAAAGGCTTGGTAATATAATCTACAGCCCCTAAGTTTAATCCTTTAACTTTTTGTTGGGTTTCTGCTAATGCTGTTATAAAAATAACAGGGATTTCACTATAGGCAGGATTGGCTTTTAAATGAGTGCAAATCTCAAATCCATCCCAATCCGGCATCATCACATCTAATAAGATTAAATCAGGCGTATTTTGGTCAATAATTTCCAGACCACTTTCTCCATCTAATGCTTTCCAAACTTCAAATCCAGCATAATCAAGATACTCAAATAATAAGTCAACATTGATAGGGTTATCATCAATAATTAAAATTTTGTATCTGGGCTTGACTACAGTATTCATACAATCTACTCCTATGGGATATGTTTCAATTCAGCCGGAATTTTGCTCAAATTGAATATAAATTTAAACTAGGCTTTGATGTCCTATCAATGTGTTAATCAAAGGATGAAATTTTGGGTTCTCAAGCATTCCTGATCTTTGTGTTGCGATGTCTGCTTTGAACTGATAACGAGGGTTCAAACGAGGGAAAAAGGGGTGATAGATACACAGGATCAAGAATTAATAGCGATTATGACTACTTTGATGATCAGATCAGGAACTCATTGTTACAAAAGTTAATCCAATAACTAACACATTTTGAGAATAAAAGCAAGTTTTTTCTAAGATTCACCAAAATAGAGTGGCGCATTCACTCTTTACCCGATCAATTTCATCAAACGTAAAGGGGATAATTGGGTGATGATTGGATCGGGTTGTCCTGTGATAAAATTTGCAAACCGTTGAGCTAAGGGGGGAATAAAAACTAAAGGATTACTAAATCCTGAAAAAATATGGATTTTGTCAAAGTTACCAACAGCACCAATCAAGGGTAAACTATCGGAACTAAAGGCTACTAAACAATGATAGCAAGTTGCGGGTAAATTTGCCAAGGCTGGTAAAATTTTAATGATTTCCTGACGAATCAAGGTTTCACTTTCGAGGAGGTTCACTTGAGCATTAACATCGCTGAAAGCACGGGAAGGTTGACCCATTCTAATTCGACCGTCTAGCAACTGAGCGGCACTTTTATCCACAATAAATGGTGTTAACTCATGACCCGGTTTTTCCCATAAAGGTTCTAATTCCGGTTGCGTTGATTTGGCTTCAAGTTGAAAACGTTCCATTGACGCCGACATGACAATTGTTTGTAATTTTAAATCGACGGGGGGGGTTTCTAAAATTTCAGTATGGGTAAAATAAATAGGAATTGAAATTCCGGCATTTTTTAAGACCTGGCGACTTAACCCTCCTGCACAAATGGCGATATTTTCAGCTTCATATTGTTCTAAATGAGTTGTGACTTGAACCGCTTGATTTTGAATCGGATAAATTTGCAAAACTTGATCAAAAATTTGATTTCCTCCTAAACTTTTAAACCTTTTAATATAAGCTTTATTTAGATGTTCGGGAGAAACTTGACCATGACGAACTGTAAATGCTCCATTTATGCCCTGCGGATTTAATAAAGGTTCTAATTTACAGGCTTCTTCAACGGTGATAAATTGAGGAGGTGTAGCAAAATAGCGATACTTTTGGGCTATCAATTCTGGATCATCATCAGGATTTACGACTAAAATTAAATCGAGTTCTCTTAACTGTGTATTGATTCCTAACTCATCGGATAAAATCTGATGACGTTGGCGACCTTCTTCACATAAAATTCGGGTTAGTTCTGTTGTTCCTGACCAATATGCTAAACCGCCATAACTATAACGAGTTGCACCATCTAATATCGGATTTGGGTCTAATAAGAGTACCTGAAATCCTTTTTTAACTAATTCATAACTGAGTGCAGAACCGGTAATTCCAGACCCAACTACAATCCAATCGTAAGCGTTCATGGAATCTCTGTGGTAGTAGTGAAATTGTAACCAGACTCATAATCTACTATACAATAAATATGGCTGGTTAGATATTTATTTTGGCAGATTAATGGGTCGATAAAGAATCGTTTTTCCCCGTCGTTGTCCTGAATCTTCCCATCCCCACTGCTTCAAGTCTCCAATTCGATTTAACGTTGTAATATAAGGGGCGGAGACTTCTAAAATTTTGGCTAACTAGGTTACAATTTTTCAGATGCTTTTCTTCACTCAGAGTCTCTGACCCAGCTTAGGACTGAATAGTACGAAAAAGGTTTGTGTTAGTCCTGATAGAGTTCCAGTCCCTAGTCTGAAAATAGCCTTTGGGTCTGATCTGAAAACTCCCTGAGATTGAAATTTAAAACTAAAAGTGTTTATAATACATAACAGCTTTTTCGGGATAAACTATGATTCATTATTGATTCATAATTTATCCCAAATCCTCCCAAACAATTGTTGAATAATGGCTCAATCACAACCCTATCAACCTCTATTTTTAAGACTTTCTCACGCTTTAAATGCGTTTTTAGTTTTAGGTGCTTTAGTCACTGGATTTTTAGTTTATGACAGTTATGATCGCCGTTTTGGAGGGCTAGGATTAACACAGGAAAACCGCAACTTAATTGATATTCATGGAACCTTTGGATTTTTCCTTTTGTTTGTCTATATTATTTTTGCTGTCTATAGTTTAATTGCAGAAAGAAAACGCTTAATTCAAGGAAATACCCTACAAACCTTAACGCAAATCAATAAACCTGTGTGGTGGTATACCCTTCTTCGCCTGAGTAATACCCTAGCGTTAATTGCAGCCGCATTCTCGGTTATTTCAGGAAAATTTCAGCAAGAAAATTGGCTCCCTAATGGAGAATTTAATCACCTGTGGTATTTTGTTCATTTAATCGCTTGGGTCATTATTTTATTTTCCATTTTACTTCATGTTTTAATGGTTGTTAAAGTCGGTGGTTTCCCTTTAATTGTTTCTATGTTTAAAACCAACTATAAACCTCAAGATCATCCTAAATTATGGTTGAATAATATTCAAAATTGGTGTCAACGTTTTTTTAATAAATAGTATACAGATGAGATGATCTGCTCTATCTATCCTAAAAACTATTACAAGTAAGATTAACTTTTAAATTATCAAAGTTAGGATAATTTAAGGGATGAATCAATACAGAAAAATGTTGATCTAATAGAGAAGGGGATAAAAATAATTCTACTAAAACCGAAGACTGATTTAATTCGGGGATAGATGCTATTACTTGTTCCATCGGAATTGCAAAGGCTAATTGCACCATTTTTTCACGGAGTTGGGGACTCGGTAAAGAACCATCTTGATAAATGTAAGGATCTCCCCAAAGGGGATAGGCGTGCATTCCATTAATTCCAATTACTTTCCCTTGGGAATTCAATAATGGCCCCCCACTCATGCCTTTTTGAATGGGATTCGTATAACCAATAGTATACCCTTGTTGGATTGCTTTTTCCGAGATTAGAGAAACCCGACCTCGTGTTAAATGCAGTCCTAATTTAGGTAAAAATCCAGGTTCATTGAGTTGAGAAAATTTAGAAGGTAAAGGTTTTGATAATAGTGATAATTCAGACTGAGTTTTTGAAATTTGGGTATGATTTTTAATCTCTATAGCATTTAGATCATTAGATACTTCTAACCAGGGAAAACCCGCGCCAAATACCTTGTCTCCTGGTTGAATTGCAGGAGAGAGTTGTAGATTTGCGATCGCATAAATCTGAGTCTGGCTTTTAAACTGTAATAAAGCTAAATCCTGACCCCAAAACTTTCCATTAGAAATGGGATAACTGGAATAAATTTTACCATCAGGCGTTTGAATTGAATAGGGTGGGTCACTGGGGGTTAAAATATGTTGATTGGTTAGAACAGTGTAAATATTTCCCTGTTTTTTGACTAAAATACCTGAGCCCCAAGCGGAACCGGATAAAATTTTAACAGTAATTTTTTGAGCAATTCGTTGGAGTTCTTTCGGAGAACAAACTTGACAAGAAATATCCCAACAATTCGATTTAACTGAAAACAGAGTTGAAGGATGATCTCGAACCTCTACAGTATAAGAAGTTAAAAAAACATCAGAAAAAATAAGTATTGGGAGCGTGATTAAACAACTGCCAATACCCGTCAAAGTTTTAAGTTTTTGAGAAATATTAGAAGGATCAACCATGATAATTGAAATCAAAATCAATCGCTTTTTTGTTTAAGGTTGTTTATCTATCTAATCGAACTGAATCCGATACCGAAACACTACCTTTATCCTCAATATATTGATTCAGATCCAAATACAATCGACCCTGACTTTCTTCTAGGGGGCCAGCACTAGCATTCGCTCGGAGATCAAATAACTGTTTTAACGTGCGACTTGCATTTTGTTCTGGTTTCAACGTAAATAAAACACCTAAACAAGGCCCCTCTTGACTATTAGAAACACAGATAACAGGTTGTTGATTAACCCGTCCTGTAGTCACATAATTTAATAAGCCTCGTTCATAAAATTGTTGGAATTTTGAAGACACTTGACGACAGCGAGTTTCAGGAACATAACCAGCATCATCAAAAATTCGAGAAACCCACCGGATAACCGGAAAAGTGCCCCGTGAATTCTTAACAAAAGTTGTCGGAATTCCATCAGAACTTACACCACAATAAAACTGTTGTCTAACCCGTTCAGCATACTGATAATTAGGGATTTCAACTTGATTTTGTTGACAACGATTCCAATTTCCAAAATCGCAGGAACTATTCGGAGATAACTCTCGTCCTTGACTTGCAGAAGTTAACACGAAAAAAGTGCTAAAGGCGATCGCGCTCATCTGTAAACTTTTGAGAAAAATTGAGTTTTCCATATTCGTTTTATCTTGCTAACGGATACAAAAATATAAAAGATTACAAGGGAGGAATATTACCCTTAAAAAACTGATATTCCAGGCTTTAGTCCCGATCATTCAGGGTTGTTCACTTCCTCCAATTCACTCCTAAGCGTTTGAGATAATCCCAACCTCTTTGCGGCCAAACGTGATCACGACCTGTTTTATGAGCAATCCATTCTGCTACTTTTGGCCCAGACCAAGAGCCTCCATCGGGTGCGGGCCCTTGCAACGCTTCCATCAATTCTTGTTGTTGTCCTGAAGTCAGTAGAGATTTTGCCATTGGGGGTTGGCGTTCTCGGCTGCGGTTCTTGATGGAACTTGGCCCCTCATGGTTGTAGCGCCGGATAATTTCTTTGGCGTAATCGTAATTTAACCCCACAATATCCGCCGCTTGTTTGATTGTCCAACCCCCCCCCACAAGGTGAAGCAGGTGCCATCGACGAGCCTCAGTTGTATCTCGTGCTTGACGATAACGAACTTTTAGGTCTTCGAGCGTCAGATGGGGTTCTAAGTGAGCTTTAGGTGGCATTCCTCCGATATAGCATCAGGAAAGTTGGTTAATCTATCCCAACTTTTTATGCTTTTCCGGATCGAACAGAGAATTTTTATCCGACACACCGCAGTTAACAAGTTAACGGGTTAACAGGCAAGATGCCTGTTCCACAGACCTCCCCTTCCTCTGGTAAACTCAGATATGGGTATTTAAGAACAAGAGGAAAAGTAGAGTATGGCATCCATCCGTAAGTTGCACCGACAACTGATCAAGAAAGAACGCTCCGCCGTTGAGATCACCCAGGAGGCATTGGATCGGATTGCACAACTCGAACCTAAATTAAAGAGTTTTCTTTGTGTAACGGCAGATCGAGCCTTGGAACAGGCGCGTCAAGTGGATGCCAAAATTGCGGCGGGGGAAGAAATTGGTCTATTAGCCGGTATTCCCATCGCCATTAAGGACAATATGTGTACTGAGGGAATTCGGACAACCTGTGGTTCTAAAATTTTAGAGAATTTTATCCCTCCCTATGAATCCACTGTCACCCAGAAACTCGCTGCGGCTGGGGCTGTAATGGTGGGAAAAACCAACCTCGATGAGTTTGCGATGGGGAGTTCAACGGAAAACTCAGCTTATCAACTGACCGCTAATCCTTGGGATCTCGAACGAGTTCCGGGGGGGTCTTCGGGAGGGTCAGCCGCAGCCGTTGCAGCCGAAGAAGCGGTGGTTTCCTTGGGATCTGATACGGGGGGTTCCATTCGTCAACCGGCTTCCTTCTGTGGCGTTGTGGGGCTGAAACCGACCTATGGTTTAGTCTCTCGGTATGGGTTAGTGGCTTATGCGTCTTCTTTGGATCAAATTGGGCCCTTTGGACGGTGTGTAGAAGATGTTGCTATTTTATTACAAGCGATCGCCGGTCATGACCCGAAAGATGCCACCAGTTTAAACCTTCCTGTTCCTGATTATGTTTCCGCCCTTAGACCGACTTTAAGAGCCAGAAGCGGAATTAAAATTGGGGTGATTAAAGAAACTTTTGGAGAAGGATTAGATCCAATTGTTGAAAAAACGGTAACGAAAGCCATTAGTGTTTTACAGGAATTAGGAGCAGAAATTCAGATTGTTTCTTGTCCTCGATTCCGGTATGGTTTACCGACTTATTATGTGATTGCACCTTCGGAAGCTTCTGCGAATTTAGCTCGTTATGATGGGGTGAAATATGGGTTCCGTCATCCTGATGCAGAGAATTTAATTGAAATGTATCAGCAAACCCGGGCGCAAGGATTTGGGGCGGAAGTTAAACGGCGGATTATGGTGGGAACTTATGTTTTATCGGCGGGATATTATGATGCTTATTATTTGAAAGCCCAAAAGGTGAGAACCTTAATTAAGGAAGATTTTGATCGCGCCTTTAGTCAGGTGGAAGTGTTAGTTTGTCCGACAGCACCTTCAACGGCTTTTAAAGCAGGTGAAAAAACGGCTGACCCGTTGAGTATGTATCTATCGGATTTAATGACAATTCCTGTGAATTTAGCGGGTTTACCCGGAATTAGTGTTCCCTGTGGTTTTGATGATCAAGGATTACCCATTGGAATGCAATTAATTGGGAAACCGTTAGGGGAATCTCGATTATTAGAAGTTGCTCATGCCTATGAAAAAGCAACAGATTGGCATAATTATAAACCCAAGGGAATTTAATTAAACTGTGGGGTGGGTTCGCCCACCTTTTTTTCATTCACTAAACAGGAGTTGCTGATAAATTTAGGAGATAATTTGTGTTTCCTTCTACTGAAGAAACTCGTAGAAAATAGGTTCCACTGGGTAATTGCTCAATTTTAATTGATTCTGGGGTTAAATTTAAATTCGCAGAAGTCGCAATAATTTCATTACTTTGAACGGCTTGATTTCCATTCAGATCTTGAATTAAATCTAAATCTAAATTAGCTTTCATTTGATTCATAATCGCACTAAAATCACTCTTAAAATTAGGAATAATAAATTGATAAATATCAACCGGATCAACATCTGTAATTAAGCCAATAATTGTTTGATTACCTAACAAGATATCAAGATCAACGGCTTGAGTGAGATCGTCTTTTAAAGCCGGAGGTGTTCCTAATCTTCCGTCGGCTAACCCTTGCTGCCAAAAATGTTCAAATAAGGTGTTATATAGTCCTGATTCTAATTCTGATATAATTTCAGGATATCGAGTTTGATAAAAGTTAGTATCAAAAGCTAAACTCGGATTTCGCCCTTCATATTGTCCAAACAGAAAAAAATGTTCAAAGGGATTAATTTCTGCTCTCAGAAAAGCACCTTTGACATCGGAATATTGTTCTAAATAATAGAATGGATCAAAGAAGGGATTCGGAGAACGCAATTCAAACTGACCATAATTAATAAAATGTTCAACAGGTGTCAGAAATCCTTCTTCTATTTGAGCAGATAAATCAGGGTTTGTGTCCTGATAATATTGACTATCAAAGATAGCATTAGGTTCATAACCTGATTCTTGACCTATCTCAATAAAATGATCAAAAGCTGTATCAAATTCTCCACTTTCAATGGTTTGAGCAACATCAGGATATTGGGCAAGATAGAATTCTTCATCAAACAAGGTTTCTAAGGTTAACATTTTTTCACAACCTTCCGATTATTTACTTCTGTCTTAAGTTTACTATAACAACAGTAACCCAATTTTCAAAAAAACAGTAATAATAGAATTATCCAAAGAAAATCACCCCTGATGAAATTGGATGAGTGTTGAGTAGGAGAAACCAATGGTTCTTAATCCTAGCATCATCAATGCAGTTGAAAAACTAGGGCATCGTGTTACCAGTGGCGATGTAGCCACTCAAGCGGGAATTGATGTTAATATCGCCCAACGAGAACTTCTAGCTCTAGCATCGGAAGCAGGAGGTCATTTACAAGTTGCTGAGTCAGGAGATATAGCCTTTGCATTTCCCCAAAATTTTCGGGCTATTCTGCGGAATAAATATTGGCGGTTAAAATTACAAGATGGGTGGGAAAAAATCTGGAAAGTTTTATTTTACCTGATTCGGATTTCTTTTGGAATTATTTTGATTGCATCAATTCTTCTGATTGTTGTTGCTATTATTGTTATTTTAATTGCAATTAATTCTAGTCAGGATAATGATAGTTCAGGCGGAAATGATAGCAGTGTTGGCTTCTTTCCTGTTAGTTGGTTTATATCGGATTGGTGGTGGTTTGTTTCTTGGGATAATAACAATTATCAACGGTATGAAACTAAGAACAGTGACAAAAAAAAGATGAATTTTTTGGAAGCTGTTTTTTCCTTTATGTTTGGAGATGGAAATCCGAATTATAATTTAGAAGAACGCAGATGGCAAACGATTGGCAGAGTTATTCATAATCAAAAAGGAGCGATTATTGCGGAACAAATAACCCCTTATTTAGATGAAATTGGGAGTTCAGTCGCTCAAGAATATGAAGATTATATGTTACCGATTTTAGCTCGATTTGATGGCCGACCCGAAGTGAGTCCAGAAGGACAATTAATTTATCATTTTCCTGAATTGCAAATCACAGCGCAAAACTCCAAAACTCAGCCTGTCCCTGCTTATTTAAAAGAAAAAAAATGGCGTTTTAGTTTAGCAACTTCTGGGCAAGTTTTAGGAGCAATTGGTTTAGGTTCGGTTAATTTAATTGGCGCATTAATGTTGGGAAGTTTATTGAAAACTCCTGAAATTGCTGGATATTTAACCGGATTTTTAGGGTTTGTGCAATTTATTTATCCCATTTTATTGATTTACGGTATAGGATTTTTAACGATTCCTCTGATTCGATATTTTTGGATTCAAGGAAAAAATAAAAAGATTGATAATCGCAATATTAGGCGAGAAAAAAGAGCTAATATTTTAGCTCAGGGGGGTTCAATTTTAAAGAAAAAACTCAATTATGCTGGTCAGTTTGCTAAAAAAATTGTGATTCATCAAGATAATTTAGCTTATACAACTGAAACTGATTTATTAGAACAGGAAATAAAAAATCTGGATCAAAGTGATGCAGAATGGCAAAAGCGTTTAGATGAATCTGAATAAAGGTAAAATAGACTGAATTAAACCTAATAAAACTTGAATTTTATAACCCTTAAATTAGGGGTCATGAAGGTTTAGAAATCAATCCTTTCTGAATCGCTAGAATTGCAGCTTGGGTGCGATCGCGCACTTCTAACTTTTGTAAAATAGCATGAACATGACTTCTAACTGTTCCTAATGTAATATGAAGTAAATTTGCAATTTCTTGATTCGTTTTTCCATCAGCAATTAAGGCTAAAATTTCTTGTTCTCTTTGGGTTAAATCATGATCAGCGATCGCTGTATTTTGGGTTTCTCCTGAGCCTGTCGTTTCAAAAAATGTCCGAATTTCTGCTGTTACTGTTTGATCCCACCAAGAAGCTCCCGCAGCAACAGAATGTAAGGCTAAAATTAGTAAATGAGGTTCAATTCCTTTTAAACAATACCCGGATGCACCCGCCTTAATTAATCGTTCAATTAGGCTTTTTTGGGAATGAGAAGTTAAGACTAAAATCGGAATTTCAGGGTGGTTTTGTTTGATTTGACGACAGGCTTCTACACCTCCAATTCCAGGTAAGCCTATATCTAATAATACCACATCTGGTAAATATTGATTTGTTAATTCAACGGCTGTTTCTCCATCGGTAGCTTCGCCAATAATTTTGATGTCTGCTTCTTTTTGCAAACGAATATTTAGTCCTAGACGGAATAATTCATCATCTTCAACTAATAAAACTCTTAATAGGTTTGATTGCATTTTTTTATAACTTTTTTTAAAAATTTAAGTGTTACAGTTGGATTTCTCCCTGAGCTAAAGCCGGAAGGCGAAAACAAAACATCGCTCCATTGGGGATTTTATTTTCTACCCAAATTATACCTCCATGGGCTTCAATAATTTGTCGAGTTAAGTATAATCCTAATCCTGAGCCTTGAGCTTGGCGATCGCTATTTCCTTGATAAAATCGCTCAAACAAATTCGGCAATTCTTCGGGGGTTATTCCGAGACCCTGATCCCAAATTTTCACCACTTGAAAATGAGCTTCAGACTCCAATATCACCTCAACCCGACCCCCACGGGGAGAATGATTAATCCCATTAATTAATAAATTGCTAAAAACGCGCTGAAGTTGCAGTTGATCGCCTTTTACCCATACAAATCTCCGAAAATCAGAGTTTCGATAACTTAAACTTAAATAAATTCGCCGCGTTGTGGCTAAATCCGTTAAAGTTGCGATCGCTTCCTCTGCAATGTTAACTAAATTAATCGGTTCTAAATTGAGTTTTAATCCCTCCGTATCATTCCGATAAACATCCAATAAAGTTTGCACTAACTGTAAGCTATTTTGGTGAGAACGCAACATCATATCGAGAACTTTTTCTTGAGTCGAATTAATATCACCAAACTGTCTGTTTTGAAAGGATTTTAGCGTTTCAATTGCCCCTAAAAGCGGTGTTTTTAAATCATGGGTCAAAGTAGACGCAAAATCTTCTCGAACACTGGCTAGTTTGTGATGAGCTTGGAGTTGAGCTTGTTGTTGAGAAATTGCTTCTTCATAGCGACGAGTGCGATCGCTTAACCAACCCGTAATAATTAAAGCGAAAACGGCAATCATTCGATTAGCAACTGTTGCTGAATTGATGATTTCAGCAAGGGGAAAAACTAAATTGAATAATGTTAATAAACAAGCCACTACAGTTACTTGTAGCGTAATCATCCGATTTAAACGGGGATGAGCGAGTAAAATCGGAATCGTATAAAGATAACCAAAAACATAGTCTGCGGGAGTCGTATATTCTAATAAAATCACCACCGCAAAGAATCCTAAAATTAACCAATGAATTTTTAAAGTATTTTTTAAAATCATAATTTATTTCCCAATTGATTACTCTTTTTAATCTAGCTTAAAATCACCGTTAAAAGTGACCTATAGCAATCCTCGCCTTCGAGACAAAGGTTGGAATATAAAATCTAATTATAAATGCTACAAATTATCCCTCTAACCCCCCCCAGTAGAGACGTTGCATGCAACGTCTCTACTGGGGAAACGTGCAGCAAACATTTAAGGATTTCATATAATATTTTATCGTAGGGGTTGGGTCTCCCAACCCTCTTTATGCCTAGGTTTGTAAGGACGCCACCCCTACATTTTTTATGATTGGTATATATCTCTAGTTATACTCATCTATATCAAGAGGTTTATAATCTCAGATAGAAGTAACTACATATCTCTTATATTTTTGGTTTATATCATTTTCTGATCAAAATTCTACTTTTTGTTAGATTGTTTTTTAGGAAAAAAGTAAAATAATAGGATTAAATTCAGATGTAAATCTCTATCATATTTATGTGGCAAGGATTTTTTCAAATTGCCCTAACATTAGGACTATTAGTGGCGATTGTTCCTGTTTTCGGAACCTACATCGCTGATATTTTCTTAGGGAAAAAGACCCTTCTTGACCCCATACTAAATCCCCTGGAACGCCTGGTTTATAACCTCAGTGGAGCTCGTTTACAACGGGATATGACAGGTTGGCAATATGCTCGCGCCATGCTTTTGATTAACTTAGTGATGGGAGTTTTTGTCTATCTTATTATCAGTTTACAAGGAATTTTACCCTTAAACCCAATGCAATTAAATGCTCCGCGTTGGGATTTAACCTTACATACAACCATTTCATTTTTAACCAATACGGATCAACAACATTATTCCGGTGAAAATACCCTCAGCTATGCCAGCCAGGTACTCGCATTAGGGTTTTTAATGTTTACTTCGGCTGCGACAGGTTTAGCCGTTTCTATCGCTTTTATTCGAGGATTAACAGGCAGATCATTAGGGAATTTTTATGTTGATTTAACCCGTTTTATTACTCGAATTTTATTGCCTATTTCCTTAATTGGTGCAGTCATTTTATTAGCGTTAGGTGTACCTGAAACCTTAGCAGGGGCGCAAATTGTTACCCCTTTAGACGGAGGAACCCAAGCGATCGCACGGGGGCCAGTTGCTCATTTTGAAATCATTAAACAATTAGGAGAAAATGGAGGCGGTTTTTTTGGAGCCAATTCAGCCCATCCTTATGAAAATCCTAATGGGTTTTCTAACTTAATTGAAACCTTAGCAATGGTTAGTATTCCCGCTTCCTTGATTTATACCTTTGGAATTTTTATCCAAGACAAAAAACAAGCCAGCTTACTCTTTGGAATGGTATTTTTAATCTATTTCGGCTTCATCGTTATTACGGCTTTTGGAGAATTTCAAGGAAACCCAATTGTTAATAATTTTCTCGGTCAACAAGCTCCTAATTTAGAAGGAAAAGAAATCCGGTTGGGTTGGGCAGAAACAGCATTCTGGGCTGTTACCACAACGGGAACAATGTGCGGTGCAGTGAATGGAATGCTCGATTCTTTCATGCCGAATGGGGGGTTTTCTACCTTATTTAATCTGTTTTTACAAATTGTTTGGGGAGGACAAGGAACCGGAACAGTCTACTTATTTATTTTCCTGATTTTAACGGTGTTCTTAACCGGATTAATGGTGGGTAGAACCCCAGAATTTTTAGGGCGAAAAATTGAAAAAAGAGAAATTATTCTCGCCAGTGTCATTTTACTGGTTCATCCCATTGCTATTTTAATTCCTGGTGCTATTACCCTCGCCTATCCTCAACTTTCAGGGATTTCAAACCCCGGATTTCATGGCATTTCCCAAGTGATTTATGAATATGCTTCCGCCGCCGCGAATAATGGTTCAGGATTTGAAGGATTAGGGGATAATACTTTATGGTGGAATCTTAGCACTAGCGTTGTGCTTTTAGCCGGACGTTATATTCCAATTGTGGCGTTATTACTGTTAGCAGAAAGTCTATTAAATAAACAACCTGTTCCCGAAACTCCTGGCACATTAAAAACCAATTCTCTCCTATTTACCAGTGTGACAACGGGAGTGATTTTGATTTTAGGAGCCTTAACATTCTTACCTGTTTTAGCATTAGGGCCAGTGGCGGAAGCCTTTCAAATTGCTAGTTTCAAATAATCTCCCTATTCTTGCTCAAATACCCCTTCAATTTTATGATGCAAACTCGCTTAAATAAACGACAACAAAAAAAGCAAAAAAAAGTCAATACTAAAGGACTGTATCAACGGGCATTTCGGGATGCTTTTAGCAAACTTGATCCGCAATACATGATTAAAAATCCTGTGATGTTTGTCGTTTGGTTAGGAACAATAATCACAGCCTTATTAGTTCTTGATCCTAACTTATTTGGAACCATTCAAGGAGAAAATAATCGCTTCTTTAATTTCCTCGTCACCGTGATTTTATTGTTAACCCTTCTGTTTGCCAATTTTGCCGAAGCTGTTGCAGAAGGACGAGGAAAAGCACAAGCGGATTCCTTACGTTCTACGAAAGCCGAAACCACCGCCCGAAAATTATTACCCGATGGTTTGATTGAAGAAATTAGTTCCACATCGTTAAAAAAAGGAGATCAAATTAAAGTTATTGCGGGAGATATGATTCCAGTAGATGCGGTCGTAATTGCGGGAGTTGCTTCCGTCGATGAATCCGCAATTACTGGCGAATCTGCCCCGGTTTTAAAAGAACCTGGAAGCGATGTTGCTAGTTCGGTAACGGGGGGAACTCGGATTATTTCTGATGAATTAATTTTGCGAGTGACATCGGAACCGGGGAAAGGATTTTTAGACCGAATGATTGCTTTAGTTGAAGGAGCAGAACGAACAAAAACCCCGAATGAAATTGCATTAACGGTGTTATTAGCAGTATTAACTGAAGTATTTTTAATTGTGGTTGCTACAATTTTACCCATTGCTAATTACGTTCAAACTCCGGTTAGTATTGTAATTTTAATTGCCCTATTAGTGGCATTAATTCCAACAACAATTGGCGGTTTATTAAGTGCTATTGGCATTGCTGGAATGGATCGGGTGGCTCAATTTAATGTTGTTGCTACATCGGGACGGGCTGTAGAAGCCTGTGGGGATATCAATACTTTAGTCTTAGATAAAACCGGAACCATTACGTTAGGAAATCGACTAGCTGAAGAATTTATTCCGGTGAATGGTCATAGTCCAAAAGCTGTTGCTGAAGTAGCGCTCGCAGCGAGTATTTTTGATGAGACACCGGAAGGAAAATCGATTGTTAGACTTGCAGAAAAAATGGGGGCGATGGTTAATTTTAATCGAGAATTAGCCGAAGGAATTGAGTTTTCTGCTAGAACTCGCATGAGTGGTACAAACTTACCCGATAAAAGCGAAGTTAGAAAAGGTGCAGTTGATGCCATTAAAGGGTTTGTTCGTTCTCGTGGAGGTCAACTAACGGCTGATTTAGATATTGCTTATCAGCGTATTTCTCGTTTGGGTGGTACACCTTTAGCCGTTTGTAAAGATAGTGAATTGTATGGAATTATTTACCTGAAAGATATTATTAAACCGGGAATTAGAGATCGCTTTGATCAACTGCGACGGATGGGAGTGAGAACCGTAATGTTAACAGGAGATAATCGGATTACGGCTGAAGTTATTGCTCAAGAAGCGGGGGTAGATGACTTTATTGCAGAAGCCACTCCAGAGGATAAAATTGCTGTGATTCAAAAGGAACAATCCCAGGGTAAATTAGTAGCAATGACGGGGGATGGTACGAATGATGCTCCGGCTTTAGCTCAAGCAAATGTTGGATTAGCAATGAATTCTGGAACTCAAGCTGCAAAGGAAGCAGCGAATATGGTTGATTTAGATTCTGATCCTACAAAGTTGATTGATTTAGTCACCATTGGTAAGCAATTATTGATTACTCGTGGGGCGTTAACTACTTTTTCTATTGCTAATGATATTGCCAAATATTTTGCTATCATTCCAGCGATGTTTTCATCAGCAGGTATTGGCAGTTTAAATATTATGGGTTTGGCGAGTAGTCAATCCGCTATTTTATCCGCCCTAATTTATAATGCTTTAATTATCCCTGCTTTAATTCCTTTAGCCTTAAAAGGAGTTAAGTTTCGTCCCGTTAGTGCTAATCAATTACTTCGAGAAAACATTTTGATTTATGGATTAGGAGGAATCATTGCACCTTTTATTGGAATTAAACTGATTGATAGCATCATCGCTGTTATTGGTTTAACATAACAATCAACCAGGTTTTTACAGCTAAAAAAATTGGAGTAAAAAATGAAAACATTAGATGATTTTAATTCAATATTACCCCGTGAAGTCAAAGGAATAATTTCCTTAATCAAAACCAAAAGTAACCTTTTACCCCTGTCTTTGTTTTT
The DNA here is from genome assembly GCF_014697575.1 of Planktothrix sp. FACHB-1365. Classification (GTDB taxonomy): domain Bacteria; phylum Cyanobacteriota; class Cyanobacteriia; order Cyanobacteriales; family Microcoleaceae; genus Planktothrix. The sequence goes on along the minus strand of NZ_JACJSC010000001.1, from coordinate 364,387 downwards.
TTTGTTATCCTCTAATTTAATCTTTGCTCCCATTATTTATGCAGCAACAGGAGAAGAAATAACTCGCAAAGCAGCTTGGGCTATTGGAATTTTAATTTTAGTAACGATAGCCATTGCTTTCTATTTATTGGCTGTAATTTTACAACCTGAACGGTTTTAAAACTCAATCAAATTCTCAAAAAATGTACTTTCAAATTCAAAATATACTATGTTTAGAGATTTGCTGACAGCCATCCGCACTACCCTAGTTTTATGGGTTTTAACGGCTATTTTATACCCCGTTTTGATTCTAATAATCGGTCAATCAATTTTCCCCTTTCAAGCCAATGGAAGTTTGATCAAAAATCCGCAAGGAGAGATTATTGGTTCGGCTTTAATCGGTCAAAATTTTACCTCCAATCGTTATTTTATATCCCGTCCAAGTAGCGTTGATTATAGTCCGGTTAACGATGGTTTAGCAACGGGAATTTCAGGAGGAAGTAATTTAGCACCCAGTAATCCCGATTTGTTAAAAAAAGTAACAGCACGAATTGATCAACTCCAATTTAATAATATTATTCCAACGGCGGATTTAGTTTATTCATCGGGTTCAGGGTTAGACCCTCATATTAGTATTCAAGCCGCAAACGCCCAAATTCAACGAGTCGCTAATGCGCGTTCTTTGAATCCTAATCAAGTGGAAATTCTCGTTAATAAAAATACTGAACATCGATTTTTAGGAATTTTTGGAGAACCGGGAGTTAATGTTCTGAAAGTTAATTTAGATTTAGATAACCTATCCAATTAACGATGATTAATAGCAGTGAAATTGAGACTCAAAAAAATTCCCCTGAATCTGATTATCAAACCTCCTCTCGAAATCAAGGGAAACATAAAATTTTTATTGGGATGTCTCCTGGGGTCGGTAAAACCTATCGAATGTTAGAAGAAGGACATCAATTAAAAGCAGAAGGAATTGATGTTGTAATTGGGTTATTAGAAACCCATGGACGAGAAGAAACCGCAGAAAAAGCGATTGGTTTAGAACTGATTCCTAAAAGATCTGTTTTTCATCAAGGGATAACGTTATGGGAAATGGATACCGATGCGATTTTATCTCGTCAACCTCAATTGGTTTTAGTAGATGAATTAGCTCATACTAATGTTCCAGGTTCTCTTAAAGAAAAGCGTTATCAAGATGTAGAAATTATTCTCAATCATGGAATTGATGTCTATTCAACCGTGAATATTCAACATTTAGAAAGTTTAAATGATTTAGTTGCAAAAATTACGGGGGTTGTGGTTCGAGAACGCATTCCTGATCGTCTTTTGGATGAAGCAACACAAGTTGTGGTGATTGATGTTACCCCAGAAACATTACAAGAACGCTTAAAAGAGGGTAAAATATATGCACCTGAAAAAATAGAACAAGCGTTACAAAATTTCTTTCAACGTCGTCATTTAGTGGCGTTGCGAGAGTTGGCTTTACGCGAAGTTGCTGATAATATTGAAGAATCCGCAGAAACGACTGAAAAAGCTTTATTTTGTAATGTTCATGAGCGAGTTTTAGTTTGTATTTCTACTTATCAAAATTCACCCCAACTTTTGAGGCGAGGATTGCGTTTAGCGAATGTAATGAAAGCTCGTTTATATGGGTTATATGTGGAAAATCCAGAACGTTTTTTAACCAAGGAAGAAAGTTTATTGTTAGAAACTTGTCAAGATTTAATTCAAGAGTTTGGGGGAGAGTTTCTTAGGGTGAAAAGTTATAATGTCTCGGAAGCGATCGCTCAAGTTGCTCACCAATATCATATCACTCAAGTTGTTCTCGGACATACGCGCAAATCTCGCTGGGAATTGTTTTGGAAAGGATCACCCGTTCAGCAATTATTAAAATATCTCAAAGGAGTTGATATTCATATTATTGATGCTGAGAAAACATTGAATTCCTCCTCCTAATTTTAGCTTAATTTGAAAATAAGGTTTGAAAACTTTTTCGTCGATATCGAGGAGAATTGGGAGTTTCGTCAAAGGGGCTGGGTTTTTGCTGAAAACTGTTTGATTTTAATTGACAAAAGTTGCTGTCCCTGTCCAATATCCTTGCATCTGTTCAAATAATTTAACTTGTTTTCCATAGAGAGGATTTGCTAAAGTTAAAGTATGTTGTTTAGAATTTATTTCTAAAAGTGCGATTGCATGGGAAATAGTTGTTTCTCCGACAGGTTCATTGACTTGTAACAAAGCGGGTTTTCCTTGAGAAATTAAATCATTTAAGGTTAAATTATTCTGATAGTTTGGCATTAATCCTAATCGACGCATTGCCCGAATTTCATCTAACGTACTGGTTCCAAAACGATTAGTTCCTGCTATTTTAACGACATCTTTTTCTGTTAATTGTGGATGTTTTCCTACCCAACGTCCTAATGTGGCAATGGTAGCAGGGGCGCAGGTGTAGGGCGTTGTTTGTAATACGACATTATCCACCTCTAACGGTTCGCCTAAGAGCCCTGTAATGGGTAAGGTTTCATGAACTAATAAAAATAATGGTAAACTGAGTAAAACCACAACACTAATCAGTTGATAGCGTCGCTGAGGATTATTCCATCCTGGTAACTCTAATCCCACTAATAATCCTAATCCTAAAAAGCCAATCCCTAAACTTAAATCAGTTAAATGCGCTCCGAGCCATAATAATAGAAATGTAGGAATTAACTTTGTTAATTTTAAATACCCTAATATCAAGAAAATTCCGACCAAAAATGTGATTACAGTTAAAATCATATATACCGTTTTTTGATGCTTTTCTAAAGCATTACTAGCGGTTAATCCTCGCTCTGCTAAACTCCGACCCATCAGGATTCCTAAAATCACAGACATTAAGCAAAGGAGAAGAATTTCTAACATAAGATAAAATGAATACGTGAAAGTTTTTACAATTTTTATAGGGGTAAATACTTCGCCCTACCTGGTTAGATATTACCAAACAACTCTTTAAAAATTTGACGTCGATGTCGGGGAGAGTCGGGAGTAAAGTAACTCCACAGAGTTTCCCAATAGAAAAACGAGACTCCATCAAAACCGCGATCGCGCACAACTTTCATTTGTTTTTCTATTTGTTCCATTGGTACAGGATGGCGTAATGTTCCACTTAATAATCCAATAATTACCGGGACTTTCCGCCGTGCTATTTGTACAGATTCATGATCTAATTCTGAAATAAATTTTACCATACTATCTCGATAAACTTGCAAAACAATGTCATCGACTAATCCTTGATTGACCCAAGTTAACCAATCTTGTAAATACATTTCGTAAGTATATTCATAAGAGTTCGGGGATAAAGAAATCATACAATCGGGTTTAACTTCTTTAACACTTTTGACAATTCTTTGAACTAACTCAGTAATTTTGTTCGCTCTCCAATTTCGCCATTCTTGATTGTAAGGATTGTTAGGGGGTAATTGATTATTATGTTCTTGTTGATAAAGTTGAATTGTATACTCATCATAACCAAATTCAACAGGAAGACCAAAATGATCATCGAGTTGAATTCCATCAATATTATATTTCATTACAACTTCTAAAATTAAATCTTCAATAAATTGTTGGACTTCGGGATGTAACGGATTTAACCAGACATTTTTAATGGTCATCCATTCTAAAATTTGATTAACAATCCAGTTTTTGATCTTTGTTTGATAGGAAACATCCTCAGTATTTCTGAAATGATTTAAGGCTTTTTCCCCTTTTCGAGTTTGAGCAATCCAGTCAGGATGACGTTGAACAATCGCCGAGTTTTTCGGAGCCATAAATCCATATTCAAACCAAGGAATAACTTTTAATCCGTTTCGATGTCCTTCTGTAACAATTTTAGATAAAATATCTCCTCCTAATTGGGTTAAATTTAATAAGGAATCTTGTGAACGACCGATGACTCGTCTGGCGACTGCACTTTTATAAAATGTAACTCCTCGGTTCCAAACAACGGGATAAATTGTATTAAATTTGAGGTCTGATAATTGATGTAAAGCACGATTCATTCCCCAAGGAAAAAATAAGACTCCACTGCTGACATTGGTTAACCAAACCCCTCTAATTTCATTGGGTATAATTAAAATGGGTTGGGACGGTGTGGGCGGAATTAAAAGAGCGATCGCTAAAATTAACGATAAAATTAAACTGGAAATTCCATAGATGATTAAGATGATTTTTTTTCTGAATTTCATTATTATACCGCAAATAAAATATTGATCATTTATAGAGAGTTTGCTATCCATATTAGTGTCAACTTCAGCACTAGGAATTCCTGCTTTAACCCTTAGATTAGATCCCCCTAAATCTCGCTTAAAAAGGGGGACTTTGAATTTTAATTGTGGGGCTGGGGCTGTCTTTGTGGGATAAGTACATCCAGTTACCCCCTTTTTTAAGGGGGGTTAGGGGGGATCTAAATTTTAATATAATTTTTTCCATTGCTGATCAATATTTTGGGTGGTATCAATGGTTGTAAGATAGCTTTTTTCATAATCTGTAAAGGGTTGAGCTTTTGCTTGTTGAGAGGTTAATAAATCTACCGTTGCGTCAGCAATATCTCCCTGACGGTGTTGCAAACGATCTTGTAAAATATCCATCGGTGCTGTACATTCAACAATTTGTAAGGGTAATTGATGGGTATTACAGGTTTCTATGACTTCTCCCCGTCGTTCTTGTTGATCATATTTGGCATCTAAAATCACCCAAAATCCTTGTTTTGCTAATAATAATCCTAACTCTAATAGCCGTTTATAGGTTTTTTCGGTCATTTCTGGGGTATAAATTTCTTCTTCTCCTTTTTCATATAGAGGAACATTCGCTAAATGTTTTCGCACTGCATCGGAACGAATATGAATTGCATTTAATCGTTTTGATAATTTGCGGGCGGTTGTGCTTTTTCCTGACCCTGATAACCCCGACATCATCACGATTCCTCCTGAAGATCGTCGAGTATATTGCCATGCTAATTTATAATATTGAGTGGCTTCTTGTTTTGCTGTTTCTTTCTGTTCTTCAGCAACGGCTGGATCATCTAAAATTAAAGAATTTACTTTGGCTCTCACATAGGATTGACGAGTTAAATAAAAGGGTAATAATTGTAATCCTTCCCAGTCTCCGGTTTGTTCAATATAAGTATTTAAAAATCGGTTTCCTAAATCCGCCCGTCCTCGTCCTTCTAAATCCATGACCACAAAAGCGACATCATAGATCACATCTACAAACCGAAATTCTTGATTAAATTCAATTCGATCAAACAGTAATATTTTATCCTGATAAATACAAATATTTTTTAAATGCAAGTCTCCATGACATTCTCGAATCCATCGGTTTTCAATCCGACTTTTAAAAATTGCTTTATGGGTTTCAAAAAAACTATCTGTGTATTGTTTTGTTTGTTCATATTGGTCTTGGGTTTGACAACAGCCAATATATTTTTGTGTTTTTTGATAATTTCCATCAATGGAATGACGAATTTGAGCCATTTCTCCAAATTTGAGAATTTCATCATTTGCTGGACAATTTTGATGGAATTCAGCAACAACTTTTCCTAAATCTTCCATCTCTTTTGTTGTCAATTTATCCTCTGCAAATAAATTAGTAAATAAATCTTCTTCAGGAAACTGACGCATTTTTAAAGCATATTCAACAGCAGGGTTTTGATTATCCCCGAATTGAAAGCGATCGCCGATTTCTATAATGGGTAAAACCTCTAAATACAATTCTGGTGCTTGTTGCTGATTCATTTGTAATTCTTGTTCACAAAAATAGCGCCGTTTCTCTAAAGTTGAATAATCTAAAAACCCAAAATCAACTATTTTTTTAAGTTTATACACATACTCTCCCGTTAACACAATAAAAGAAATATGGGTTTGTAAGAGTTCAATGGGTTCTTGTACCGGATGGGGATAAAAATCCGGTTCTAACATTTGTTGAATCAATCGAGGAAGTGTAGAGTCAGTCATATCCATACCGGAAAGATAAAAATGAATTCAATCAAGCTGAGAAGAAGTCATGGGTTTAGGGTTATTTTTATTATCTCTTGAGAAAAAGCCAATTCCAATGTCTTGAAAATAAAAGTAACAAAAGATTTGATATGATCAACAATTGAATTGTTCAAGCCGTTTTATACAAAGAGTCAATGACAGAACCCAAACCCTTTAATGTCTTTGGTGTTGGAAATGCCCTCCTCGATATTTTGGCATTAGTTGAGGATAATTTTATTCAAACCCATGACCTCAACCGAGGATCAATGACCCTGATGGATACAATCAAACAGGGGAAATTATTACAACAATTGGAGAGCCATCCTTTAGAATTACGTTGTGGAGGTTCCGCCGCTAATACGATGATGGCGATCGCTCAAAGTGGCGGGACGGGAATTTATTCGGGTAAAGTCAGCGCCGATACCAATGGCGAATTTTATCAACAGGATATGGTCGCGGCTGGAATTCAATTTGAAATTGAACCTGCTGACACCACTCAAGGGCCAACGGGAACCTGTTTAGTATTAACAACCCCCGACGCAGAGCGAACAATGTGTACGAATTTGGGGGTTTCTACAACCTTATCGGTTACGGATATCAATGTTGATCATTTGAGTCAGTGTCAATACAGTTATATTGAAGGGTATTTGTGGGATGCAGCCCAACCCCGAAAAGCTAGTATTGAAACCATGGAACAGTCGAAACGCTTGGGGGTAAAAGTGGCGTTTACCTTCTCCGATATGTTTTTAGTTGAACGGTTTGGGGATGATTTTCGTAGCGTTTTAGCAGAGTATTGTGATGTTTTATTTTGCAATGCAGATGAGGTACGTCACTTCTGCGGTAATGAAGATTTAGAGGTTTGCGCCCGTCAGTTAGGAGAAAAAGTTAATTTAGTTTTTATTACCAATAGTAATAAAGGCTGTTTAGTTGTTGAAAACCAAAGTTTAATTCCTGTTCCAGGGTTTCCGGTTAAACCTGTTGATACTGTTGGGGCGGGAGACGCTTTTGCAGGGGGGGTATTATACGGACTCACCAATGGTTTAACCACCCCACAAGCCGCCCGTTGGGGAAATTATCTCGGTTCTCAAATCGTTCAAATTCATGGCCCCCGTTTAAGCGAATCTCAACAGGATAAATTAGCAACCATTATTAATTAGGTTGCGGAGTGCGGAGTGCGGAGTGCGGAGTGCGGAGCGTAAGGGTTCAGGTGTCAGGTTTCAGATGTAGGATTTCAATTATTTCTCCCTCTCCCCAACTCCCCCAACTCCCGCCGCTCCCCTTCCAATATTCTTAACCTTCGACGCTGCTTTCTTCCTCACCCCGTTCAGGATGAATAATACTAACAACGACTTGCTCTGCATCCCCTGTAGCTGTGACTCCCGCAGGTAAGTTAAGTTCTCTAATGTGTAGTGCTTGACCTTGATGTAAACTCGTGACATCCACATCAATGCGATCAGGAATACTACCCGGTTCGCAGTCTACTTCTAATTCAGAGAGGACAACATCTAACAGACCACCTTCTAATTTCACCCCAACCGCTTCACCGACAAAATGCAGAGGAATAGAAACCGTTAAACTATCTTGTTGAGCAACGGAGAAGAAGCTCAGGTGATAGGGAAATCCTTTCCAAGGATGTTTTTGTACTTCTCTCAGCAGGGTTTTGCCACTCCAAGACAGTTCAGGAACGTTCAGTTGAATTAAAGTATGATTCACAACGTTCCGTTTCATTAGAGTTTCTGCGGCTTTCGCTGAAATGGTAATGTTAATAGATTCGGCTCCTTGATGACCATACAGCACCGCCGGAACTAATCCTTGACGACGCAAAGCATTGGGTTTAGAGCCTTCTGGCCGTTTTTGACCTTCAATCGTAATTTCCATGACGTTTCTTGCGCTTAGGGTTAAACACTTAAAATTTTTTAGCCAAACTCTGATTATACCAAAATCAAGACGTTGTAGCTAACATCGTTGCAGATACAGATAATTCAGATTTTCAATACACTTGCGGAGTTCTTGCAGGATTTTTAAGCGGTATGTCGCCTGTTGATATTCTTGCTTCGAGGGAGAGTCCCCCAGTTGAGTCAGCACTTGATCGCTTTCTTGGGTGATCGCATCTCGAAAAAAATTCTTGAACTTTTTGCGAGTATCTTTCCCGTAGAGACGCGCCATGGCGCGTCTCTACCAAAGGCAGTTTTTCTACTTCTCCATCAATCAGCATTTTGCGCTCGACCGACTTCCCAATTTTAGAGAATTCTGACTTGGTTAACCATTCATATATTTCTTCTGAAACATCGACAGAATAAACCTTTAAGATCACCTGCTGCTAAAGTGATCCTTCATCCACATCAGAAAAGATATAGTTGTAAAATTCGGTTCCAGTCACAACATTAATAACCACAACACGCTTTGTATCCCGATCATACATCACCCGAACTTGTTTATTTTCACCAACAAATGTATTACCTGAAGTTCGCTTCAGATAGCCACGAAAGCGAAACTCTCCCTCTGTAATTTCCATCATAATCTTATTATTATTAACTTCCGTTATATTGGTAACGGGAGTGGGAGACTGTGCAACAATACTAGATAATTGATCAATGGTTTCTGCCTTTACAGGGACAATAACTACAGCATTTCCCCAAACGATCATACCCGCCATACTGAGAGTAACAGCAATCGCTCGTCTTTTGCTTTGGGATTTGGTATTCATAATAATCCTTTATTCCTATTTTTGATGTTCTGAGGTACTTAAGAGTGGAGTTTCTTCGTTGACAACCTTTTAGGATATAAACGCCATCTCCACCAGATTTACTAAAATATTTAACGTAGCATGGGTTGGTATCCCAAGCTACGTTTTAAAGGGAAAAAATATTGCAACGAAAACACAAGATACAACACTTCTAACCGCCAACGGTTACAGGTTGTCCGTCTGCATCTAATAACGCTCGTTTTGGCCCGTGAATCGGATCTTCAACAATAATCGTTTGATCTCGACTCGCGCCTAACGAAACAATAGCGATCGGAACTTTCATTAATTCCGCTAAAAATTTCAAATAGCTTAAAGCTTCTTTGGGTAAATCTTCTAACTTGCGACAATCAGCCGTTGATTCTTTCCAACCCGGAACCGTTTCATAAATCGGTTGACACCGAGCAAAGGTTCGCGCACTACTGGGGAAATGTTCGCACTGTTCCCCATCAATAGAATATGCAACGCAAACTTTAATTTCCTCTAAACCATCTAAAACATCTAATTTGGTAATCGCTAAACAATCTAAACCGTTAATTCTAACAGCATAACGACCAATCACCGCATCAAACCAACCGCAACGCCGTTGACGTCCCGTTGTCGTTCCAAATTCAGCCCCGCGATCGCACAAGACTTGGCCAATCCCATCCACCATTTCCGTCGGGAATGGCCCTTCACCCACACGGGTTGTATAAGCTTTCGCCACCCCAATTACCCGGTCAATCATCGTCGGGCCAACTCCAGCCCCCACACAAGCACCGCCAGCAACGGGGTTAGAGGAGGTCACATAGGGATAGGTGCCATGATCTAAATCTAATAGGGTTCCTTGTGCCCCTTCAAATAAAATATTCCGTCGAGCTTGTACTGCTGCGTCGATTTTCAGTGAAGCATCAACCACATGGGGACGCAACCGTTCTGCATATTCCAAATATTCCTTAATCACCGCTTCCGGGTCGAGAGGAGGATGATTATAAAGCTTTTCGAGGATAACGTTTTTATTGTTAATCGTCCAGCGCAACTGATCGGGTAAAGTCTCGGTTTCCATCAAATCAATGATGCGAATTCCCGTGCGTTCAGACTTATCGGCGTAAGTCGGGCCAATTCCCCGTTTCGTTGTCCCAATCTTTTGATCTCCCCGTTGTTCTTCCGATGCTTGATCCAAGAGGCGATGGTAAGGCATCGTTACATGAGCCGTCTGGGAAATCATTAAGTTTTGGGTGGAAATCTTCAGGGATTCGAGTTGATCCAGTTCTTCGATTAAAATTTTGGGATCAATTACGGTTCCTGAACCGATAATGCACTCGGTATCGGGATATAAAATGCCTGAAGGAATCAGGTGCAGTTTAAAGGTTTGATTGTCAACTACAACTGTATGACCTGCATTAACGCCACCTTGGTAGCGGACGACCACATCGGCTGAACCACTCAGCAGATCGGTGATTTTGCCTTTTCCTTCATCGCCCCACTGGGCACCGATAACAACTACGTTAGCCAAGAGAGTTTTCACTCCGACAGTTTACACAAATCTTAATTATCTGTTATTAAGGGAACTCTGTCAAATTAAGTTTTGTTAACGGTTTTGTCACCCTTGATCCTAATGCCTTCACTGACCGCCCTAGAATAGAGACGTTACGTTGAGTTAAGCTGCTACGCATCTAAATTTGATATTTTGTAGCCTAGACTCCTTACAGCAAGGCTTTTGGGCAATAAAATTAACTGCGTGACAGCTTATCTCTATTTGCGATCGCGACAACCCCCAGATTTCAGTTTCTCAGCAAAAACAGATTAAAAGAAGTAACGAAAATCAAGTCTATCTTCAATTTTTATCCAAAACTCTATTATAGCAAAAAAATTATTTTTTAGCTTAAAACTCTAAAATAAGAATCTTCATAGAAACGCAGGTTTTAACCCCATGTTTTTTGAGGGTTGTGCTATCGTTAATGGTTAATATCAGGATCAGTTTATCAAGTGAGTCAATAAACCTTGAAACGGATCAGTGATAGTGATTGTTTTAACCTTTATTTAAGAGTTACTATGCCGTTACACGCTGAGTTACATCGCCATTTAGGGGGTTCTGTTGTACCGCGTATTCTGTGGCGGTATTTTGAACGTCATAACCCTCAGTTAACCCAAGGGTTTGTCGAATATGAGCGGTTTGAGGATTTTTATACCAAACCTCGCAATACCTTAGATGAATATTTAGAACTGCATACAATGGTTGAAAGTGTGCAGACCGTTGAAACCTTGCCTTATTTTATTTATCGGTTGATGCGGGGTGCTTATACTTTTGAAAATTTGGCGTATTTAGAATTACGCTATACCCCTTATTTACGAACACCGGAACATCTCAGCCAGTCCCAACGAATTGATTGTATGGCTGAAATTGTAGAAGTGGTAGGAAAAGCCAGTCAAAGTAGTGATACTCCCATTATTACCAGCCAAATTTTATGTATGCACTCGCGGCTTCCTGTTGAAGTTAATCGGGCGATTATTGATTTAGCAGCACAAATGCCTCAATATGTTTGTGCAATCGATATTGCTGGAGGCGATAATCATTATGCTGAACGGTTGAATGAGTTTATTGACTTGTACCAATATGCCTTATCCTTGGGATTAAAAACCACCGAACATTTATATGAAACCCCAGATGGTTGTTATCCCGAATTGTTACCCTATTTAATGCGAATTGGTCACGGCATTCAAATTCCGTTATTACATCCTGAATTGTTACCGGAATTAGCTCAACGAAACCAGTGTTTAGAAGTTTGTCCCACGACCTATATTAAAACGGGTACTCTCAAGGATATTCAGCAATTAAAAATTGTCTTTGAACGCTGTTTTGATGCCGGAGTTGATATTGCTATTTGTACCGATAACGCCGGCTTACATAACGTGCGTTTACCCTTTGAATACGAGAATTTATTAACCCTTGATATTCTAGGGTTTGAAGAATTACAAGCCTGTCAACAAGCCGCCTTTCGTCATGCCTTTGCATGGCCCCATGAAAACCCCCCCGCACAAATTCTTAATGGTTTATTAAAACCTGAACCTGCAATGGTTTAAACAATGGGAAACAGTGAGCAGTTGATTTAGTCTCCTGTCTCCTGTCTCCTAACTTTTTAATAATTCCGGTTTTTTTGCTTTTTCTAATAGCGGTTTTAAACCCTGAGCAACTCGTTCCCCTCCCACTAATAGGAAAGTTGATTTTGACTAATTCGATTATTTTCAATCAAGTCTCTAGCTTAAAAATTCTTAATAATTAATAAACAGTTCCGTCCATCTTCACCCTGTTCATAACTTAAATAATCGGCAATATCGTACATTAATTTCAAACCTCTTCCCCCTCCCTTTATCTCCGTATTCCTTGAGGGATCATTCATCTCCTTGAGAATGCGTTTGATTTTATTAAGTAAATCAAAAGGTTCGCCAAAATCCCAAATCCGAATTTCAATTTGTTGCTCTAAAACAGTCACTTCTAAATCAATATATAGATCCTCAGAACGTCCTTTATGAGCATGACGAACTGCATTAGTAAATCCCTCTGCTAAAGCTAACTGACAGCGTATCCAAACAGATTGAGGAATAAAGGACTGATACAGTTGCTCAAACCATGACAAGACTTTAGCTAGGAACACTAAACTAGACGGAACTTGAAGTTGAGTCGTTTGGGGAAGTGACAATGGTTTTGAATCCTCTTATTCAATCACAATTAAGTTTGACTGATTTCCTAAATCCTGAACAGCATTAGGGATTTAGAATCTTGACAAGTTGGCTGACTTCATCATGATACAACAAAAGTTAGGATAGGAGGGAGGCTTATTTAACCTCTGAGGTCGCTTGTTCGTCACAGCGTTTTACCCCCCTTGAATAAGTTATTGCCTTTGGCGTCCTCTAATAGTTTACTGCATTTTTGAGTGGTTTTCTAGTCTTCCTGAACCGTGATTGTGCTAGATCAAGTAAAATATTAGAGATGGGATAACACAACTTGTGAAGTTTCAGAAAAATCAACCCCTCAAGGAGTGAAAACACACTCCTTTGAAATGAGGCTGAAAGCGCGTAGATCAGCGCTAATATGACATAAAATTACTGCTTTAACATGAAAAGGAATTAATTGTAACTTTTATGGGATGAACTTTATGAATCTTAAATATTAACTGAACAAAACCTTGAAGTCCGTCAATTTCAAGTTCAGGCAATCCTCTAATTAGACTATACTCAAAGACAGCAAAGTCTTAACTTGGCCTTGATTACCCTCATCTGGTGTACCAACGTACCTCAACGCTCATGTTTAAAATTCTGGTTATCGATGATGATGTTGCCATTTTAGAACTTCTCAAAAGAACGCTGAAAAAACAGGGTTATGATGTTAGTGTGGCAAATAATGGTGAAGAAGGCATAGAACAGGCTAAACAGCTACGTCCAGCACTGATTATTTGTGATTGGATTATGCCCAAGTTAACGGGGATTGAGGTCTGTCGTCAAGTTAAAGCGACTTCAGAGTTATCAACAACACAATTTTTCTTATTAACGTCCCTCGGTTCAGTTTCAGATCGAGTCACGGGCTTAGATGCAGGAGCCGATGATTTTATTTCTAAACCCATTGAAATGAATGAACTCTATGCTAGAGTTCGGGCAGGATTAAGATTACATCAACTCAGCCAAGATTTACAAACCCAAAAACAACGCATTGAAGCTGAATTAGCAGAAGCCGCAGAATATGTGCGATCGCTCCTTCCTGAACCTTTAACTGAACCTGTAAAAATTGATACTAAATTTATTCCCTCTCGTCAATTAGGTGGCGATTCTTTTGACTATTATTGGTTAGATTCTGATCATTTATCGATTTATTTATTAGATACATCAGGACATGGCTTAAGAGCAGCTCTTCCCTCCGTTTCTGTTCTTAATTTACTGCGTTCTAGGGCTATTCCTAATATTGATTATTATCAACCCAGTAACGTTTTAAAAGCCTTAAATACCACCTTTCAGATGACCTATCAAAATGATAAATATTTTACAATTTGGTATGGGGTTTATGAGCTTTCAACTCGACAATTATTATATTCTAGTGCGGGTCATCCTCCTGCTATTTTATTAACAGGGAAAAATAAAAAAGATATTAAAATTGAACGCTTAAAAACACGAGGAATGCCTGTCGGAATGTTTTTAGAAGCAGAATATATGGATGCAACCCACAAGATAGAAGAATTTAGTAATCTTTATATTTTCAGTGATGGAGTTTATGAAATCAATCAACCTGATAATACAATGTTAGGCTTAGAAGGGCTAATTTCAATTTTAGTAGAATACAATGATTTACAAACAGATACTTTAGAAGAAGTTTTAAATACCGTTAAAAAAATTAATGCAAATAACCCCTTTGATGATGATTTTTCTTTGCTAAAAGTTACTTTTACTTAATCGGGTGAAATGGGGAAACACAAATCTGTTGAAATCCAGATTAAATTCCCCGTTTTCACCCTATCTTAGCTCCTGAATCACCAAAGATTAGCTTTTCAAAGATTCCAAAAATTTATCTTCGTTTTCAAAAATCTCAAATACCCGATCCATACTGGTGAGTTCAAATAAAATCCTAATTTGTTCATTGATAGAACAAACAAATAATTTACTCCCAGCCACTCTAACCGTTTTCAGAGCTAAGACTAATGCACCCAAACCCGAACTATCCATAAATGTGACATCTTGGAAGTCAATTAATATTATTTTGGCTCCCTTCTCAACTAAAGCAGCAATATCTTGACGAAATGGACTAGCTTTAGTACCATCTAAAATCCCGTGAGGTTTAAGAATTTTAACATCAGAACTCATAGTGTTTTAGGGATGAAACCCTCCATAAGACTCGCCCGACTCAGTTAGTATAGCTTTGAGATGGACTCATAGCCAAATACATCCAGTTAACCTGGGGAACAGGAAATTTAATCAGTACCCTGTCTGTTTCCGGGCTGCATTGATGATCCCGCAACCGTAAAGTTAATCAACCTTTCACCGGACTGACTTTAGCCCGATAAAGGAGTTTATTCCCTTCTCGATATCCCGTATATCGCACAATCACTTGCTCTCCGGGTTGAGCCGTTCCCTCCAGGAGTTGATGTAGATGCGGATCATAGGGAACTTGTGTGCCGACAGGTGCGATCGCGTCTACTCCCCATTGTCTCATAAGCTGTTCTACTGGACGCACAAAAGGTAATAATTTTACCGCCGGAAGTTGGGGGTTTTCTTGAACTCGATACACCACCGTTGGCCATTGCAATAACCACGACTCCAAAACGTGCAGACTTTCCCGTTTCCATTCTTCTAACAATGCAGAACGTTGCTGTTTCATCTGTGTTTGTAAGCGTTGATATTCTGATTCTAAATCTCCTTGAATTGGAGTTTCAGAAGGGACAGAACCTGGAGCAAATACAGCTAATAATTCGCTCAGAGAAATCTTTAAACCCTGACTAATTTTCAACAAAATACTAACCGGGGTTTGTAGCGCTAGTCCCCGCCGCAGTCGAATAATCTGCAACGGGGAAACCCCAGCAATTTGGCTTAATTCTTCCAGGCTAGAAATCCCCGCCCGTTGCATGAGTTCCTGTAACTGGGGGTTATAGTCCGGTAACGCAGATTCACTCATTTTGATTTTTAGTTCACGAGTTACACTGCCATTGATGGCCCTTTAGCTGCCTTGCAAATGAGCTTCTAAGAACCACAACCGCTTATCAATGGCGCGGGAAATTTCAGTGTACAAATCTGCTGTATCCGCATCGCCTAATGCACCTGTTTGATCAATGGCTTCTCGAACCATTTTCGCATACGGAGCATAGCGATCGGCTAAAGCCACCACATAATCTTTATCATTAGCCAAATCCAGGGGGAATTCTGGGATAATGGTATCTGCAATTGCCATCCGAGCCGTTCCCATTGCTGTCCCACCTAACACAGTTGCTCGTTCGGCAATCAGATCAATATATTCTTCTAATTCTGTAGCCATTTCATCAAACAATTCATGCAACTGATAAAAATTAATCCCTTTAACATTCCAATGGGCTTGTTTGACTTGGGTTTTTAAATCTAATGTTGTCGCCAAACTGTGGTTTAGAATCTCAATCACTCCGGCGCGGGTTGTTTCGGGTAAATCAATTCGAGTCGGATAAAGACGTTGTTTTGAGTGAGTTGCTACCATGATTGAAAATACTCCTTGATCAGTTTTATAGAATGAATCAAAACTTTACAAATATAGAAGAGATTGATCACAGTGTATCGAATTTCAAACCCTTCTAAATCTATCTCAAGCTAGATGCTTTTGCAGGACAGAACGCGGTGCTTTTCGGACATGACAGCGAATGGTTTCTAACCCTAATTTTGTACAAGCTTCATAGCGATGACATCCTGAAAAGCCATAATAGTCCCCGTCCACTTCTAAAACCTCAATCGGTTCCTGTAAGCCAATCTCTCGAATGGATTTCATTAAGGCTTCAACTTTAGTGGGGTCTGTTCCACGAGGCAGAGGACGACGAATCTGCTTGAGAGGAATCTCTTTAACCTGCATTCAGTTACTCCTCCTTTTCCTTGTCTTTCTATATCATACTCATAATGACTTCAAGTTGCAACCTTTTCTGGGAAAAACTTAGAAATCCGATTTCCGGCATTCACACAGACGAGGAAGAAAAGGGGACAAGGGGACAAGGGGACAAGGGGATGAGGGGAGATGGGGAAGAAATAATTTATTCCCTATTGGGTATTGCTTTGGTTTAACAGCCAACAGACTTGACAACAGACCTATTAACCATCGATAACAGACAATCAAAGACTGATTTTTAACTCATGACAACGGACAATCGACAAAAAAGAATCGCAATATTTGATAGTGGTGTCGGAGGATTAACGGTTTTAAGGGAACTCTACCGCCAACTCCCCAATGAATCCGTTCTTTATTTTGGAGATACGGCGCGGTTACCCTATGGAACCCGCTCACGAGAGGAAATTGTGCAGTTTGTCCGTCCCATTATTCTTTGGGCGATGCAGCAGGATGCCAAAATGATTCTCATGGCTTGTAACACCAGTTCCGCCCTGGCCTTAGAAACGGTTCAAGATGAATTTGATATCCCCATCCTCGGATTAATTCTTCCCGGTGCTCAAGCCGCCGTGCGACACGGAAAGCGCATCGGGGTAATTGCTACCCCCGCAACAGCCGCCAGTAATGCCTATCGTCACGCCATTCAGGAAACAGATTCTTCTGTTCAAGTTTGGCAAGTGGGCTGTCCAGAGTTTGTTCCCTTAATTGAACAAAACCGGATTCATGATCCCTATACCTATCAAGTGGCACGGGACTATTTAACCCCCTTAATTCAGCAGCAAATTGATACCCTGATCTATGGTTGTACTCATTATCCCCATTTAGCTCCTGTCTTGCGTTCTATCCTTCCGGCCCACGTTCAACTTGTTGACCCGGCGGTGTCTTTAGTGAAAGCTGCGGCTAAAGAATTAGAACTGTTAGGACTGCGGAATACCTACTCTCCCAAACCCACTCGGTTTTGTGTGAGTGGTTGTCCTCAACAGTTTGCTTCTATTTCGGTTCAGTGGTTAGGGTTTACTCCCCTGGTAGAAGCGACTACGTTACCCACGATGGAACCTGTCAATACTGCCCCTATGGCGGTCAGTGATGGTATTACCCCATCATTAACCTGATATTTAACAACAATACCCACTCAGCTTGTCTCAAACTGGGTGGGTCTGTTTTTCATTTTCCATTTCCATTGCATCATTTCAGAATTCTTGATTACTTGATCCAGTAATTTGGGAAAACTGATTTAAGATAGATTTTTAAGATCTCAATCGAGAGATATTTGTTGTATACTTAGCGAGGGCTAAGAGTAAATAAATCATTAAAACATAGCCCGTTGCCAAAAGCGGGATGATTAAAGGCATATCATTATAAAACATAGGAGCCAGCCACAAGAATTAGGAGAAGGAGCGCACAGGAGTTTAATATCCCCTACATAAGGTCAACACGCAAAGCCAGGGTCTAGCTTTTATGACCTACTACTAAAAATTTCTATGGGGAATTCTCATCCCCTGGAAATATTGCTCACACTTAACTCCGCCAGAAGATTCCCTATGAAAAACCCTAGGGTTCTCTCAGAAAACCCTAAATAGAGACTCCTCTAACCGATGTCATGGATAAGTCCACCGACTGGAATCAGCTTGCGAACTCTTAAAAAAAGTTCTAACGGCTATCCGAAAGCCAATGGAACAATCAGGTGGCGATTGATTATCCTTAATCTGATCGCTAGACCCGTTTCCCTTAATGTGTAGAATTATTGGTTAAACTCTTACTGTTAAGATAACACAAAAATTAGAAAACAGGAGCATTTCAGGAAATTTTTTTTTGCTTTGGGATGGCTTACCCAACCTGGAGACAACACCTGGCCAGAAGGGATAGGAAATAGCCAGAAGGAACCTCTCTCAACGGTTAGACAGAAGTGTTAAAATCCCTATCCCTTCTGGATTAGGGTCTATTTACGCCGAAATTTCCAGACTCCTGTTTCAACTTCAATGCGATCCCCTGAACCGAAACAGATTAAAATCAGACTATAATATGTAAAATTTTGTTAACTCAACGCCTGAGTTGGCTAATCCATGACATCGCAAACTCTTCTATTTTCGCCAGTTGAAGCAGACCTGCGGCAGTTGACCGATAACTTAAAACAACTTGTCGGTGCACGACATCCGATTTTGTATGCAGCCGCAGAACACCTGTTTAGTGTCAAAGGGAAACGGGTACGTCCTGCGATTGTCCTGTTGATTTCCCGAACCACAATGCCCGATCAAAATATTACCCTCAAGCATCGGAGGTTGGCAGAAATCACAGAAATGATCCATACCGCCAGTCTTGTCCATGATGATGTGGTGGACGATGCTGAAATGCGTCGGGGAGTGCCAACGGTTCATAGCTTATTCAATAACCGAGTTGCGGTTTTAGCCGGAGATTTCCTATTTGCTCAATCTTCTTGGTATTTAGCCAATTTGGATAACTTGGAAGTTGTCAAATTACTATCCCAAGTGATTATGGATTTAGCGGAGGGAGAAATTCAACAAGGTTTGAATCGATTTGATACGGGATTATCAATTGAAGCCTACTTAGAAAAAAGTTATTATAAAACTGCTTCTTTGATTGCCAATAGTTCTAAAGCAGCAGGTGTTTTAAGTGGGGTTTCAACCCAACAGGCAGAAGATTTATATAACTATGGTCGTCATATTGGTTTAGCCTTCCAAATTGTCGATGATATTTTGGACTTTACTGGTGTAACCGAGGAATTAGGAAAACCAGCCGCCTCTGATCTCAAAAGTGGAAATTTAACCGCACCCACACTGTATGCTTTAGAAGAAAAACCGTCTTTGGAAACATTCATCGAGCGAGAATTTGCTCAAGAAGGAGATTTAGAACAGGCTTTAACCTTAATTAAAGATAGCTCAGGCATTCAACGTTCTAGGGAATTAGCCTCCTATCATGCACAAGTTGCTGTCAAGTACCTCGAACCCTTTCAAGCCTGTGAATCTCGACAGGTATTAATCGATTTAGCAGATTATGTTTTGAGTCGGCTTTATTAACGGCAAAGTTGACAGTTGACTGTTGAGCGTTGACTGTTGACTGTTGCCCATTTTCAACTGATAACTGATAACTGATAACTGATAACTGTCTTAAGCAATATTGGGTGGAATTTTCCGTGATTTAGACTGACGACGTTGTTGATAGTCTTGGAGATAAACTTGTATTAATTCTTGAATTTCGCTGCGTTTGATTTCGGTAGCCGACTGAAAATTTTTAGGAATTTCAAAAAAACATAAACTATCCGGCATTTCTAAGACAACCATTTGAAATAAAATATGAGTAACGGGTAACGGAATAGCTACAAGTTGAGAACCCGAATCAGGATTCCCATAAGTTAACGCATCTTCTAAAGTTGAAAACGCATAAATAACTCTTTTTTTGAGTTGGGGTTGATCTACATTAATAAACGGCTGAACGACCCAACTTTGATCTAAAGTTTGTAAAATATAATATTCGGGATGTTGCAATTGTTCTGCTAATAGTTTTAGCGCAGGTGAAATCGCTTCAACCACCTGGGGGGTTGTTCCATCTTGAGGCGCTTTATCAATTAAAGTTTGAATTTGTTGATCTAAATTCATAGCTGTTGGTTGTTGACTGTTGACTGTATTTTTCTCGACATCCCCGACTTAACAGGCAAGATGCCTGTTCCACAACAATAGTAAACCATCCGGAAATCCAAGGCTGATTCCAGAATCAGTGTGTTAGGGTCATTGTAGTAACTAGACATCATGGGGGAAATCTGCCAGAACGCAACAATTTTCCAAAGGCTATTGAGAGAACTGAATCAATCCACTCGTGCTTCTGAACAAAACTGTCGGGATGTTGCAGAACGAATTACCGAAGAAGCCACCCGCATTTGTACAGAAAGCAAACGGATTCAAGACTCAGGGGATATAGAAACTTGGGCCATGACTTTAGCTCAACACCGTTTACAGCAATGTATTCAATATTATAAGCTAGGGTCAAAACAGGGGCCGTTGGAGTTACATAGTACCTTGAGCGCGATTGTTTATCGATATATTACTCCTCCTCAAGTGCAATCGAGTTACCAAGCTCGATTGGAATTAATTAAGGATTTTTTACAAGCCTTTTATTTAGAAACCTTGAATGCCTTTCGTAAAGAAGCGCAGTTAGCTGCCACCTACCGTCCTCGGACACTCTTGGAACTTGCGGAATATATGGCATTTACGGAACGCTACGGTAAACGGCGAATTCCTTTAGCCCGAGGTCGGAGTCAGCAATTGATTATACTCAGAGCGCAAACCTTTTCTCAACAACAGCCTAAAGAAAGTTTTGTCGATTTAGAACAAGCCGCTGAGGGGTCAGGTTCCGAATCTGATACCACCTGGAATGATTCTTCACTCCAGCAAGTCCGAGCCGCAATGGTAACAGAGTCCAACGAATCAGAGTCCGATTCTCTCCGTCAAACGGTAGTAGAGGAACTGATGGCTTATTTAGAAGAACACAAACAACAAGATTGTGCTGACTATTTTGCTTTGCGGTTACAGGATTTACCTACTCGTGAAATAGAGGAAATCCTAGGATTAACATCCCGTCAGCGTGATTATTTACAGCAACGATTTAAGTATCATCTGCTTCGATTTGCTTTAGGACATCGTTGGGAATTAGTTCACCAATGGTTAGAAGCAGATTTAGAACGAGATTTAGGGTTATTGCCTCATCAATGGCAAGAATTCTTAACTCAAATTGGTTCGGAGCAGGAGAGTTTGTTAAAGTTAAAACAACAGGGATTATCTGATGCGGAAATTGCCAAAAGTTTAAATTGCAAAGAAGCTCAGATTCAAAAACGTTGGTTTAAATTGTTAGAGTTGGCTTGGGAAATCAGGAATCGTTCAGTATCCGGAGCAGGGGCATCCAGTGATGAATAACGAAGCAAACCGAGATAATCAATGCTGTGAGCGTCGATTCTTTGACTGGTTGTTGCAACAGCCAACGACATCTTTATCTCATCAGGCTCAGGAGGGATTAAATTCCCATCCCATTCCTGATGAGACTTTTGGGGTTGAAAACTTAGAGGGGGAGGAATTAGACCCCCTCGATTCTGAAGAGATGGATGTTTTCGACCCCAACAGTCAACGATTCACACTGGGAGATATACCGATTGTGAAAAACCGATTTGAGACCGTTTTGAGAGAAAGACTCAAAGCCACAATTCAACTGAACCCGCCCTTGTTTCCTTGGGAACCGGTCGGCACTGATTTGCAGCGTGAATATCCAGACGCATTCGGGCCAGAACCGGTTCCTTTGTCTAATCTTTGGGTTGCTCATCGACAGCAATTGAGATGGTCAATTCCTCTACCAGAGCGGGTTTTTGATCAATTATTGGTTCCTTGTCAAAAAGTGGTTCACTCTGCTTTGCAGCAAGGCGCTAAATTAGTTCAGGTGGTGGAAACGTTATTTCCCAATGAATCCCAACCTCTGAATGAATTGGCGGGTTACGTGATTTTAGGGCGTTTACGAAGTTATACTGATTTAACAGAGTCTCAGCCTTGTTATGAAACGGCAACCCCTGAACAACAAATGGTGTTGTTATTATTAGCAGCGCAGGAAATTCTTCAGGCTTTGACTCTCAATTGTGGTTTGAATCAAGCTCCTGTTCACCAAGAGTGGTTAACGACTTTAGGAGAATTGACCCTTGAGGTGGAATATGTTCAAACCGAGTATGGAGCTAGTTTAAAAATTCTGGGTCAACTTCCAGCCGGAGGGCGGTTGCAACTGTTAGATGACACGAGATCAGCAACAGCGCAACGGGAATCTCCTGGATATTTGAAACTGGAACTCATAGACCCGGAACCGAACCAAATTTATCGACTTCATGTTTTATTTCATAGTGACGAGCAAAATCCCCTCTGTTTTGCAATTTGCCCCCAACCCAGGATTGAATAAAGAGCAACCCATAAGCTAAATTTAGTCTGTCAGTTTAGGTGATCTTAAGTTAGAGTAGTTTAAGGTTTCAACCCTTTAACCTTTAAGCTTAAACGATGACACCCTCAATCCCTTTTTTCAGTCAATTATGGCGACGGATTGAAGCAACACCCAAGCCAGTACCGGAGGATTCCCTGTGGCTACGGGTGTTAGTGCAATTGTTAGTGATTGCGGGGATTGTGGCAACGGATGTTGCTATTGAGGAACCCCTGAATTTATGGGCAATTCCTGTAAGTATCTTGGGGGCAACCTGGAGTTGGTTTCGTCGTCGCCATCGCAATGTGCCGATTAAATTTTGTATTGCGATTGGAATGTTAGTTGCCCTCGCTGCATTTTTTGGGCGACTATTTGGGGAAATGAATGATACGCGGTTAGCCTTAGCTAGATTATTAATTGAATTACAAGTTTTACATAGTTTTGATTTACCCCGTCGCAAAGATTTGGGGTATTCGATGGTGATTGGGTTAATTTTAATGGGAGTCGCAGGGACGCTTAGTCAAACGATGGCGTTTGCGCCTGTGGTGTTAGTATTTTTGGGGTTGGCTTTACCAACGTTAATTTTAGATTATCGCTCTCGGTTAGGGTTAGGAGATCTTGAATTTAAGTCGAAAAAAACATCACAGCAACCGGGAAGTCAGGTAAATTTTAAGTTTGTTGGAATTCTTTTTTTAGTCGTAGTTGCTTTAGGATTAATTATTTTTACTGCTCTTCCTCGGTTCCCCGGATATCAGTTAAGAACATTTCCGGTGAGTTCTCCAATTAAAATGCCTCCGGGGCAATTTGATGGCAGACAGATTTTAAATCCGGGTTATGTGTCTTCAGGAAAAGATCAGAATAATAATTCTGGTGGAGGTGGTACGGGATTAAATCAGGAAACAGGAGCCGGAACGTTAAACGATACGTTTTATTATGGATTTAATACTAAAATTAATCAGAATTTACGGGGAGAATTAAAGCCTCAAGAGGTTCTGCGGGTAAGATCACAAGCACGGGGATTTTGGCGAGTAGTTGCTTTTGATCGCTATACCGGACAAGGATGGGAAATTTCTCGTAATGATAGAACCATTCCTTTAAGACGTTCGATTTGGTCGTATCAGTTTAATTTGTTTCCGTTAATCACTCAAGCAAAAACGCAAGAAGTGGTTCAGAGTTATACCGTACTGCAACAACTTCCGAGTTTAATTCCGGCGATGGATAAGCCAAAGGAAATCTATTTTCCCACCGAGGAAATTGCTATTGATCCTGATGGAAATTTGCGATCGCCTTTAGAACTCCGAGAAGGGATGACCTACACTGTGGTTTCTCAAGTTCCCTATCGCAACCGCAATCAATTACAACAAGCATCAACGAACTATCCCAAAACTATCAAAAAATATTATTTACAAGTTCCTGAAGAAATCGAGGCGAAAGTTAGGAAAAAGACAGAAGAAATTTTAGCCAGCGTTAATCAAGTTGCTCAAAATAAGAAACCTTTAGATTCAACCTATGAAAAAGTTTTATATTTAGCGCAGTATCTTAAACAAAACCCTAATTATAAATTACAACAGGAACCTCCCTTTTTAAGGAAAAACGAAGATTTAGTCGAAGCGTTTCTATTTGGGTATCAAGATAGTCCCCCTGGTGAAAAAATTACCGGAGGCTACCCCGATCATTTTTCTACGGTTCTAACAATAATGTTACGGTCTATCGGAATTCCAGCGCGACTGGTTGCTGGATTTAACCCTGGGGAGTTTAATTATTTTACGGGGTTATATGTTGTGAAAAATACCGATGCTTTTGCGATGACGGAGGTATATTTCCCTAACTATGGTTGGTTTGCATTTAATCCTATTCCGGGAATGGATTTAATTCCCCCGACCGTGGAAGAAGATCAAACTTTTAGTGCGTTAAAAGCGTTTTGGAGTTGGGTTGCGGGTTGGCTACCTTCTCCCGTTGCGAATGGATTACAAGCCATTCTAGGAACAATTATTTTAGCAATATTCCAAGGAATTCGCTGGTTTTTTAGTTTATTCACCCAGGGATGGTTAGGAATTTTTAGTGGATTAATTATTACCACTGTGATTGCATTTTTCGGATGGTTAAGTTGGGATGTTTGGCAGGGTTGGCGCTATCGTCGTTGGTTGGCGAAACTCCCTCCTGAAGAAAGTCTTTACCAACAACTCTTAGCGGTTTTAGCCCGTAAAGGGTATCCGAAACATCCTGCACAAACCCCCTTAGAATATGCGTCTTGGTTACAGCAATATCATTCAATTGCGGAAGCTGAAGTTATTGATGAATTGTCTCAAGGCTATATCGGTTGGCGTTATGGTGGAAAACCGCTTAATCTTGAGCAAATGCGAGAGTTATTGATGAATTTAAAAAAAGCACATTATAAACGGTTTAGCCTTCAAAGTTGGCTTAAATACATAAAACGATGATTTTGTCAAGCTCAACTTATTGCAGATCAAAATAGTCTCTGAAAATTTGGTATCACACTTCAAGGTAAATTCAGGAATGTAATATTGTGATTACACGAAAAATCAGGATTTTAGACCTATTATTTTTAATAAAGCTATACTTCCCCAGATTATGTTTTTTGTATTATAGCACCAAACGGCGTAATTGCGTCAATAGTTGCAAACAGGTTGCAATAACCTCTTGACAAAATTTGCCCTAAAATCGAGATAAACTTTTAAAATTTAAAACGATAACGCTTTTTTAATAAATTAAGCTTATATTAAGTCTCCAACCCCAGACAAGATAGGCCATGAGTCTTTACGAAAATTCAGATAAAATAACAACCAACAATCTGCAAGTGTGAGGGACAATGGTGATGAAGCGAATGGTACTAACGGGATTAATCAGTAGTTTTCTCTGGGGTTTACCCGTTCAAGCACAACCGACAACAGCTAATCCCTATAACTTATTGCAATATAGTCAACTGAAAATTGGCATGACCTATGATCAAGTCAAAACAATTTTAGGGTCAGAAGGACAACAAGATGGAGGGTTTACAAACAATCAGAACACTAATTCCCCCGTAATTTATCATTGGATTAATGGAAATGGTTCAGCGATTAGTATTGTCTTTGATGCCGATAAAAAAGTCATCAAGTTAGCGTCTTATAATTTAAGCCATCCCGAACATTTACAAGTTACCAAAGCTGAAGACGGAATTTTACAAAATTTATCCCAAAGTACCATTCTGATTGATCAATATAATCAAATTAAGTTAGGAATGGCTTATGATGAAGTCGTTAAAATCATGGGTAGTGAAGGCAAAAAAGATGAACAAATCAATCATTCTTCCCAGACTTTATCAGACAATCGTTATCACTGGTTAAATCCCAATGGTTCTCGAATTACCGTAATCTTTGATCAAAATCAAAACGTTACTTCGGTTTTGACTCAAAATTTAGACAACTATACAATTGGACAACTCGCACCGCCAAACCGTCCAGAAGGGCCAACCTTAGCAACCCGTGAACAGTATTATCAATTGCGATTAGGGATGACCTATGAACAGGTGAAAGTGATTATGGGGAGTGAAGGAACCGTGAATACAGGCTTTAATCCCGAATTAGCAGAGAATTTTAAGGCAGCTTATGAATGGATGAACCCGGATGGAACCGGAATTAAAATCATTATGAGTGCTGAAGATCAAGTTTTAAGTATTTATAGTTATGGGATGGGTGTGGGACTGCGATAAGTTGCGACCGCTCCCATGCCAGAACCGTAACAAATTTTAAGAAAGTTTACATAAAACCGGAAAAGGTTGACAACAGCATAAACTGAACTGTGATTTGAGTAAACTTCCAAATCCGGGCTTTTTGGCTAGGGGATCAGCAAGTTTTTCTATTGAACTTTGCGCCTAAATTGGGGGTAAAGGAGATGCTAGAATACACTTTGCTACTCATTCTGCCTGAAAATATCAAATTCTTGTAAATGCTGTTTATGTCAGTTGGGAGAAGAGCGTTGATGAAACGATTGAGTCGCCTGTTGGCTGTGTTAGTTTTGATAGTCGGTTGTCTAGGATGGACTGGACATCACAGTGCTTTAGCTGCAAACTTAAACGTGATGCAGTATGGGGTTACTTCTGGGATCTTAGCAACGGAAATGCCTCGGAGAAATCGTGTTGATGACAAGATGGCTAAGGTTCGCAATAAATTGGACTTAAATAATAGCGATCTGCGAGATTTTCGTCAATACAAAGGAATGTTTCCCAAGTTAGGGTCACTGATTATTCTGAATGCACCCTATGATTCCGTTGAGGATGTATTGAAAATATCCGGTTTGACAGAACAACAAAAAGAAATTCTGCAACAGAATTTAGAGAACTTTACCGTGACTCCTCCTGAGTCTGTGTTTATCGAAGGTGACCAACGGTTAAATGTTGGGGCTTACGACTAAGCCATTTCTGGGAATCAGTGTCAGAATGTACGGATTATGTTAACAAGATTAAAAAAAGTTAACATAATCTCTAACGTCAGTTTAATCTGTTTAAATCTGTTATGGTTCTGGGGTACTGTGCACCAAACAGTTGTACAGATCAAAACCCTCATCCCTGACTTAAAACCAACCCTTCATCCTGGCACTGACCCATGACCGTTATTGAGACTTCCTTAACTTCCCACCTGCCCTTAGTGTTTGATGTGTTGGTTGTGGGTACAGGAGCGGCGGGATTATATACCGCCCTTTGTTTACCTGAACACTTGCAGATTGGCTTAGTCAGTAAAGATGCTCTCCCCCTATCAGCGAGTGATTGGGCGCAGGGAGGAATTGCTGCTGCGATTTCAAGCGATGACTCTCCCACTCTGCATTTAGAAGATACCTTAAAAGCTGGAGCCGGGTTATGTGAAGTAGAGGCTGTTCAATTTCTAGTCAATCATGCGCCAAAATGTATTCATCGGTTAGTAGAATTAGGGGTAGCCTTTGATCGGCATCAAAGCCAGTTAGCTCTCACCTTAGAAGCGGCCCATTCCCGTCATCGCGTTCTGCACGCCGCCGATACAACTGGACGGGCGGTGATTACAACCTTAACCGAACGAGTCTTAGAACAACCCAATATTAAAATTATTTCTCCCGCCTTCGCCTTAGATTTATGGATGGATACCGACGGCCAACGCTGTCAAGGCATCAGTTTGATTCACAATCATCAGATTTATCGGGTGAAAGCAAAGGCTGTAATCTTAGCCACGGGGGGAGGAGGCCAAGTTTTTGCTCACACCACAAACCCCGAAGTGAGTACCGGGGATGGGGTGGCTATGGCTTGGAGGGCTGGAGCATTACTGAGAGATTTAGAGTTTTTCCAATTCCACCCAACGGCCTTAACCCAACCGGGAGCACCGCGATTTTTAATTAGTGAAGCCGTCCGAGGAGAAGGCGCCCACTTAATTGATAACCAAGGTCGGCGGTTTGTCTTTGATTATGACGAGCGGGGAGAATTAGCGCCCAGAGATGTGGTCAGTCGGGCTATTTTTAACCATTTGCAACAGTTACGTCAACAACCGGGAAATCATGGAGAACAAGTTTGGTTAGATTTACGGTTTATTCCCCCAGACAAAATCCGCTATCGCTTTCCGAATATTATTCAAGTCTGCCAAAAGTGGGGTATTGATATTTTAAATCAACCTATTCCTGTAACCCCAGCAGCCCACTATTGGATGGGGGGTATTGTGACCGATACTCAAGGTCAAACTTCTATCCCTGGACTTTATGCTGTGGGTGAAACAGCCAGTACCGGAGTGCATGGTGCGAATCGTTTAGCCAGCAATTCTTTGCTAGAATGTTTAGTGTTTGGTGCTCAACTAGCATCTATTGACGCTCTTAACCTTCCGACAACGAAGGAAAAATTTGATTCAACTTTAGAAATCAAGCCAGTGATTTTGAGTGACTGCAACTGGGAAGAAGACTATGCTAGAATAAAGACAATTCGATCCCGCTTGCCCCATGTCCTATGGCAAAGTGCTGGGATTTGTCGCCAGTCTGATCACTTGGAGGAGGGTTTAACTCAGGTGAAAGCATGGTCTGAAGAATTTTTAGCTTTACCCATCAGCCAATTATTATCTCGTGTACATCCGAGTGATTCGAGTCATTGGGAATTAGTGGGCATTGAGGCACATGATTTAAAACAATGGGGAGAAACTCGTAACTTACTCAGCATTGGCGAGTTGATTTTGAAGAGTGCAGCGTTTCGCCTCGAAAGTCGCGGGGGTCATTATCGACAAGATTACCCACAGTCAGACCCAAGCTGGCAAGTTCATACTTTAATTCAAGAAAATCAAATTTGGAAATCACCGCCAGTTCCCGATTAAGTTCGTGAGCCAGAACCATCCCCATCCGGGGGTTTTCCCGTTTTAGGCGGAACATACTCACAAATTAAATCTGAGGGAGTCCAAAAATGATGAAATTGAGAAAGATTAAGCGGGTTAGCTGGCCCAAACTTAAGGATGAGAGCAAAAAGCAAGGCAACACTTAAGGGCAAACAGCAAACCCCTGCCAATATTTTGAGTGTTAGGCTAGAAACCACAATCGTTTTACCCCCTAATTAAACCTTTAATCTTTCAACCAGGGCAGCCAACGATAACAAAACTGCCTTAATGGTTCAAGTATATCAATTATATTCCGTATTTACACTGAGTATTCGGGGAGAGTTGTTGACAATCTGCCTTATTCCCCCAGATGTAAAGTCTATGATTAAAAATCATTACAATTTTTATAAAATATTTTTATAATTTAACATAAAACTGTCAGGGAAATCCTCTGTAGATATACAGTTGGAGTTAGCCTAGAGATTCGCAAACTCATACAAATTTTTTCCACTGCTCTTGGCTCGATACATGGCAGTATCCGCTAACTTAATCAGGGTTTCGAGATCTTGAGTATCCGTTGGATAAAAACTAATCCCTATACTGGTGGTAATGATGAGATGATGTCCTTCTAAGACGGTTTCTTGAGTAATGGTATCGAGGATTTTTTGGGCGACTCTAGCCGCATCGGACTTGCTGGGAATTCCGGGAAGAATAACGGTAAACTCATCTCCTCCTAAGCGGGAGACGGTATCACTTCCCCGTAAACACCCCTTAAGTCGGTTCGCAACGGTTTTGAGCAGTAAGTCTCCAATATGATGTCCTTGATTATCGTTGACATCCTTAAAGTCGTTTAAGTCCAAAAATAACAGGGCGACTAAACGATTTTGACTTTCGGCCCATTCTAAGGATTGGCTTAAGCGTTCATTAAATAAGGTACGGTTGGGAAGTCCTGTGAGGGGGTCATGTTCGGCGGAAACTCGCAATTCAGCATTTGAGCGTTTCAGTTCAGCGGCAATTTGTTTTAAATTGTCTTCTAACAATTTGCGTTCTGTAATATCCCGAATCACCCCCACTAAAAATAAATTTCCCGCCGCATCTCGGTGTAGCGATCGCTTCGTTGCAATATAATGAGTAATACCATGAGCATCGGTTAATTGTTCTTCATTTTCCTGCTCCCAAGTGGTATGAAATGCCAGTTCATCTTGTTGACGGAAGAGTTCTGCTTCATATTTAGGAAAAAGTTCTTCATCACTTTTCTCCATTAATACATTTAAAGGATAACCCACAAATTTACAATAGGCTTGATTCAAGACCAATTTTTCATGATCTTTATTCTTAACAAAAATGGGGTCGGGAATGGTATTAATAATACTTTGTAAAAATTCCGTAGAGCGTTTTAACTGTCCTTGTAAATGAGCAAAATGGGCAATAATCACCCCCGCAGACCCCACTAAAGCCAGATTAGCAGGAATCACAGGAATCCACCAACCCCCTAGAAAAGCGAGGTAAGTAGCTCCCGTTATTCCGATAGTCATTAACATAATTAAACCCACAGAACGACGAGGGGATTGTAATTTCCAACTTAAGGTTGCACCCACCCAAGACCACCCGAAAATCCACAGCCATTCTAACGGTTCAGGCCAGACTTTAATTAACGTTCGACCGTCTAAAACAGAACTAATAATTTGACTCACTAATTGAGCTTGCAATTCTACCCCATAAATGGGTGCGGAGGCTTTAAAAACCCCATCACTATAAGACGTTAATTCAAAATCTTTAATACTAGCCGCCTTAGAACCAATAATTACAATCCGATTTTTAATCACATCAGGAGAGACACGATTTTCTAAAATATCTCGCATGGGAATACTGGGAAAAGTTCCCGATGGCCCTCGGAGGTTGACTAAAAATTGATAACCTCTATCATTAGCTCTGATGTAAGAGCCATCGTTGGGTTTAAACCGATTAAATACCGTATTTTTTAGTTTTAACTCATTAGAGTCTGGAGAATAAGACTCTTCTTTAATGCCCTGATATTTGAGATAAATTAAAGCCAACTTCAATGCAAAACTGGTGTGAGTTTCTCCATCTTCAGTATCACTATATAATAAACCTCTTCGGACTTTTCCATCAGCATCTCGTGCTAAATTATTAAACCCAATTTCTTTTTTATCTTTTAAAATTTCAGGAGGGCGAACTCCATCTTTTCGGTCAGTTTCTAATAATTCAATCCCAATTAAATTAGGAATTGTTTTAAAAGCTTTTTCTAATTCTGCTTGTCCGGGTTCGATGGGTAAATCTCGATAAATATCTAAACCAATAGCTCTGGGTTTAGCTGCATTAACTTTTTCTAAAAGTTGAGCAAGAATGCCATCAGAAGTGGGAAATCCATATTTTTGTAAATCTTGTTCATCAATGCCAATAATAACAATTCGCTCATCAATAGGTTCTAGGGGACGCCAACGAAAATATTGATCAAACAAAGCCCATTCTGAGGGTTGTAATACGCCTAAAAATCGAATTAGAAGCACAACTCCTGCCACACTAGAAGAAGTTGCTAAGACTCGACCTTCATGAGATAACCACCGTTTTAAAGCCGGGATAACTTGACGACGAGAACCCTTAAATCTCTTCAACATCTAATGAAACCATCCTGTTTCTGTATTGTATTAAAGTTAATGCCCATTCACCGTAATTGC